>NZ_JAWDIV010000012.1:0-234338 GCF_032464655.1 Rhizobium sp. 25PS6
TCGCAATCATAGATTGCCAACATTATCAAAATCTCCTCTTAGTTGCCTAAAGGCACTCGGCTGAAATGTCCCCGTTTGATGATCGCAGTTCATAGAGCACGTGATGGCGCAACGGATGCCCTTCGGCGAAATTGGGATGATTGAACACACCGGTCCGGTTCATCCCCAGACGCCTCATCAAACCCCAGGAATTGCTGTTTGCGGGCACTGTGAAGCTGACGATGCGGTTAAGCTTCAGCTCGTTGAACGCAAAGTCGAGAGACCGTTCCGCGGCCTCACGTGCATATCCGGCGCCGTGCCGAGAGGCTGAAAGCCGCCAACCGATTTCGACTGCCGGGGCAAATGGCAAAGCAGGTGAAACCTTGGCGAGGCCGCACATGCCGATCAACTGGCGGCTTGCCTTCTCCTCCAGCGCCCAAAATCCCCAGCCATGATCCTCGAAGTGCCGGTCGATACGGTCGAGCATCGCATCCGACTGTTCGTCGGTCAGAGGATTGAGATATCTGACAACGTCGGGTTCCTCATTGATCGCAGCGAAGGGCTTGCGATCTTGCTGCTGCCAGGGCCTCAAAATCAGGCGTTCAGTTTCGAGTTGCATCGTCCCTCACCATCGCTCCTACCAGAGCGTCATATGACGGTTGACGTCCTTGTAGAGCAGGTAGCGGAAAGGGCCGGGGCCACCGGCGTAGCATGCCTGCGGGCAGAAGGAGCGCAGCCACATGAAGTCGCCAGCCTCGACCTCGACCCAATCCTGGTTCAGCCGATAGACGGCCTTGCCTTCCAGCACATAGAGACCGTGCTCCATGACATGGGTTTCCATGAATGGGATCACGGCACCCGGCTCCAAAGTCACGATATTCACGTGCATGTCGTAGCGGACATCGGCCGGATCGATGAACCGGGTCGTCCCCCAGCGTCCATCGGTATCGGGCATTGCCGAGATGGGGTGCTGGTCCTCATGCGTGACGATCGCCGGCGGCGGTTCCAACCCCTCGACCTCCTGAAAAGCCTTTCGAATCCAGTGGAATTTTGCCGCAGTCGAACCGCTATTTTTCAGGCGCCAGACCGAGCCCGCCGGAAGATAGGCGAACGAACCGGCGCGCAGCGCATGGCTGTTGCCGCCGAGCTCCACGGTCATCTCGCCTTCGACGACGAACAGAACCGCTTCGGCCCGCTTGTCGGGCTCCGGCCGATCGCTTCCGCCGCCGGGCTGAACCTCCATCACATACTGCGAGAAGGTCTCGGAGAAACCGGAGAGCGGCCGGGAGAGAACCCATGCCCGTGTCCCCGTCCAATGCGGAAGGACGCTGGTGACGATGTCGGTCATGACGCTGCGCGGGATGACCGCATAGGCTGTGGTGAAGACGGCCTTGCTGGAAAGCAGCTCGGTTTGCGGCGGCAATCCGCCGAGTTTGGAATAATAATCTCTGTTCATCGGTCCAGGCTTCGCGGCATGTGGCACTGCATCTGCTTTATGCGCCGCTCATCGTCCAGGCAACTCTTAATTCGGCCCGTCAAAATCGATGGGGAGCCGCCCGGCCGGGTTTCCGTCAGAACTCGACTTCCAGTTCGACGATCTCGTCCGGCTCGGCCATCGCGCCTTCGGTCCACTCGCGCATCAGCGGCCAGGACAGCACCGTTTCCACATAGACTTCGAGCTGCGGTTCGAGCTCCACCGCATAGGTGCGGAAGCGGGTGCAGACCGGCGCATACATCGCATCGGCCACGGTCGGCGCGGTCCCGAAAAGCCACGGCCCGCCGCTCGCGTCGAGGCATTCAGTCCAGATCGCCTTGACACGCTCGACATCGGGCCGCGCGCCCGAAAATATCTTGAAGCTCGCATGCCGCGCCTTGAGGTTCATCGGCAATGCTGATCGCAGGTTATGGAAACCCGAATGCATCTCGCCCGAGACCGACCGGCAGCGGGCGCGCGCCGCCCGCTCGACGGGCCAGAGCCCGGCAGTCGGCGTCACTTCGTGGAGATATTCGGCAATCGCCAGCGTGTCCCAGACCGTCACATCGTCATGGGTCAGCCTCGGCACCAGAACCGATGGTGAAAGCAGAAGCAGTTCCTGACGCGCCTCGTCATCCATCTCCACAAGGACTTCGGTGAAATCCAGCCCCGCCATCCGGCATAGCAGCCAGCCGCGCAGAGACCATGAGGAGTAGTTCTTCGAGGAAATCGTCAGTGCAGCTTGCGACATCGGGCTCGTATCCTTGTCGGACAATGTTGCTTCTTCCTCGATAATCTTCTCGCATGGCAGAACATATTCCACTAGCATTTTTTGCACCGCCGCATCGATGCGGCAGTGCGGGAGATTTCGGCCATGCTCTACCAGGCCTATCAGTTCCAGGATGATCTCATCGCGCCGCTCCGCGATCTGGCGCGGCGCCTGCAGATCTTCTCCGCGACAGCGCTCTGGGGATCCGGCAGCGAAATGGGACGGCACTTCGCCGCCGCGCTGGAGATGATCTCACGCTTCGAGATCACCCACCAGCGTCCGGATTTCGCTATAGACTCGGTCATGATCGGCAATCGCGTGGTGCCCGTCACCGTCGAGACCGTACTCGACATGCCCTTCGGCACGCTGCTGCACTTTGCAACGGACACCGATGCAAAGCGGCCGCGGGTGCTGGTCGTCGCACCGCTGTCCGGCCATTTTTCCACGCTGCTGCGTGGCACCGTGCAGACTCTGCTGCGCGACCACGACGTCTACATCACTGACTGGGTCAACGCCCGTGACGTGCCGCTGTCGGCCGGACGCTTCGGCATGGACGACTATGTCGATTACATCATGCATTTCCTGGAGGAAATCGGCCCCGGCGCTCATATCCTCGCCGTCTGCCAACCCTGCGTACAGGCGCTGGCCGCCGTTGCCGTGATGTCGGAAGAGCGGCATCCCGCCACCCCGCGGACCATGACGCTGATGGCCGGGCCGATCGATCCGCGCGAAAGCCCGACGAAGGTCAACGAACTTGCCGTATCGAAGTCGCTCGCCTGGTTCGAGAACTCGCTGATCACGGGCGTTCCTTGGCGTTATCGGGGCGCCGGGCGGCGGGTCTATCCCGGCTTCCTCCAGCTCGTCGCTTTCATGTCGATGAACATGCAGCGCCACCAGGACGCTCATCGCAGGCTCTACGACCATCTGGCGAAGGGCGAGACGGCCGAAGCCGGCAAGATCAAGAAGTTCTACGACGAATATTTCGCCGTGCTCGACCTCACCGAAGAATTCTACATCGAAACCATCGAACGCGTCTTCCAGAAGGCGGAACTCGCGACCGGCGACCTCACCCACCATGGCCGCAAGGTCGACCCGGGCCAGATCCGCAACACGGCGCTTTTGACCGTCGAGGGCGGCCGCGACGACATCTGCGCGCTCGGCCAGACGTCGGCCGCGCACGATCTCTGTCGTTCGTTGCGCCCGCATCTGAAGCGCCATCATCTTCAGGCCAATGTCGGACATTACGGCGTCTTCAGCGGCCGCCGCTGGGAGGGGGAAATCTACCCGGTCGTGCGCAACATGATCCTGGCGATGGAATAGCGCTCGTCAGATCCGAAACGCGATGGCGAGTCTACCGATCGGCCATGACCAGGTGGCCCGGCCCGACTTCGCGATAAGACGTGCTCGCAGGCTGATAGTCGACGGCGCGCATCGGGCTCTTGATTTCGTCATTCGCCACCATCCGCTTTTCATGGCGACGGTCCGGATCGGGCACGGGCACTGCCGCGATGAGTTTCTTCGTATAGGGATGCTGCGGATTTTCGAAGACCGCGGATCGCGGGCCGATCTCGACGATCTCGCCGAGATACATCACCGCCACACGGTGGCTGACGCGTTCGACCACCGCCATATCGTGCGAGATAAACAGGAAGGCAAGGTTGAGGCTCTGCTGCAGGTCGAGCATCAGGTTGATGACCTGTGCCTTGATCGAGACGTCGAGCGCCGAGACACTTTCATCGGCGACGATGACCTTCGGCTGCAAGGCAAGCGCGCGGGCAATGCAGATACGCTGGCGCTGGCCGCCGGAAAACTCGTGCGGATAACGCGCGGCCATCTCCGGTAACAGGCCGACCTTCACCAAAAGATCGGCGACGACGTCTTTCGCCTGCTTCGAATTACCCATCCTGTGTTCGAGATAGGGTTCGGCGATCGCGGCACCAACCGTCATGCGCGGATTGAGGCTGGCAAAGGGATCCTGAAAGATCATCTGTACGGATTTGCGCATGTCGCGCAGATCCTTCCGGTCGAGGCCGAGCACCTCCCTGCCCTCGACCAGAACGGAACCGGCCTGCGGCTCGATGAGCCGCATGATGGCGCGGCCGGTCGTCGACTTGCCGCAGCCGGATTCGCCGACGAGCGACAGGGTCTCGCCGGCATGAAGATCGAAGGAGACGTTTTCGACCGCATGCACCCTGCTGGTCAGCCGGCCGAACAGGCCGGAATGAATGTCGAAGCGCTTGGTGAGGTTCTTCACCTGTAGGACAGGCGTCGCTGCCACCGTATCGGCGACCTCGGCGGGAATATCCGATTCACCCGTTGCGGTATTGACCACGGGAAAGCGCAGCGGCCTTTGCCTGCCCTGCATGGAGCCGAGCACCGGCACGGCTGAAAGCAGCGCTCTCGTATAGGGATGTTTGCCGCGGTGAAAAATATCGGCGGTGGCGCCGCTTTCCACCTGTTCGCCGCGATACATCACCACCGTCCGGTCGGCGATCTCGGCGACGACGCCCATGTCGTGGGTGATGAAGAGAACGGAGGTCCCCTCCTCATCCTGCAGCATCTTGATCAGGTCGAGAATCTGGCCCTGGATGGTGACGTCGAGCGCCGTCGTCGGCTCGTCGGCGATCAGCAATTTCGGCCGCGAGGCAAGCGCCATGGCAATCATCACCCGCTGGCGCATGCCGCCGGAGAAACGATGCGGATATTCGCCGAAGCGCGAGGCAGCCGAGGGGATGCGGACCTTTTCCAAGAGCCGGATCGTCTCGGCTTTGGCATCGGCCCTGCTCATATCGGAATGGCAGAGCAGCGCCTCGGATATCTGGTCGCCGATGGTGAAGAGCGGATTGAGCGATGTCATCGGCTCCTGGAAGATCATCGCCACCTCGTTGCCGCGCACCTGCCGCATGGCATTTTCCGACAAGGCCAGAAGGTCGCGTCCGCCGAGCATGACGCGGCCCTCGACACGGCTCGTATCCGCCTGCAGCAGCCGCATGATCGAGAGCGAGGTGACGCTCTTGCCCGAACCGGATTCGCCGACGATCGCCACCGTCTCCGCTGGCGCCACCGTGAAAGAAACATCGCGTACGACCGGTTTCCAGACGCCGTCCACCAGAAAGGAGGTCGTCAGCCTGTCGACGGAAAGAACGTCGGTCGTCGTCTGGATCGGTTTCGTTTGGGCGCTGGCCATTTACTGTTCCTCTTGCGGCGGATGAGCGGCGGCGGTTCAATCCGGCCAGCGCAGCACACCGTCGAAACGGTGCCTGCTGCGGTTTTCGATCGGCGTTGCGATGATCTCGTTGGAGGCGCGCGCCTTGTCGAGTTCCTGCGCCAGGCGCTCCGCCACGATCGTCTCCTCGCCCGGGTGCAGATTGCACGGGTCGAGATAGAAATAGCGGTGCTCCACCTCATGATCGCGCACGATGATCGGCGGGTTGCCCTTGGCAAGCGCATCGGCCAGATCCCAGGCGGTGATATGGGCTTGCTCGGGATCGACGATCAGGCGCAGCCGATCGAGCGGATTGTTGGTCGGATCAGGCTCGATCAGCGCGGTGAGGCCAGTGCGGCCGTCGAGCGTGCGCTTCCACAGGTTGAGATAGCCGGTCTCGCGTTCCCGGATGCCGGCATGGTCGCGGTTTTCCCAGGCTTCGAGTGCCGCCATGACGCCGAAGATGCTCTCCTTGCCGACCTTCATGCCGCGGCCGATGCCCATGTTCTGCAGGAAGGCATGGCGCACCAGCTCCTTCCTGCCGGCAACGATACCCGAGGTCGGGCCGCCGAGGAATTTGTGGCCGGAGTAGAGCGCGATATCGGCTCCCTGCTCCAGGAAGATGCGCAGGTCATATTCCGAGGCCGCGTCGACGATGACGGGCACGCCCTTGGCATGGGCGATCTCGACGAATTCCTTGAGGTTCAGCAGGCCGTAGTCGACAACATGGTGGGAGACGACATAGACGGCGGCGGCGGTCTTGTCGGTGATGGCGTTTTCCATGTGGAAGCGGTGCGTCGAGGTCGCCTGCCCCACAAGCACGACCTTGCCGCCGGCAAGCCGGATCGCCTGGTCGACCGGGGCGCCGTAACTGACGATATGGCCCATCTGCACCAGCACCTCGTTCTTCTCCGACACCACATCCGGCAGCTTCTCGATCGCCAGCAGGTTATTGCCGGTGATTGCGCCGGCGACGGCAAGCGAAATGCCGGCCGAGCAGGAGGCGGTGACGAAGCCCGCCTCGCCGCCGGTCAGCCTTGCGATGACGGCGCTTGCCTTGCGCTGCAGGTCGTTGATCTCGACAAAGTGCGGCAGGATCGATGCCATCGCGCTGATCGCTTCGGCAACGACGATCGAGGCGCCGAGGCTGGTCATCGTGCCCGATACATTGATGACAGGGCGAAGGTCAAGCGATGGGCGGATATCAGTGGACATGGAGATCTCCAGGATTCTGGGTCGAAAAACGAAACATGGGGCGGTCGATCAACTGTGTCGAACTCCCGTCAGCCGTGCAAGGCGACGATCGCCTCGATCTCGACGGTGATGTTGCCGGGCAGCGAGCCGAAGCCGACGGCCGAGCGGGCATGTTCGCCCGCCGGCCCGAAGACTGCGATCAACAGATCCGAGCAGCCGTTGATGACGCTTGGATGATCCTCGAAATCAGGCACGGCATTGACCATGCCGAGCAGCTTGACCACCCGCTTAACGCGGGCGAGATCGCCCAGCGCATCCTGCATGACGGCAAGCAGATTGATGCCGGTCAGCCGCGCGTGACCGTAGGCCTGCTCGACACTGACCCCACCGCCGACCTTGCCGGCATGCATGAAGCCGTCGGCCTCGCGCGGGCCCTGCCCGGAGAGATAGAGCATATTGCCTTCGATCACGTGCGTCACGAAATTGGCGATCGGCGGCGGCGGCGGCGGAAGCGTTATGCCGAGGGCCGCAAGCCGTTCGTAAGGCGAGTTCTCGACCTTGCCGGCGGCGGTAGGAAACTGATTCACGCAAACTCCTGTCATGCAATTTTCGATTAGGCGAATTTCGATTGGGCCGACGCTTGGTCGGCGGATTAAAGATCCTTGCGCAGTCTTGGATCGAGCATGTCCCTGAGGCCATCGCCGACCATCTGCAGCGACAGCACGGAGAGGATGATGGCGACACCCGGAAACAGCGTCATCCAGTCGGCCTGGCCGATATATTGGCGGCCGGCGGCAATCATCGTTCCCCAGGTCGGGATTTCGGGGCTGACGCCGAGGCCGAGGAAAGACAGGCCGGCTTCGGCAAGCATCGCGCTGGCGAATAGGAACGTCGCCTGCACGAGGATCGGCGACAGCAGATTTCGCAGCACATGCCGCGTCATGATATGGAAGGTCGAAATGCCGAGCGCCCTCGCCGCCTCGACATAGGGGAGTTCACGAATGACCAGCGTCGATGCGCGCACGATGCGGGCAAGCCGCGGCGCATAGACGATCGACAGCGCGATGATGACCGTCGTCAACGACGGGCCGAGGGCGGCGACGAGCGCGATTGCCAGCAAAATATCGGGGAATGCCATCATCGCATCGATCAATCGGGCGATCGGCGTGTCGAGCTTCTGGAAAAAGCCGGCAAGCAGGCCGAGCGTCACGCCGATCACGGCCGACAAGGTCACAACAGCCGCACCGACGAGCAGCGACAGGCGGCCGGCGAAGATGGTGCGTGAGAAGACGTCGCGGCCGAATTCGTCGGTGCCGAAGACAAAGGTGCCGCTCGGCGGTTTCAGCCGGTTGACGATGGAAAGCTTCGACGGCGAATAGGGCGCGACAAGAGGCGCGAAGACTGCCAGAAGCACGAAAATTGTCAGGATCAGCAGGCCAAAGGCGACCGTCTTGCGCTTCAGCAGGCGCCTGGCGAATTTGCTGCCTTCGCCTTCGACTGATTTGATTGCGATATCGGCCATCAGTAGCGCACCCTCGGATCAACAAGCAGATAGAGCATGTCGATCGCAAAATTGATCAGCACGTAGAGCGCGGCGATGACGAGCAGCGCGCCCTGGATGACGGGATAATCGCGGCGTAGCACCGCCGAGACGACGAGGTTGCCGACACCGGGCAGCCCGAAGACGGTCTCGGTGACGACGGCGCCTGAAATCAGGACCGCTGCCGTCAGGCCGATCACCGTCAGGATCGGGATCAGCGCATTCTTCAGCGCGTGCTTGAGGATCACCCGACGCTCGATCAGCCCCTTGGCGCGGGCCGTACGGATATAATCGTCGCCGAGCACATCGAGCATCGACGCGCGAGTGAAACGCAGGATCAGCGCCGAGGAGACGATGCCGAGCGCAAAGGCAGGCAGCGTCAGGTGATACATGCGCTCGAAAAAGGTCGAGCCCGGACCGCCATAACCCGAGACCGGGAAGAGGTTGAGCCTGACGGCGAAGAACTGCATCAGGATCAGGCCGAGCCAGAAGCTCGGAATGCTGGCGGCAAACATCGCAAGCGTCGTTGCTGCCTGGTCTATGAAGGAACCGCGCCGATAGGCGGCATAGATGCCGATCGGCAGGGCGATGATGCTGGCAATGGCGAGCGAAAACAGTGTCAGGAAGAAGGTCGGCTCGGCCCGATCGAGCAAGGCCGAGGTGACAGGCATGTTGAGGAAGATCGACTGGCCGAGATCACCTCTCAGCATCTGGCCGATATAATAGACATATTGCAGGCCGAGCGACTGATCGAGGCCGAGCCGGGCCCTGAGGTCGGCAATATCCTGCGGCGTCGCATCCGGCCCGAGCATCACGGCGGCCGGATCGCCCGGGGTCACGCGCACGATGACGAAGACGATCGTGACGACGAGAAACATCACGACGATCATGCCGAACAGGCGCTGGAGGATGTAGCGTATCATCCGAACCATGCTCCAGCGCTTGGTCCATGTGGCATCGTAGCGGAATCCGCCGATCCTCTCCCCTCATTCCTGTGCTTGTCACAGGAATCCAGCGCGCCCAAGTCCTTGGGCGCGGAAGACTCCTTGACCGAATAAGGGTCAATCACGGCACAGACGCGCCGTGGCTGGATCCCTGTGACCTCACTCGGGCAAAGCCCTGAGGGCACAGGGATGAGGGAGCAAGCGGTGGCCATCAAAGTCACTCCATCACTTCTTGATCGAAGCATTCCAGAAATACGGCCACGGAGCCGGATCGACGCCTTCGAGCTTGGTCGACTCAGCCGAAACGGCGTTGAAGTCGCCGATCTTCATGAAGGGGGCATCGGCATAGATCGCCTTTTGGACATCGGCCCAGAGCGCCACGCGCTTCTTCGGATCGACTTCCGATGTAAAGGCGTCGACGGCGGCCTTGCGAGCCGGCGTATCCCACCAGCCCGGCGAACTGGTCGAGAGCGAGCCGATGAGGGCCGGCTCGGGCAGGAAGGGGCTGTGGGTGATGTAGATATCCCAGAGCTTCGGATCGGCGCGGCGCTGCGTCAGCGTCGCCCAGTCCACCACCTGCATATCGACGTTGAAGCCGGCAAGTTTCAGATATTCGGCGGCGACCTGCGCCATCTTGTAGTGGAATTCGTACTGGCGGCTGGTCAGTATACGGATCGGTTCACCATTGTAGCCGGCCTTCTTGGCGGCAGCGGCCGCCCCTTCCGGATCGGCGACGTTATAGGCGCCCTCGACGCCGGCATCCGTCGACCAGGCAAAGGTCTTTGGATAGATGGCGCCGTCGAGCGCGTAGAAATCCGTGCTGCCGAAGGCCGCGGCCAGCATATCTTCCATGCTGAGCGCCTGACGGATCGCCTTGCGGACCTCGACATTCCCGGCAATACCTTCTTTCGTGTTGAAGACGAAGACGGGATAACCGAAGGGCTTCAGGATGATCGGCTGCGAGGCGGTGGAGGCCTTCAGCTTGTCGTAGGATTCGACCGGGATCGAGTCGACATAATCATACTGGCCGGAAACGGCTGCCTCGACGCGGGTGTTCGGATCCGGCACCGGCACGAAGCGGATCTCATCGAGATATTGGTGGCGGGCGCCGCCATAACCATTGCTGTCGCCTTCGCGGGACTTGTAGCCATCGAAACGGACGAGCTGGATATACTGGTCAGCCTTGCGCTCCTTCAACATGTAGGGACCGGTGCCGATGAAGTCCTTCATCGGCTCGTCCTGCTTTTCGGACGGGATGATGATTGCGGCCGAATTGTTGAAGGCGAGCAGCGAGGTCAGCGGCGCATAGGGCTGCTTCAGCGTTATCGTCACGGTCGCCGGATCGACGGCGGTGACCTTATCGATGAAGCCGGCCACCTGCTTGCCGCGCGAGGCGATCTTCATCCAGCGGCCAAGCGAGGCGACGACATCTTCCGATGTCATGTCGCTATTGTCGTGGAACTTGATGCCGGTCCTGAGCTTGATCGTATAGGTTTTGCCGTCGGCGCTGATCTCAGGCAGGCTTTCGGCCAGAAGCGGCGTGACGTTCCAGCCTTTGTCGAAGGTGTAGAGTGTTTCGAAAATGTGCTGGGTGACGATGCCGACCAGATCGGCCGTCGACGACATCGGATCGAGCGTCGGCGGCTCGCCGATCGTCGCGACATTGATGACGCCGCCCTTTTCCTGGGCAAAGAGGGTCGAAGGCAGGGCGACAAGCGCGGTGCCGAGAAGGAATGCGACCAGTGTTTTCATGTGACAGCTCCCGTTTAGTTCCACAATTATGTAATTCATATTTTTGTAACAGAATAAGAGATGGATCGATCCTGTCAAGCATGAGCGACGGATTATGCCCTCGGCCGAAGCCGAGACGCCGGAAAAACACAAAACTTCGGCTGCGCCGGCCTGCAACAAGACCGCGCATTATGCCAAGGTGAGTCAAACACCCTGCGGTGACGCCTCAACAGAACGGGACAATCAGATGAGCACCAATTTCAACGACGGAAAATGGCTGAACGAACCGGCCATCTGGCACGCGGAGGAAGCCGGCCTCACCCTAACGACCGACGAGAAAACAGATTTCTGGCGGGAAACCCATTACGGCTTCACCCGCGACAGCGGCCATTTCCTCGCCTTTCCCACCACCGACGCCTTCACCGCGCAGATCCGCGTCCAGGGCGAATTCCGCACGCTCTACGACCAGGCCGGCCTGATGGTTCGCATCGACGAAAAACGTTGGGTGAAAACAGGCGTCGAGTTCACCGACGGTGAAGCCTTCCTCAGCACCGTCGTCACCGACGGCAAGTCCGACTGGTCGGTGGCACAGCCCTTCAGGGAATTGGAGGATTTCCGTATTCGCGTCACTGTCGCCAACGGCGCGATGCGCATCCAGGCCTCGCGCGATGGCAGCTTCTGGCCGCTGCTGCGGCTAGCGCCCTTCCCGGCAGCGGCAAACTACGAGGTCGGACCGACCGCCTGCACGCCGGAGCGTAGCGGACTGACGGTGCGTTTTTCCGAATTCTCGATTGGGCCGGCGACCGCCAAGGATCTGCATGATTTGAGCTAGAAGAGCGACCTTTGGCTGCTCTACCGAAAGAACAAGATCAAATGACTGCGAGTGCAGCGCAGCACACTTGACAAAGACAAGCTGCCTGTATTTTACTCAGGCCTGCGGATTAGGCAGAAGGCCAGCCGCATTGACATGACTCCGATAGTCTCTGGGCAGTTTCGCCCCATGACGCCTCATCGCTCGATGGGACCAGCGTCGTGGGGTTTTTGATGTGGTCACTTGATGAACGACGCGCTGAAAATCGGCATCCTCTTTTCGACCACCGGGCCCTACGGCTCGATGGGCCGCGACGCTCGCGACGGCGCCGATTTCGCGATGGCCGAATATGCCGGCGTCGAAGGGCTGGCGATCGAACCCGCCTTCTTCGACCCGCATGCCGATCTTGCCGCCTATCTGGACGGTGCGCGCCATCTTCTGCGCGCCGGTTGCCGCCATATCGTCGGCACGATCACATCTGCGGCACGCAAGGAAGTCATCCCGCTCGTCGAGAAACATGACGGCCTGCTCTGGTATATGTGCCCCTATGAAGGTTTCGAGGCCAACGAGAACGTCATCTATGTCGGCGGCTGCCCGAACCAGCATCTGCTGCCGCTTTTCGAGCACCTGATCCCGCGTTACGGCGCAAGGCCCTATCTCGTCGGCGCCAACTACGTCTGGGGCTGGGAGATGAACCGGCTCGCCCGCGAACTCATTACCAATGCCGGCGGCGAGGTGCTTGGTGAACGCTATCTTCCGCTCGAGGAAACCGCCGTCGAGCGCATCGTCGCCGAGATCGCGCAACGCCGCCCGAGCTTCATCCTCAACAATCTGATCGGCCCCTCGAGCTACGCCTTCCTGGAGGCGATCAAGGCCCTCGGTGATCGCGACCCGGCCTTTCGCGCGGAAAACTGCCCGGTCGTGAGCTGCGACCTGATGGAATGCGAACTCGACGATATCGCCGCCGGAGCTGCTGCCGGCCAGCTTTGCGCCGCTTCCTATTTCGATAGTATCGCGACCCCCGAAAATGCCGCCTTCAAGGCCCGTGTCACCGAGCATCACGGCGCCGAGCGGCGTGTCTCCAGCGTCTTTGCCAGCGCCTATACCGCCGTCCGGCTCTGCGTCGACGCGATCGTCGCTGCCGGTAGTGACGAGCCCGAGGCCGTTCGGCGCGAGCTCTACAATCGATCCTGGCCGACCCCGTTCGGCGCACTTTCGATCGACCGCGAGACCAATCATGCCGCCCTGCCCTTCCATCTCGGCCGGATCAACGCCGACAACGGCTTCGATGTCGTCGCCTCGCAGCCGCCTCTCGCCGCCGACCCCTATCTGACCGGCCGCAACCGACAGGCCTTGCCGCGGTTAAGGGTGGTGTCATGAGAGAGACACCCAATTTCACCGGCTGGCAGGCGATGGTCCTGCACCGCGAGGACGGCAACACCGAAAAGCTGATCCGCCAGCTTCGCCTGCTCGGCATGCATGCAACGCTGCAATGGGCGCCGCTCTCGGCCGCGACACTGCCCGATCTCGTCATCGTCGATGCCGATCAAGGCTGGGACGATCTGCTGCCCTGGAACGGCGAAACGCCTGCCTGCCCCGTCGTCGCCTTGCTTGGCTCGGAAGCGCCCGGCCGCATCGCCTGGGCGCTCGCACAGGGCGCCGGCGCGATCATCGCCAAGCCGATCGCCACATCGGCCGTCTATCCGGCGCTTGTCATGGCCGTCTCCATTCATCGGGAGCGCAAGGCGACCGTGGAGAAGCTGCAATATCTCGAAGAGCGCGTCCGGCTGCGGCCGCTCGTTCATGCCGCCGTCGAAAAGCTTCAGGCCGCACACGGCATCGACGAGGAGAGCGCTTACTCAATCTTGCGCAATTGCGCCATGCGCCGCCGCCTGCCGATGGAGCAGATATCAGCCTTCATCCTGGCGGGTGCCGAACCCCTGCCGGAGGCGGGTTGATGCATGTGCTGAAACAGATGATCCGCCAGCCGACGGCGCTGTTCGGCCTGATCGTCGTCACACTCGTCATCGCGCTCGCGATTGCAGCGCCGTGGATCGCGCCGTTCAGCCCGGACGAGCAGATGTTTGACGGCCTCTCGCTCGAAGGCGCGCCGCTGCCACCGGGCGGTCCCTATCTGCTGGGCACCGACACGCTCGGCCGCGACCTGTTCTCGCGCCTGCTCTTCGGCGCCCGCACCTCGCTGATCATCGGCCTTGTCGCCAATGGCATCGCGGTGACGATCGGCCTCTTCGTCGGCATCGTTGCCGGTTATCTCCGCGGGCTGCCGGGCAACATCCTGATGCGCTTCACCGATCTGATGATGGCATTTCCTGCGCTGCTGCTCGCCATCGTGCTGGCAGCCCTTTTGAAGCCGAGCCTCTGGATCGTTGCCATGGTGATTGCGCTGGTCAACTGGGTGCAGGTCGCCCGCATCGTCTATACCGAGACCCGCGGCCTGGTGGAGCGAGATTTCATCATGGCTGAGCGCTCGCTCGGCGCCGGCCACATGCGCGTGCTCTTCATGCATATCCTGCCGCACCTCATGCCGACGGCAATCGTCTGGGGCACGCTCGGCATCGCCACCACGGTGCTGCTCGAGGCCACACTCTCCTTCCTCGGCGTCGGCGTCCAGCCGCCGCAGCCCTCCTGGGGCAACATCATCTTCGAGAGCCAAAGCTATTTCCAAGCCGCCCCCTGGCTCGTCTTCATTCCGGGCGCGATCATCCTTCTGACGGCGCTTTCCTTCAATCTCGTTGGCGACGCGCTGCGCGACATTCTCGACCCGACCCAGCGCGGGAGGGGCTAATGGCGTCACTCATGCTCCGGAGGCTGGCACAGGCGGCTCTCATCCTGCTCGGCGTCGCGGCAATCACCTTCGTGCTGCTCTACGCCCTTCCGGCCGATCCGGCCCGCATGATCGCCGGCCGCAGCGCCACCGCCCAGACGGTCGCCAACATCCGCCGTGAGCTTGGCCTCGACCAGCCGCTGCTGGTCCAGTTCGGCACCTATCTCGGCAATCTGCTGCACGGGAATCTCGGCCGCTCCTATGCGCAGAAAACCGAGGTCTGGACGTTGATCGCCGCCCGCCTGCCGGCAACATTGACGCTGATGCTTGCAGGCATCTTCGTCGAGGTGGTGCTCGGCCTGACGCTCGGCACCATCGCTGCCATGCGCCGCGGCGGCTTCGTCGACCGGCTGGTGATGATGGCCTCCTTTGTCGGCACCTCCGCACCGCAATTCCTCGTCGCCCTGCTGCTGCTCTACCTGCTGGCGGCAACGCTCGGCTGGTTTCCGATGAGCGGCTACGGCAGCTTCTCGCATCTCGTCCTGCCTGCCGTAACGCTCGGCATCTGCGGCGCCGGCTGGTACGCCCGCATGGTGCGCTCGTCGATGATCGACGTGCTGAACCAGGATTATGTCCGCACGGCGCGCGCCAAGGGCCTTTCCTCGAAGCGCGTCATCCTGCGCCATGCGCTGCCCAATGCCGTGCTGCCGATCATCGCCATGATCGGCATCGACATCGGCCAGTTCATGGGCGGCGTGGTCGTGGTTGAAGCGGTCTATGGCTGGCCCGGCATCGGCCAGCTCGCCTGGCAGGCAATCCAGCAGGTCGACATCCCGATCATCATGGGCGTCACCCTGACCTCGGCACTTGCCATCATCATCGGCAACCTGCTTGCCGACCTCGTCGCGCCGGTCATCGACCCGCGCATCCGCACACGCTGACAGCAACCAAAGAAGGGGAACCAAGATGTTCAAACGCTGGCTGCAACAGACGACCATGGCAACGATGGTGGCGCTCGCGCCATTGTCCGTCATGGCGCAGGAAACGCCCAAGCAGGGCGGCGATATCGTCGTCACCTACAAGGACGACATCACCACACTCGACCCGGCGATCGGCTACGACTGGGTCAACTGGTCGATGATCAAGAGCCTGTATTCCCGCCTGATGGACTACGCGCCCGGCACGCCGAACCCGGTTCCCTCGCTTGCCGAAAGCTTCACCGTGTCGGCCGACGGCTTGACCTATACCTTCAAGCTGCACAAGGGCGTGAAGTTCTCGAACGGCCGCGAGGTCGTCGCCTCCGACGTGAAATATTCGATCGAACGCGCCGTCGACCCGAAGACTCAAGGGCCCGGCGCCGGCTTCTTCGGGGCGATCAAGGGCTTCGAGGATGAAACTGGCGGCAAGACGACGACGCTCTCCGGCATCGAGACGCCGGACGATAGCACCGTCATCTTCAACCTCTCGCGCCCCGACGCCACCTTCCTGCACGTGCTCGCCATCAACTTCGCCTCGGTCGTGCCGAAGGAAGCCGTCGAGGCCGCGGCCGGCGACTTCGGCAAGAAGCCGGTCGGCTCCGGCACCTTCATCCTGAAGGATTGGACAATCGGCCAGCAGCTCGTTTTCGAGCGCAACAAGGATTATTTCGTCAAGGGCGTTCCCTATATCGACAGCTTCAAGGTCGAGGTCGGCCAAGAGCCGCTGGTGGCGCTCTTGCGCCTGCAGAAGGGCGAGGTCGATATTGCCGGCGACGGCATTCCGCCGGCGAAGTTTCTTGAAATCAAGAATTCGGCCGACGGCGCGCAGATGATCGTCGACGGCGAACAGCTGCATACCGGCTACATCACCCTCAACACCAAGGTGAAGCCCTTCGACAACGTCAAGGTTCGCCAGGCGCTGAACATGGCGATCAACAAGGAGCGCATCACCCGCATCCTCAACGGCCGCGCAACGCCTGCCAACCAGCCGCTGCCGCCGCTGATGCCGGGCTACGACAAGTCCTTCACCGGCTATGCCTATGACGTGGCGAAAGCCAAAGCGCTGCTTGCCGAAGCCGGCTATTCCGACGGCTTCGAGACCGTGCTCTACTCCACCAACACCGATCCGCAGCCGCGCATCGCCCAGGCGATTCAGCAGGATCTGGCCGCTGTCGGCGTCAAGGCCGAGGTCCGAGCGCTGGCCCAGGCAAACGTCATCTCGGCCGGCGGCACGGAAGGCGAAGCGCCGATGATCTGGTCGGGCGGCATGGCCTGGATCGCCGACTTCCCGGATCCGTCCAACTTCTACGGCCCGATTCTCGGTTGCGCCGGCGCGGTTCCGGGCGGCTGGAACTGGTCATGGTACTGCAACGCCGAACTCGACAAGCGCGCCGTTGCCGCCGACTCGATGTCCGATCCGGCAAAGGTAGCCGAGCGCACCGCCGCCTGGGGCAAGATCTTCACCGATATCATGGCCGATGCGCCATGGATCCCTGTGATCAACGAACGCCGCGTCGTCGCCAAGTCGATGCGCATGGGCGGTGCTGACAACATCTACATCGATCCGACCCGCGTCATCAATTACGACGCGATCTACGTCAAGCAATAGGCCCTGAAGAAACAAAGCCTTCCCGGTCCATGCCGGGAAGGCATCATAAAATCGAGGGAGATATGACATGTGCATCGCCTGCACCCACACCATCCACCGCGCCCAGCATAATTTCGGCTGGAACAAGGATTTCCCCCCCGCCGTCGTCGCCAAGCCCGGAGAGACGATCCACTTCGAATGCATGGATTCATCGGGTGGCCAGCTCGGAAACGACGCGACGCTCGAAACGCTGAACGCGCTCGATTTCGGCAAGATCAACCCGGTCTCCGGCCCGGTCTATATCGAAGGCGCCAAGCCCGGTGATGCGCTGAAGGTGACGCTGCGCAAGTTCATTCCGTCGGGCGTCGGCTGGACGGCCAATATTCCGGGCTTCGGCCTGCTCGCGGATCAGTTCACGGATCCGGCACTGCATGTCTGGTCCTATGACGCCAACAGCATGGTGCCCGCCCTTTACGGCCCGGGCGGCCGCGTGCCGCTAAAGCCCTTCGCCGGCACGATCGGCGTCGCACCCGCCGAGCCCGGCACCCACTCCGTCGTTCCCCCACGCCGCGTCGGCGGCAACATGGACATCCGCGACCTGACGGCCGGGGTGACGCTCTACCTGCCCGTCGAGGTCGACGGCGCGCTGTTTTCGATCGGTGATACCCATGCCGCCCAGGGTGATGGCGAAGTCTGCGGCACGGCGATCGAAAGCCAGATGAACGTCGAAGCGACGATCGAACTCGTCAAGGGCGCCAAGCTGCAGACGCCGCGCTTCACCACGACCGAACCGGTGACCCGCCATCTCGACGGCGCCGGCTACGAGGTGACGACAGGCATCGGCCCTGATCTGATGACCGGGGCGCGCGAAAGCGTCATGCGCATGATCGATCTTCTCGGCGCCGAACACGGCATGAGCGCCGTCGATGCCTATCTGCTTTGCTCGGTCTGCGGCGATCTGCGGATCAGCGAGATCGTCGACCAGCCGAACTGGGTGGTTTCCTTCTACTTCCCGAGGATCGTGTTCGCGTGAACGAAGCCATGCCCGCCGCCGCAGCGGTGCTCAGCCTTCGCAATCTGAGCGTCGATGCCCGCACCCCCGAAGGCCGCAAGCCGGTGCTCCAGGATGTCAGCTTCGAGCTTGCAAGCGGCGAAACGCTCTGCATTGCCGGCGAATCCGGCTCCGGCAAGTCGGTCACCTCGCTGTCGATCATGGGGCTCCTGCCGAAGGCCTCGCTGCGGGTGGCCTCCGGCAGCGTGCTGCTTGGCGAGCGCGACCTGCTCACGCTTTCCGACCGCGCGATGCGCAGCGTGCGCGGCGGCGATATCGCCATGGTGTTCCAGGAGCCGATGACCTCGCTCAACCCGGTCATGTCGGTGGGCAACCAGCTGACTGAGGCAATCCGCGCGCACCAGGGCAGCGACAATGCCGAGGCGGTGGCGCTGAAGATGCTCGATGCCGTGCAGATCACCGAGCCGGCCCGGCGGCTGAAGCAGTACCCGCACGAGCTTTCCGGCGGCATGCGCCAGCGGGTGATGATCGCCATGGCGCTCTCCTGCCGGCCGAAGGTGCTGATCGCCGACGAGCCGACAACCGCACTCGACGTCACCGTGCAGGCGCAAATCCTCAAGCTGATGCGAGAGTTGAAGCGCGAATTCGGCGCCTCGATCATCCTCATCACTCACGACATGGGGGTGGTCGCCGAAATGGCCGACCGCGTCGTCATCATGCAGAATGGCAGGATCGTCGAGCAGGGAACGGCGCTCGCCATCTTCCAGCGGCCGAAGGAGGCCTATACGCAGCAATTGCTCGCCGCCGTCCCGCGGCTCGGCGCGCTTGCCGGCACCGACCGTCCGCCGCGCATCAGCCAGCGCGCCATCGAGACGCTGCATCCGGACCGCACGCCGGTGCTGAACGTGCGCGACCTCACCGTCACCTATGGCAATGCCGCAAGCCGGTTTTTCAAGGGCAAGCCGCCGGTCGCAGCCGTCGAAGGCGTTTCCTTCGATATCCTGCCGGGCGAAACGCTCGGCCTCGTCGGCGAAAGCGGCTCCGGCAAATCGACCACCGGCAAGGCCGTGCTCGGTCTCATCCCCTTCAAGGGCAATGTCCTGATCGACGGCCGCAAAATTGCCGGCCTCAGCCAGCGCAAGATGCGGCCCGTGCGCCGCTCGGCGCAGATGATCTTCCAGGATCCCTATGCCTCCCTCGACCCGCGAATGGTCGTCGGTAAGGCAATCGGCGAACCGATGGTCATCCACGGCATCGGCAACCACAGCGAACGGCAGGACCGCGTCGCCGAACTGCTGCGCCGGGTCGGCCTGACGCCTGATGCGGCGACGCGCTACCCGCACGAATTTTCAGGCGGCCAGCGCCAGCGCATCTGCATCGCACGGGCGCTCGCGCTTGAGCCAAAGCTGATCGTCGCCGACGAGAGCGTCGCAGCCCTTGACGTCTCCGTCCGCGCCCGCGTGCTCGACCTGCTGCTCGAACTGCAGGAAACGATGGGGCTCGCCTATCTCTTCATCTCCCACGACATGGCCGTGGTCGAGCGCATGTCCCACAACGTCGCCGTCATGCGCGCCGGCCGCATCATCGAAACCGGCACGCGGCGGGATATCTTCGAGAACCCGACGGATGACTACACCCGCGCACTGATCGCCGCGGTTCCGATCCCCGATCCGGAGGTCTATCGCGGCAGGGAAGCGCATGCGTGATTGAGGGTCAAGCATGGCGAAACTGTCGCCAACGAGGATATCGGACGGCTGCTGACAAAGATCGTCGGCTGACCGCCTTTTCGTAGAAGAGACGCGTCGGCAGGTCGTGGAATTGTCATTTTCGGGGTGACAGTCGCCCCATTCTCTGCGAAAAGAGCGCGATGAGAGACAGGGGCGCCCGTCGACAGACGGGCTGAGAAGCACCCTTCGAACCTGAACCGGATAATGCCGGCGGAGGGAGTCGCTCGGGGCCGCGGCACCGCCCGCATGAACCGCCCCGTGCCCGCCCCCCGCCTGAAAGGGGCCACATGCAGACCAGGACCACACCAGGAGCGATGCTGAAGGCGATGCGCGAGAAGCCGCCGCTCGTTCAGTGCATCACCAATTACGTCGCCATGAATATCGCCGCGAATGTTCTGCTTGCATCAGGCGCCTCGCCCGCCATGGTGCATGCCGCCGAAGAAACCGGCGAATTCGCCGCGATCGCCGGCGCGCTGACAATCAATATCGGCACCCTGTCGACGCAATGGATTGACGGCATGCAGGCGGCGGCGAAGGTGGCGACATCAGCCGGCAAACCTTGGGTGCTCGATCCAGTCGCGCATTATGCCACGGCCTTCCGCCGCAATGCGGTTGCCGAACTGCTCGCCCTGCGACCGACTATCATTCGCGGCAACGCTTCCGAGATCATCGCGCTTGCCGGCGGCGAGAGCCGCGGCCAGGGGGTCGACAGCCGCGACCCGGTCGAGCAAGCGGAAGGTTCGGCGCGATGGCTGGCGGAACGGCAGCAGGCGGTGGTCGCCGTTACCGGCGTCGTGGATTTCGTAACCGATGGCGAGCGAGCTGTGCGCATCGAAGGCGGATCGGTCCTGATGCCTCAGGTTACAGCACTCGGCTGCTCGCTCACCTGCCTTGTCGGCGCCTTTGCCGCGACAGCGCCTGAGGACATCTTCGGTGCGACGGTCGCTGCACTTTCAACCTTCGCCATCGCCGGCGAGGAGGCCGCCCTTGGAGCAGCCGGCCCCGGCTCCTTCTCCTGGCGCTTCCTCGATGCGCTGGCCGCGCTCGACGCCGAAACGCTTGACGCCAGGGCAAGGATATCGGCGGCATGAAGGCTTTCGACCTTTCGCTCTATCTCGTCCTCGACCCCGATCTCTGCGCGGGGATCGGCATGGTCGAGACCGCGCGCCTTGCCGTTGCCGGCGGCGCGACCATGGTGCAGCTGCGCGACAAACATGCCGGCACCATCAGGATGATCGAGACCGGCCGCGCCCTGAAACAGGTGCTGGATGGGACCGGCGCCCTCCTCATCGTCAATGATGACGTCGAGGCGGCAATCGCCATCGGCGCCGACGGCCTGCATATCGGTCAGGAGGACATGGATGCGCGTAAAGCCCGGGCGATGATCGGTGCTGAGATGATCCTTGGCCTGTCGGTCGAGAGCGAGGCGCTTGCTAACGCCGTCGATCCTGATCTCCTCGATTACACCGGCGTCGGGCCGGTGTTTGCGACACCGACCAAGGCCGATCACAAGCAGCCGATCGGCTTTGACGGACTTGCAAGGCTGGTAAAGGCCTCGCCGGTGCCATCGGTCGCGATCGGCGGACTCAAGGCGGATCATGTCGTTCAGGTGTTCGCCGCAGGCGCCAAGGGCCTTGCCGTCGTTTCGGCCATCTGCGGCACGCCCGACCCCGAAGCCGCCACGCGCCGCATCGCTGCAGAAATTAGAAAGGTCCGCACATGATCCGCAACGTTCTCTCCATCGCCGGCTCCGATCCCTCCGGCGGCGCTGGCATCCAGGCCGATCTCAAGGCCTTTTCCGCCCGCGGCGTCTACGGCATGGCGGTGCTGACTGCGCTGACGGCGCAGAACACGCAAGGTGTCAGCGGCGTGCATCTGGTGCCGCCGCAATTCGTCGCCGACCAGATCAATGCCGTCTTTGCGGATGTGCGCGTTGATGCCGTCAAGATCGGTATGATCGCCAATGCCGGCATCGCCGATGCCGTTGCCGGTGCGCTAACTGACCGCCGCGACATTCCCATCGTCATCGACCCTGTTATGATCGCCAAGGGTGGAGCCGCCTTGCTCGCGCCTGAAGCGGTCGACGTGTTGACCCGGCGGCTGCTGCCGCTTGCCACGCTTCTGACCCCCAACCTGCCCGAAGCCGCCGCCCTGCTGCACCAGCCGGTGGCGACAAACCGAGCTAACATGGCGGCGCAGGCCGAACGCCTGCTGGCGCTTGGCCCCACCGCGGTGTTGGTCAAGGGCGGCCACCTCGACAGTAACGAGAGCCCAGACGTGCTTGCCACGGCCGCCGGCCTGCACTGGTTCGAAGCCAGGCGCGTGCCGACCAAGAACACCCACGGCACCGGCTGCACGCTCTCCAGCGCGCTGGCGGCCGAGCTAGCCAAGGGCGCTTCGGCGCGGGAGGCCGTCGCCATCGCGAAGGATTACCTCGCCGGCGCGGTCGCGGCTGCCGCACGCCTCACCGTCGGCTCCGGCCACGGCCCGGTGCAGCATTTTCATGCACTTTGGAAAGACGGCGAATAGGCGTTCGCTCAGCCAACATGCCTCCAATCGAAAGCGGTCCGGCTTCCCGGGCCGTTTTTGCGTTCGGCACCTACTTTGCGTTGAAACCCTGGGACTGCGGCGGGTCGCGCCTTTGGCCGTTTTAAAAACCTAGTTGACAAGCCCGGCCAGATGGCCAAGTCTATGACACTAAAAGGGGATACGTTCCGCAGTAACGGAATAAATGGAGGGTGACAGGTGCCAGACCTGCTTGTGCGCTTATTTTCCACAGAGCTCGCCGCCCTGAAATGCAAAGCCGACGATGTCGGCATCTCCATCCGTCCGGCCCTCCCCCCGGAACTGCATCTGATCGTCAGCTGGGTTCGCGAACGGTTCAGCGAGAGCTGGGCGAGCGAAGTCACCGTCGCCTTCTCCCGCCAGCCTGCTGCCTGCCTGATCGCCGTTGAAAGCGGCAAGCTGCTCGGCTTTGCCTGCTACGACACGACGGCGCGCGGCTTCTTCGGCCCCACCGGCGTCGATCCCGATGCGCGCGGCAAAGGGATCGGGCTCGCCCTCTTTTCCGCCTGCCTTCAGACCATGAAGGCGCTCGGTCACGCCTATGCCTTCATCGGCGATGCCGGCCCGGTCGATTTCTACGCCAAGGCCGCAGGCGCAATCGTCATCCCCGCCCCCGACAAGGGCATCTACGAAGGCATGCTGAGAAGCACGCCGAAATGACCAGCTGATCCCGGAGCACCAGAATTGTCCTCGACCCCGCTCGCCCTTTTCGTCGGCCTTCCGAATCCCACCATTTCGGATGATGAATTCGCCCTCTTTCGCGACACCAATCCGCTCGGCCTCTTCGTCGGCCGACGTAATCAGCGCGAGCCGGAGCAGACGAGGCGGCTGATCGACCGCTTCCGCGAAGCTGTCGGCCGCGATGACGCGCCTGTCTTCACCGACCAGGAAGGCGGCCGCGTTCAGCATCTCGATGCCGGTCCCTGGCCGCTCTTCCGCAGCTTCGGCCAGTTCGCCGAACTTGCGCGCCGCGATTTCGATCTCGGCAAAAAAGCATTGCGCCTTTCCTCCCAGGCCATGGGCGCGATGATGACGGAACTTGGCCTTTCCAGCGGATGCTCGCCCGTTCTCGATCTCGTCTTCGAGACGACGAGCGCGGTCATCGGCGCCCGCTCCTTTGGCCCTGATCCCGATTTCATCGCTGCCCTCGGCCGCGAGGTGGTCGATGGCCTGCTCGAGACCGGCAACATGCCTGTTATCAAGCACATACCCGGCCATGGCCGTGCGACGCTCGACTCCCACAAGGAGCGTCCGGTGGTCAATGCCAGCCGCGAGACGCTTACCGCCACCGATTTCAAGCCATTCGTGGCGCTGAAAGATACGCCCTGGGCGATGGTCGCCCATGTCGTCTACTCGGCCTATGACGCCGAGCTGCCGGCGTCCGTCTCGCCTGTTATGCACGACGTGATCCGCAAGGAGATGGGTTATGACGGCGTGCTGATTTCCGACTGCATCTTCATGGAGTCGCTCTCCGGCACTTTGCCGGAACGTGTCAAACAGGTGCTCGACGCAGGCTTCGACATTGCGCTCCACAGCCACGGCGACATTCCGGAAAGCGAAGCCGCCGCCAAGGCCGCCCGTCCGCTGACGGAAGCTGCCCTGCAGCGGATCGCTGCCGGCAAGGCCCGCCTCGGCAATCTCAAGGTCGATGTCCGCGCCGCCCATGCAGAAGTCGAAGACATGTTTGCAAGCGCGTTTGTCTCCTGACCGGCGCGCCATCTCTCACCGCATAAGAAAAGGGGAATAAAACATGAAGAAACATTTTCTTGCAGCCGCAGCAATCACCCTGCTTTCCGGATCCGCCATGGCGCAAACGGTGCTGACGGCGAATATCGAACCGGCAACGACCTGGGTTCGCAACTTCAACCCGTTCAACCAGACCTCGGCGCGCCAGTCGACGCTCGATTTCATCTACGAGCCGCTGGTCGTCTTCAACCGCTTCGACAGCAACAAGCCGGTCTATCGCCTGGCCGAAAGCTTCAAGCTCTCCGATGATCTGAAGAGCATCGAATTCAAGCTGCGCTCAGATCTGAAATGGTCTGACGGTAAGCCGCTGACGGCAGCCGACGTCAAGTTCACCTATGATTACCTGAAAAAATTCCCGGCGCTCGACTTCGTCAGCATCTGGACCTTCGTCACCGACGTGCAGGCGGTCGACGGTCAGACGTTGCGCTTCACGCTCGCCAATCCGAGCTCGCTTGCCGCCGAGCAGATCTCGCAGCTGCCGATCGTCCCGGAACATGTCTGGAAGGACGTCGCCGATCCCGTGACTTTCGCCAACGAGACCCCTGTTGGTAGCGGCCCGCTGACGGAGGTGCCGCGCTTCACCGGCCAGACCTATGACCAGTGCCGCAACCCGCACTATTGGGACAACGCTCACCTGAAGGTCGATTGCATACGCTTCCCGCAGCTTGCCGACAACAACCAGATCCTGACGGCAACGGCCGACGGCACGCTCGACTGGGGCGTCTCCTTCATTCCCGATATCGACAATGTCTATGTTTCCAAGGATCCGGCGCACTTCCATTACTGGTATTCGCCAAGCAGCATGGTCGCCTTTCTGTTCAACTTGGAAACGGCAAACGAGAACAACAAGAAGGCCTTCAACGACCTGAAATTCCGCCGTGCGGTCAGCATGGCGCTCGACCGCAAGACGATGATCGACGTCGCCGGCTATGGCTATCCGACGCTGAACGAAGACCCCGGCCTGATGGGCGAGCTTTACAAGAGCTGGGCGGACCCATCCATCAAGGCCGACTTCGGCAAGTTCGCAACCTATGACGCCGATGCAGCCAAGGCCCTGCTCGACGAGGCAGGCTACAAGGACAAGGACGGCGACGGCTTCCGCGACAATCCCGACGGCAGTAAGATCTCCTTCTCCATCATTGTCCCGAATTCCTGGACGGACTGGGTCGATACAGTCAACATCGCCGTGGAAGGCATCCAGGCTGTCGGCATCGACGCCAAGATCGAAACGCCGGAGGAAGCCGTCTGGACCGGCAACCTCATCAACGGCACTTTCGATGCGGCGATCAACAGCCTGCCGGCTTCGGCTTCGCCCTATTACCCCTATAAGCGCGCCTTCAGCGCCTCGGACAAGGGCAAGACCCGCTTCACCGCGCAGCGCTGGTTCAATCCGGAGGTCGAAAAACTCGTCACCGAGTTCACTCATACCGCCGATCTTGCCAAGCAGAAGGACGCGATGAACAAGGCGCAACGCATCGTCGCTGAAAACATGCCGATGATTCCCGTCTTCAACAATCCGAACTGGTATCAGTACAACACCAAGCGCTTCAGCGGCTGGTCGACCAAGGAAAACCCCTTCGTCAACCCGTCGATCTCCCGGACCAACCCGGCACGCCTGCTGAACCTCCTGGCTCTCGAGCCGGTCAAGTAAGCATCGCAAATTCTCGGGAGCGGCGTAAAACGCCGCTCCCGTCACGACGGAGTTCCCATGGCTTTCCTGCTTCGCCGCCTCGTCTTCTACATGGCAGCTTTCATCGCGGCAGCGACGATCAATTTCTTCCTGCCGCGTCTGATGCCGGGCGATCCGGTGCAGATCATGTTCTCAAGCGCCGGCACCGAATTGCCGCCGGAAAGTCTGCAGGCGCTGAAACTCACCTTCGGCTTCGTCGACGGGCCGCTCTGGCAGCAGTACCTCACCTATCTCGGCAGCATCTTCACCGGCGATCTCGGCCGCTCGATCAAGTATTTCCCGCTACCCGTCACCTCGGTGCTCGGCAATGCGCTCATCTGGACCGTTGGCCTGATGGGTACGGCGACGATCGTCAGCTTCGCGATCGGCACCTTCCTCGGCATCGTCGCCGCCTGGCGGCGCGGCAGCAAGTTCGATGTCGTCGTCTCCGTCGGCGCGATCTTCGCAACCTCGGTACCGGCCGTCGTCACCTCGCTGATCGTGCTCTTCATCTTCGGCTTCACGCTCGGCTGGTTTCCGAACGGCTATGCCGCCGACCCATCGCTCGATCCCGCCTTCAGCCTGCAATATATCGGCAGCCTCGCCTACCACGGCATCCTGCCGATGGTGACCCTCTGCACCGTGCTGATCGGCGGCTTCACCGTCACCATGCGCAACAACATGATCAATCTGCTCGGCGAGGACTATATCGTCATGGCCCGCGCCAAGGGCCTTTCGGATCGGCATGTGATGCTCTGGTACGCGGCGCGCAACGCCCTGCTGCCGACCGTCTCCAGCCTTGCCATCGCCATCGGCACCATCCTCGGCGGATCGCTGGTGACGGAGGTCGTCTATAACTATCCCGGCCTCGGCAACATTCTCTACCAGGCGATCCTCGCCCGGGACTACCCTGTCATCCAGGGCCAGCTCCTCATCATGACCGCAACCATGCTGATCGCCAATTTTATCGTCGACGTCAGCTATGTGCTGCTCGATCCCAGGCTGAAGGGAGCGTGAAATGAAGACCCTGCTTCGAAACCGCAAGGCGCTCGTCGGTCTCGTCATTATCGCCTTCATCGTCCTCGTCGCGATCGCAGCGCCCCTGCTGACGCAGTACGATCCCGCCGCCCGCACCGGGCGGCCGCACCAGCCGCCATCGCTCGATCATATCCTCGGCACGACCCGCATCGGCCAGGATGTCTTCGCCCGGCTGATCTACGGCGCCCGTACATCGCTTGCCGTCGGCTTCGGCGCCGGCCTGCTGATCACCCTCGTCGGCACCGCGCTCGGCATCATCTCCGGCTATCGCGGTGGCAAGACCGACGAGATCATCAGCTTCTTCACCAACATGGTGCTGGTCGTTCCGAACCTACCGTTGCTGCTCGTGCTTGCCGCCTTCATCGGCCAGGCAAGCCCCCTCGTCATCGCCCTTATCCTCGGCGCCACCTCCTGGGCCTGGGGCGCACGCGTCACCCGCGCAGAAACGCTCTCCGTCAAGCAGAAGGATTTCGTCAAATCGGCCGAGATGATGGGTGAGCCGCAATGGCGCATCATGACATTCGAGATCTTTCCCAACGTGATATCTATCGTCGGCATCAATTTCATCGGCAGCGTCATCTTCGCGATCATCACCGAAGCGACACTCGAATTCCTCGGCCTCGGCGATCCCCGAGCGATCTCCTGGGGCACGATGCTCTACAATGCACAGAAGGCCTCGGCCCTTTCGGTCGGCGCCTGGTGGGATATCCTCACCCCCTGCTTCGCGCTCGCCTTCCTCGGCATCGGCATGTCGCTCTTGAATTTCGCCGTCGACGAGATCGCCAATCCGCGACTGCGCACCGGCAATCATCTGAAGCGCTGGTCCCTGCTCGTTCGAACAGGGGAGGGCCGCCTGTGACGCAGCCGCTGCTCTCGGTGAGGAACCTCACCATCGACTATATCGGCGAGGAGAAGGATTTCCGGGCCGTCAGCGATGTCAGCTTCGATGTCGCGCCCGGCGAAGTCTTCGGCCTTGCCGGCGAATCCGGTTGCGGCAAGAGCACCATCGCTTTTGCCATCAGCCGCCTGCACAAGCCGCCGGCGCTGATCCGCAAGGAGAGCCGCATCCTGCTCGACGCTCGCGACGTGCTCGGCCTCGACCGGCAGGCGCTCAACGCATTCCGCTGGCGCGATGTCGCCATGGTCTTCCAGAGCGCCATGAACTCGCTGAACCCGGTGCTGCGCATCGAGACGCAATTCTACGACATGCTGCGCACCCACAAGGGCATGAGCCGTGCTGCAGCCCGCGAGCGCACCGCCGAGATGCTGACGCTCGTCGATATCGCGCCGGATCGCATGCGCGACTATCCGCACCAGTTTTCCGGCGGCATGCGCCAGCGCATCGTTATCGCCATCTGCATGGCGCTCGATCCGAAGCTCGTCGTCATGGACGAACCGACGACGGCGCTCGACGTCGTCGTCCAGCGCGAGATCCTGCAGCGCATCAACGAATTGCGCCGCAGCTTCGGCTTCTCCGTGCTGTTCATCACCCATGATCTCGGGCTGATGGTGCAATTCTGCGACCGCATCGGCATCATGCTATCAGGCCAGTTGGTGGAGCAGAACACGGCCGAGGCGATCTACAGGACGCCCAAGCATGACTACACGAAAAAGCTCTGGGCTTCCTTCCCCTCGCTGCATGGAGGAGTGCTGCTATGACAGACGCCATTCTCGCACTCGACACGGTGACGAAGACTTTCGGCCATGGCTTCGGGGCCGTGCATGCGGCGCGCGCCATCTCGTTTTCGCTGCATGCCGGCCGGGCGCTGGCGCTCGTCGGCGAATCCGGCAGCGGCAAGACCACCTGCGCCCGCATGGCGATGCGCGAATATCTGCCGACATCGGGCCGGATTCTCTACAAGGGCCGGCCTGTCGAGGCGGCGAAATCCGCCGAGATCGCCCGTTACCGCCGTTCGGTGCAGATGATCTTCCAGGACCCCTTCGCCTCGCTGAACCCTGCCCACACCATCGCCCATCATCTCCGGCGGCCACTGAAACTGCACCGCCCGGAAATCAAGGGGGCCGAGATCGACGCCGCGATCCGCGAACTGCTGCAGCGCGTCAGGCTCGATCCCGATCTCGTCGCGCCGAAATATCCGCATGAGCTCTCCGGCGGCCAGCGCCAGCGCGTCAACATCGCTCGCGCCTTGGCCGTCAAGCCGGAGGTGATCGTCGCCGACGAGCCGACCTCCATGCTCGACGTCTCGGTGCGCCTCGGCGTGCTGAACCTGTTGAACGAGATGAAGCAGGAGATGAATCTCGGCCTGCTCTACATCACCCACGATATCGCCACCGCCCGTTATGTCGCCGAGGACATCGCCGTGATGTATGCCGGCCAGATCGTCGAATGGGGCAGCGTTGCCAAGGTGATCGACAATCCGCTGCATCCCTATACCCAGCTGCTGCTCTCGGCCGTGCCCGATCCCGAGGTCCGGTTCGAGGATCCGAAGGCGCGGCTGAGGCCCGACGAGGTGGAGGACATCCGCCGCCGTTCGGCCCTGCCGCAGGACGACATCGTCGAATTCGAGCAGGATCATTTCATGCGGATGATCTGAAGCCGGCTTGCTGGCCTCATCTAGCGCCCTATGCTAGGGGACGGTTCCTTTCATGCGAGGCGAAGCCGTCATGCTGCCCTGGATCCAACTCGATTCCGCGACCATTCCCGGTGAAAACGGCGAATTGCGGCTGAAGCAGCGCGGCAGCGAGTTCTCGATCATGCTCGGCGCCAACGAGCTGATGAACAGCCGTCTCAGCGGCTCGGAAGAAGCGCTGGCGACCCTTTCCTGGGATCGGATCAAGTCGCAGCCGAAGCCAAGGATGCTGATCGGCGGGCTCGGCATGGGTTTCACCCTGCGCGCCGCTCTCGCCATTCTCCCGAAAGATGCCGGCGTCACCGTCGCCGAACTGGTACCGGCCGTGATCGCCTGGGCCCGCGGGCCGATGGCCGAGGTCTTCAAGGGCTGTCTCGACGATGCGCGCGTCGGCATCCATCAGGGCGATGTCGGCGAGGCGATCCGCGCCGGCAAGGCTGCCTATGACGCCATTCTGCTCGATGTCGACAACGGCCCTGATGGCCTGACCCGCAAATCCAACGACCGGCTTTATGATTTTGCCGGCCTTCGCGCCGCCCGCGACGCGTTGCGCCCCGGCGGCGTGCTGGCCGTCTGGTCGTCCGGTCCCGATCCCAATTTCACGCGCCGCCTCAGGGACAGCGGCTTTGTCGTCGATCTCGTTAATATCCGCGCCAACCGCAAACGCGGCGCCCGCCACGTGATATGGCTTGCCGTCAAATCGGCCGGCTGACGCTCAGGCGGCGTCCGTCCGCTGCTCGCCGATCGCGTCCTGGCCGCGGAATGCCTGCAGCATGAGGTCCAGAAGCTCCTTGGTGGGCTCGCTGCAGGACAGTATCTCGGAAATCTGCTTGATGCTTTCATCCGGCAGCTCCCACCATCTGAGCCGCATCATAAGGTCGCGCATCTCGGCGTTGAAGCGGTATCTTATGTGCTTGGCCGGATTGCCGCCGACGATCTCGAAAGGTTCGACGTTGCGATAGACGTGCGCGCGGGCGGCGATGACCGCCCCATCGCCGATGGTAACGCCCGAAAGGATGGTGGCGCCGAAGCCGATCCAGACGTCGTTGCCGATGACGACATCGCCTTTCGTGCCGCTCGGCTGCGTAATCCCCTCACCGCCGAGTTCCACCAGAAATTTCTGATGGCCGAAAGGATATGTCGTGAAGCGGTCGGTCCTGTGCTCTCCGCCAAGCAGGATGTTCACGTCCATGGCCACAGAACAGAACCTGCCGACATGCAATGACGCGCCCTGATCATAGGTAAAGATCCGCGTCCCCAAAACACCATAGGAATACTTGCCGATATAGACGCGGCTTGCGCCAAATTCGAGTACGCGGTCCTCAGCTGCTGCATCATCCATAGACGGTCTCCCAATTACCTGAGATCATGTCTGGCGAAGCTTTCGCGAGGCTTGCGTAGACGCAACAAATGCGTGTCCGGCGAGGGGCTGCGCAATGAGGCGCGTTCGGATCAGCTACCCGAAGCGATCCTGCGGGCGGCATTGATGGCGCGGCGGGCACCGGAGCGCAGTTGCGCGGTCTCCGCACCGGCAATGACCAGATCGAAGCCAAATTTCAGTAGCTCGCCCGCCCGCTCGCCGTCGGCGGCGAAGGCGCAGGCGAATTTGCCATGGGCGCGGCAGCGCGAAACCGCATGCTGCATGGCGCTGTCGATCTCGGCGGCGTTCGGCGCAACCTGGTCGCCGTTCGAGAGTGCGATCGAAAGGTCGGAGGGGCCGATGAAGATACCGTCGATGCCGGCAACGCCGAGGATTCTGTCGATCGCCTCGAGTGCCGCCCGGGTCTCGATCATGGCGATGGCGACGGTCAGCGCGTTGGCGTTCTTCAGATAATCATCGGCCGACAGGCCTGTATGGTTGAGCGCCAGCGACGGTCCCCAGCTGCGTTCGCCGAGAGGCGGGTATTTCGTAGTCCTGACGAAGGCTTGCGCGTCTTCGGCCGAATTGATCATCGGCGCTATGATGCCGGAGGCACCGGCATCGAGCAGGCGCGAGGCGGACGCGAAATCACCGACCGGTATGCGCGCCAGCGCCGGCTTGCCGGCAAGCCGCACCTGGGCGACGGCATTCGCTGCCGACGGCATGTCCCACATGCCGTGCTGCATATCCAGCACGATGGTGTCGAAGGCCTCCTGCGCCAGGTGATTGGCAAGCGTGGCGTCGGGAATACCGATCCAGGCGGAGATCATTCCGCCCCGCTGATGCCTGATCCGGTCCGCAAAGCCGTCGATTTCAGCTGCGCTCATGCCATTCTCCTCAATTCGACAGGCCGCCAGCGGCCAGATATTTCTGCTCGAGGAACTCTTGAATGCCGAATTCCCTCAAAGCTATGCACGGGTTGCCGGCTCATCCTCTCCGGCGCAGTCGTGAAATAATGATTGTCACGGCGAGCCCAGCGACAGCCATGATGCTTCCCCAGAGAACCCAGATGCTTTGGTTGATCATGAAACTGGATGCAGGATAGGGAAAATAACCGCTTCCCTGGGCGATCCAAATCAGCCCCAGGAGGATCATGAGCAGTCCAACGACGTATCCGACGGTTCGCGACATGCTTCGCCCCTTCCCTATGAATCGATGCCACAATGTCGATCGGCGTCGGTCATGACAAGGCTTCTCTCCTGAGAGCGAACATATTCCGGATGCAATGAATGTCATGTCCTGCCGACTTCATCCACCAGCCAGGTGCTGAGCCTCTCGCTATCAACATTTGCCGATCGCGGCGGTATCAGCCAATAACCGCGGTCCCAGGCCTCGAGCGGCGGCCCGGCTTCCACCAGCATATGCGTGAAGAGAAGCGTATCGACCAGACCCATCCAGCCGATCGCCACGCCCTGTTCGCTGAGAGCGGCCTGGACGACCAGCGAGTAGGTGTTGAAGCTGACATCGCCGCGGCCGGCGTGGAGATCGCGAGTAACGGAGAATTCGGCAAAATAACTTCGCCAGTCGAACCAAGGCGATGGCATCGGCGAATCGAGATGGATGAGGATCGCCTTGGCAAGCTGCTGCGGATCGTCGAACGGGCCGTTGCGATCGAGAAAGCCTCGAGTGCAGACAGGCACGACCTTTTCCGGCAGCAGAAGCGACCCGATAGCGCCGAATTCGGCATTTGTGCCGAAGACCACCACCACATCTGCGTCGTCACGAAAGCCGGGCTCAAGCCTTTGGGTCGCGACGATCTGAATATCCGTTTCGGGGTGAAGCAGGCGAAAACCATGCATGCGCGGGATCAGCCAAAGCGCTGAAAAGGCATAGTCGGTTCTCAGTCTGACAACCGGCCTTTGAGCCTCAGTACGGAAACTGCGCGCCAGGGCATCGACGTCAGCGACCGTCTTAGCGGCAACCAGGAAAAGCCGTTCGCCCTCCGCGGTCAACTCGACGCCGCGGTGCTGGCGGCGCAGAAGGGCGACGCCGAACTGCTCTTCCAGCCGCCGAATCTGATAGCTGACGGCAGGCTGCGTAAGGCCGAGAACTGCCGCCGCGGCCGAAAAGCTGCCGAGCCTTGCGACCTCAGCGAAGATGCGCATCCATCCCAGCTCAGGCAGGCGGTCTGGCATAAAAAATCCTTTTGGCAAGCATCAAAAAAAGCTGGCTTTACAAGCGATATGATAGTGGTTTTGATAAGATCTGCAAATAGCAAGGGACGTCCCCTTCCAGGAAGATCGGCCCGGCCTTTGAGACCATAGGAGACAATTTCACATGGCGCGTCCGAATATCCTCATCCTGATGGTCGATCAGTTGAATGGCACTTTCTTTCCCGATGGCCCTGCCGATTTCCTGCATGCGCCACATCTGAAATCATTGGCGGAGCGCTCCGTGCGTTTCACCAACGCCTATACGGCAAGCCCGCTCTGCGCACCGGCGCGGGCTTCCTTCATGTCCGGGCAATTGCCGAGCCGAACCCGCGTCTATGACAATGCGGCGGAATTTGCCTCTGATATTCCGACTTATGCGCATCATCTGCGCGCGGCCGGATACCAGACCGCGCTTTCCGGCAAGATGCATTTCGTCGGCCCCGACCAGTTGCATGGCTTCGAAGAGCGCCTGACGACGGACATCTACCCGGCCGACTTCGGCTGGACGCCCGACTATAGCAAGCCCGGCGAGCGTATAGACTGGTGGTATCATAATCTGGGTTCAGTCACCGGCGCCGGCGTTGCCGAGATCACCAACCAGATGGAATATGACGACGAGGTCGCTTACCAAGCCGGCCGCAAGCTGTTCGATCTCTCGCGCGGACACGACGAGCGCCCCTGGTGCCTGACCGTCAGCTTCACGCATCCGCATGACCCCTATGTCGCGCGCCGCAAATTCTGGGACCTCTATGAGGATTGCCCGGCACTGGACCCGGCGGTTGCGCCGATTGCCTTCGAGCGGCAGGACCCGCACTCGCAGCGTCTGATGAAAGCCTGTGATCACGACGCTTTCGACATCAGCGATGAGCAAATCAGGCGGGCAAGGCGAGGCTATTTCGCCAATATCTCCTATGTCGACGAGAAGATCGGCGACATTCTCGACGTCCTGGAACGAAGCCGCATGGCTGAAAGCACGATCATCCTCTTTGCCTCCGACCATGGCGACATGCTCGGCGACCGCGGCCTCTGGTTCAAGATGAACTTCTTCGAAGGATCGGCCCGCGTTCCGCTGATGATCGCAGCACCCGGCTGGCAGCCCAGACGGATCGACCAGCCTGTCTCCACTCTCGACGTGACGCCGACGCTTGCCGGTCTTGCGGGGATCGATATTGCCTCGCTGAAGCCATGGACCGAGGGCGAGGATCTGGCTGCACTTGCCCAAGGCACCGGCAGCCGCAGCCCGGTGCCGATGGAATATGCCGCAGAGGGTTCCGAGGCGCCGCTCGTCTGTATCCGGGACGGACGATACAAGCTCTCACTCTGCGAGAAGGACCCGCCGATGCTGTTTAATCTCCAGGCCGATCCGCAGGAGCTCGACAATCTGGCGTCCGACCCGGCGCATGCCGAGATCTTGGCAAGGCTTGTCGAACAGGCCGGCCGGCGCTGGAATCTTGCCGATTTCGACGCCGCCGTGCGCGAAAGCCAGGCGCGCCGCTGGGTGGTCTATGCGGCGCTGCGCAATGGGGCCTATTATCCATGGGATTATCAGCCGCTGCAGAAAGCCTCGGAGCGCTATATGCGCAACCACATGGATCTGAACGTGCTGGAGGAAAACCAAAGGTTCCCACGCTAGAACAGGATGATTTTAGGCCGGCTCGGCCTAAAATCTGAATCCTGTTCTACATTATATAGTTAGAGCATGATGTCGTCCGAAAACCGCTCACACGTTTCGGCATCATGCACTAGGAATGAGCAAGAAGCGCGTCTGATTTAAGCCGTCCTGCGCGCCGGCGCCTCACGCAGGAAATCCTCGATGAAGGCCTTTTGCAGCAGGATGCCGTCCCATTCATCGGGGAAGAAGGGCGAGTCATAGATTAGCGTAAAGGGACCGTCGTAACCGGCTCTCTCGCACATCTCCAGGCACCTGCGGTAATCCTCGGTGTCGAGACCGGCGGCGCCGTAATCGGCCTTGGCATGGCAGATTTCCGCCCGGCCCATGATATCGGCAAGGCCTTCATATTTTGCTGGCGCCGGCCAGTTGCCAAGGTCGCCGTTGAGGCCGACCCTGCCGTCCAGCCGGTCCAGCAGCCAGTTCATCTCGACCGGCGACGGCAGCAGGTCGAACCAGTTCTCGACGACGACACGCACACCGCTGTCTTCGGCCTTTCCGGCCAGCCAGTTCAGATGGTTGGCGGCACGGGTAAGGTTTTCCTCCGTCGGCTTCTGCTTGCCGGCAATGACGCGCATCCTCTGCGCGCCGAGGGCTGCGGCAATGTCGATCCACCCCGCCATCCATTCGACGTCGCGTTCGGCTGTCTCGGGATGGCTCGGATCGCCGTCCTCGACGAGCAGCGTCTGGAACAGAACGTTCGAGGCCGCCATCGCGCCACGCAAGTCGCTCATGTAGGCGGCGTCGAGGCTCGGCAGATGGAAGGAACAGACCTCCAGCCGGTTAACGCCGCGCGCCGAGAGCGCCGCCGGCACGTCGATCAGCGCCGTGGCACCCGGGCCATAGGGTTCTTTCGGCGCAGCGCTTTTGTCGGGATCGGGACTATAGGCATGAACGGCGCCAAGCAGCCGATGCAGCGACCATGTCGAAACCGCGAAACGTCCGTTTTGCAAAACCTGCACGTGTCTTCCTCCAGGATCTCCTCATGCCATCAATGGCAACAAAAGCCAGTCGGTTCAATTGCCATCAGGCAAAATCGCCGCGGACAACCGCCTCGGCGGCAAGGGCAATCCCCAGCAGCGCCTCATCCCGATGGGCAGTGGCCGAAAGCAGCAGGCCAACCGGCATGCCAGCCTCGCCGGTGCCGCAGGGAATGGAAACGCCGCACCAGTCGAGGAAATTGCCGAGTGCGGTGTTGCGCAACGTCTTGTTGTTCGTCGCGAAGAACAGTTCGTCATCCTGCTCCAGCGGCCCGATCGGCGGCGCGACATGGGCGACAGTCGGAAAGGCGAGCAGCCGGTCGCCGACAAGGCGCTCGACATCGGCGATCAGGCGGCTGCGCGCCTCGAGGATTCTGAGGTAATCGGGCAGCGTCGTCCTGCTTCCGAGACGGGTGCGCATGACGACACGGTGATCCATCCTGTCCGCGTCCGGTCCGGCCAAGCGTTCCTGGTGAAGTGCGAAAGCCTCCGCCGTGACCAGCGGACCATATCTCGTCATCAGCTCGAATATCTCATCGAAGGCGGGGATGACGGTGCGGGCAACCTTGGCGCCCGCCTTTTGAAGACGTCCCAGAGCTGCCTCGAACGCATCGACGACCCCGGCTTCAGCGCCATCGAAGACGACATTTTCAGGCACGACGAGTTCCAGCCCTTGCAGGGGATGCGTGGCGACATCGGGCACCGTCAGGCCGCGCATTGCCGCGTCGATCCAGACCGCGTCCGTGACGCTGCGGCAGAGCGGTCCCAGCGAATCCAGGCTCTTTGCCAGCGGATAGACGCCCGCCATCGCGTGGCGGCCGCGTGTCGCCTTATAACCGACGATACCGTTGAAGGCGGCGGGAATGCGCACCGAGCCGCCGGTATCGGTGCCCATGGCGACCGGCACGATCCCGGCCGCGACGGCGACACCGGCGCCGGAGGACGAGCCGCCCGGAATGCGCGGCAGATCGGTGCTTCGCGGATTTGCCGGCGTGCCGTAATGCGGATTGATGCCGAGGCCGGAAAAGGCGAATTCGCTCATGTTTGTGCGCCCGACGGCGATCATGCCCGCCTGCCTGAGCAAGGCGACGACAGCCGCGTCGCGCTTGGCCGGCATATCCTTGGCCAGAACGACGGAGCCCGCCGTCGTCGGCAGGCCCTCGATGTCGAAGAGATCCTTCCAGGCGATCGGAATGCCGTCCAGCAATCCAAGCGAGCGCCCTTCCCGCAAACGTCGCGAAGAGGTGCGCGCCTCCTCCATCGCCCGGCCCTCGAGCAGTGTGGTGAAGACCGACTTGTCGGCATAATTCGCGATGGAATCGAAGACCGCCTCGGCCACCTCGACCGGGTCGGCCGCGCCACCTTGAATGAGGACGGAAAGCTGCGCGACCGACATCGCGCCGAAGGATTTGCTCATGGGACTATCCAGAAGAAAGATGTTCCTCTCTGGACTACCCCGGATCATGCCGGTCAACCAGAGCTTCACGATATTTTGCATTTATTGGTACGATTTTTTGAACACTGAGTTTGAATATCGTCCCTTCAATTGCCACGATCGAAGACACACATGCTGCTCGCATGCGAAGCCGGTTCGGCATGAGGGTGAGAGTTTGCTCTAAGAACCCGGTTCCGCTCCGCATGTGTTGCAGGAGTATTTAAAATGACAGATTGTGGAACTTTAAGTCGTCGCGAGGATATGGTGACTCTCCATGTAAAAGAGGACGAAACCGCCGGTTTAGGCGAGCGCGATTATGTAGATCATGTCAGCGCCCAGAAACTTTCGGCCTTCGAGCGCATTGTCGTGGTCGGAGCGCTGGTTCTCTTGAGCTTTGCGGGTTTTGCCGCATATTCTTCCGGCGATACGGACCCGATGACGACATCGGCCATTGCCGCCCCGGCCGGCGATAACACGCCGGCTCATCCGGCCTACGGCCATTGCCGCGACAGTAGCCCCTACGCCGAGAGGGTCTGCTAATAGCAGCTACAGCGCCGCGTCTTTTCGGACGCGCAACGGACGCTGTAGCACTTTGAATTGCTGTGTAATTTTGTCCTTAAAATCGATTCCGATTTGAGGAATTATGCAGTGGCTCGCCGGGCATGGAGACCTTGGCCCAGGCTGCATCGACAGCAGGAAGGGAAAAGGACCATGGCCGGTGAAATCGACTATAATCTCGATCGGTTCATCGATGCCCAGAACGGCGTCTACGAACAGGCGCTTTTAGAGCTGAAAGCCGGGCGCAAGACGTCCCACTGGATGTGGTTCATATTCCCGCAGATCGCCGGTCTCGGTATGTCGGCGATGGCCGAAAAATATGCGATCCGCTCGGCCGAGGAAGCCGCCGCCTATCTCGCCGATCCCATTCTCTCAAGCCGGCTGCTGCGCTGCGTCGAGGCGATCCTGTCTGTTGGCGGCAGATCGGCGCACGAAATCCTGGGCTCGCCCGACGACCTCAAGCTGCGCTCGTCGATGACCTTGTTTGCCGCGATCAGCGACCACGGTTCGCCCTTCCACCGGGTGATCGAGCGTTTCTATCAGGGAAAATTCGACGATCGGACGATGAAAATCCTCAGTGCTAGCACAGACTGATTTTATGCCTGTCGGCTTAAAATCTGAATGCTGTTGCAAATTAAATAGTTATCGGCCCGGCCTGCTCTCCAGCGTAGCAATTTCCTCGGAAATTTCGCTCAGCCGCTGACGCAAATCGCTGTCGGTGCCGTCATCGACCTCTTCCTCGCCGAAACAATAGCGCGCATCATGGAGCTCCAGCTTGGCTTCGAGCTCGGCGCGTTTGGCATACAGGCGTTTGAGATAGACGTAGTTCATCTCCCTGCCTCCACATCGCCCTCGGGTTAGTTTAAAAACGGCATGGAAGTGGTAAGGTTCCCCTCCCACACACTTGCGGCGGTCAGGCGAAGGAAGCGATCGCTGCGTGGCAGGCCTTGGCGAAATGACCGCAGCAGCCGGCAGCGCCCATGGCCTGGCGGCTGACGCGCGCGCCTTCGAGCAGCAGCGTCAACGTATCGGCAAGAAGCCGGGGTTCGCGCGCGCCGGCCGCCGAACAGAGCGCGGCCAGGCGATCACGCTGTTCGGCCTTGTGCCGCTCGATCATTTCGTGGGCGGGATGGCCCTCGCCCTTCAGCTCGATGGCGGCATTGGCGAGATCGCAGCCGGCGGGCTCGCCGTTCAGACATTGCGCCCGCAGCTCCACCCAGGCGTCCAGCTGGGCGCGCGGATTGCCGGGATAGGCCGATTCCAGATCGCGCCAGATGGCACCCGCCTTTTCGGAGGCGCGGCGCAGCGTCTCGCAGACCAACTCGTCCTTCGAGCCAAAATGCCGATAGAGCGTCATCTTGTTGGTCAGAGCCGCGTCGGCAATGGCATCGACGCCAATGCCGCGGATGCCGCGCTCGCGGAAAAGCTCCGAGGCTGTCGAGACGATACGCTCGCGCGGGGGCAAGCGATCTTCTGGAACGGCTGCGGGGATTTCATTCGAAGTTTCTGATTTTTTTGCGGACTTAGTCCTTGACATCAATGTGACCGATCGGTAACAAATGCATTGTTACTTACCGGTAACACCACGAAACGCGAAAGTCAATGCCGAGGGCATGGCAGCGGAAAGTGGAACACGGGCGACCGCCCACGAAAGGAGGACAACCATGACAAAGACCAGAGATGACCTGACAATATCCGAAGCCCTTCGCGACCCCCTGATCGCCATGGTGTTGCGCGCCGACGGCGTAAAGCTTGAAGACTTCAAGCAACTCCTGGAGACGGCCGCCCGCAAACGCGAACCGCGCTCGACTTCGGTGGGCAATATGATCGGAGCACTGGCAAGCCGCGCCAATCTGCCGGCAATGCCCTGCTTCGGCTGAGGAAGCCGCCTAAACAGCTTGGGGATCTCTCCCTGCCCCCGTCAAGGGCTGCCGTCACAACCAGACGGCGGCCCTTGCCGCTTTAAAGCATGTCGCGCAAAAGTGTGCAGCGGTTTTGCGACAGAGCGAATTTGAACGATCGCGACGCGCTTTAGAGGATCGGCTTGCCGCCGGTAACTGCGATGGTCGTGCCGGAGACATAACTCGACAAGGGATCGGCCAGCATCACATAGGCTGTCGCAAGCTCGGCCGGTTGGCCGGGCCGTTTCATCGGCACTTGCTTGCCGAAATTGCTGACGCTTTCTTCAGGCAGTGTCGAAGGGATGAGCGGCGTCCAGATTGGCCCGGGCGCCACCGCATTGGCGCGAATGCCTTTCTCGGCCAGAAGCTGGGCAAGACCGGCGGTAAAATTCTGGATCGCGCCCTTGGTCGTCGCATAGGCAAGCAGCGTCGGGTTCGGATTGTCCGAATTGATCGAAGCGGTGTTGATGATGGCGCTGCCGGGCTTCATATGGGCGACGGCTGCCTTGGTCAGGTAGAACATCGAATGGATATTGACCTTGAAAGTCAGTTCCCACTCTTCATCGCTGATCTCGTCGATGCTCTTGAAGCTCGCCTGATGCGCGGCGTTGTTGACGAGAATGTCGATCCCACCCAGCTCCTTGACCGCCGTCTCGACGATCTGTCTGCAGTGGGCGGGATCCTGGATGTCACCGCTGACGAGTATAGCCTTGCGTCCGGCCTGCTCGACGAGCCGTTTCGTCTCATCGGCATCCTCGTCCTCGTCAAGATAGGAGAGCACCAGATCGGCACCTTCCCTGGCATAGGCGATTGCCACCGCCCGGCCGATGCCGCTATCGCCGCCGGTGATGATTGCCCGCTTGCCCTTCAGCCGCTCGGAGCCGCGATAGCTCTTTTCGCCATGGTCGGGAATGGGGTCCATCTGTGCCGTGAAACCCGGCATCGGCTGTTTCTGGGACGGGAAAGGCGGTGTGGGATAATTTGGCATGGTGACCTCCTGGGTTCAGGGGGTCAAACTCGGGCTACGGCTTGTTGTTCCAGCGGCCTTGCGGCAGTTTTGCTTTCGAACTAAAATGACCAGAAAATTGGTCATCAGGGCACATTATGGCAAGTTTCAATCTGGCGGAAGCCAAAGCCCATCTCAGTGAATTACTCAATCGCGTCGAAGCCGGCGAGACCGTCGAGATTTTGCGGCATGGCAAACCGGTGGCGCAGCTCGTGCCCGTCAAGACACGCAAAAAACCGATCGATGTCGAGCGGTTGAAGGCTTTGACCGCCTCGATGAAACCGCCGGCCGAACCGGTCGATTCCACGACTTTCATCCGCGACATGCGCGACACCGACCGTTACTGATGCTTTATATCGACACGTCAGTCCTCGTCGCCGCGTGGACGATCGAAACCCGCACGGACGACGTGCAGCAATGGCTAGCGACGCTTCGATCCGAAGAAATTGCGGTCAGCGGCTGGACGATCACCGAATTTTCGAGCGCCATCGCGCTTAAGGCGAGAAACGGACAAATCGATCCGGACGAACGCAGCAAGGCTTTGGCGTTGTTCAAGGAACTATGTTCGACGACCTTCGAACTTCTGCCGATATCTCGATCGCACTTTGTCGAATCGGCACGAATGACTGATCAACTTAATATCGGTCTTCGCGCCAGTGATGCTCTGCATCTCGCTGTCGCGCTCGGCAGCGACGCCACGCTCGTCACTCTGGACAAGGGGCTGGCAAAAGCTTGCAGCATCGTCGGCGCGCATCATCGGTTGTTATGAAGTGGACGGTATCGTGGGGTATCACGCAGCCTCCGGGATTCGACCGCCGTCACATTAGCCCATACGATCAACCCGCGAAATGTTGCGATTTGCCACAGCGACAACTATGCCATAGTAATGTAACATGATCGCAGTTTTATGAGGGGCGTGAAATTGGACGGAAACACATCATCCGCAGTTTACTCCGAAGATGAGGGCGTCGTCGGCGAGGCCGGTGGCAAGGGGGCACGCCGCGCGCGCGTCAGCGGCATCGACCGGGCGCTTCAGGTGATCGATCATCTTTACGAGACCGGATCGCCCGCCGGCGTCTATGCTATCGCCAAGGCGGTGAAGGCGCCGCTGTCGACCGTTTATGTCATCGTCGACGATCTCGTCGAGAAAAACATGCTGACGCGCCAGGCCGACGGCTCGATCTGGCTCGGCGCGCGGCTCTACCATTACGGCCTTGCCTATGCCAGGTCGCTGGATTTCATGAGCATCGCCACCCACGAAATGCACGATCTCTGCCGCCAGGCCGGCGAAACCGTGCAGGTTTGCGGCCGCGACGGCGACTATATGCTGGTGCTCGCCATGGCCGACGGCCCCAGCCATTTTCAGGTGGCGTCCCGCGTCGGCACAAGGGTGCCGCTGAACTGGACGGCCTCCGGCCGGCTGCTCGTCGGCCACCTGGCCGAGGAGGAGCGCATCGAACTGTTCAAGCGCTGCGCCCGCTCTTCACCGACCGGCCGCGCCGAGATTGATCCGGGCACGCTGTCGGAAGCCGCCGGCAAGGCCTTCGAGTCGCGGCTGTCGATCCAGGCGGGGGAATCGGATTATGCGGTTGCCTGCATCGCCTCGCCGATCTGCGATCGAGACGGCCAGTGCGTCGCCACCATTTCCATCGTGCTGCCGGAACAGAAGGCGTTTTCCGACGAGAACCACTATACGGCCCACGTGCGCAGTTCAGCGGAGCGGATCGAAAAGCTGATGGGCTGGCGCAACCGCTGAGGATTGAGCCCTTCAGCGGATCCTACCTGTAGGAATAGCCGTGGCTGTGGCGCACCAGCTTGCGCGCCCGCGGCACATAGCGGCTGGCGGCGAAGGCATCGGCGCCCATCACCGCATAGCGCGGCTCGAACAGCTTGCTAAGGACCGAAACTTCGCCGTTGGAATCCGTCGCTTCGAGATCGGAATCCACCAGATCGAAAATGGTGAATTCCGCTTGCGAGCCGACCGAAAGCCGGTTCTCCATCGACAGCTTGATGACGGATGCCGGTGCATGGGTGACGGCTTCCACCACCTTGTCGAAAGGCATGCCGACGCTGAGAAGTTTCGACATCGTCGTCGCCAGATCCCAGACCGGGAAGTTCATCGAATGGCCGTGCAGGTCAGTCGAGATCGAGAACGGCAGAAGCCCGCGCGCGATCGCCGCCTCGGCGACCTTGAAGGAGAAGGAGGCGCCGCCATGGCCGATGTCGAGACGGATGCCTTCGGAGGCGCAGCGCTCGGCGAGGTTGAAGAGGTCCTCGTCCTCCATAATGCTCGACCCGGCCTTGCCGTTGAAGCAGTGGGTGACGACGTCGCCGGGGCCTAGGATCTCCAGCACCTCGTCATAGAGCGCCGGCGGCTCGCCAACATGCACCATCATCGGCACTTTCAAGATCTTGGCGATCTTCTTGCCGAGCTTGACCGGGGTGACGCCCCAGGATCCGGTGATGACATGGCTGGCGCGCACCTTGATGCCGACGATGTGCTCGCTGTTTGCGGCATAGACTTCGAGAATGCGGTCGAGATCGATATCGCGGATATCCCGCAATTCCGCGACGCGGTTGCAGGCGACGAGGCCGATCGAGCCGAGATTGAGGAAGGCCTTGATGCGTTCGCGCGAAGGCTCGATGATGTATTCCCGGAAGCCATGGAAATTCGCCTCACCGGCTGAACCGGCATCGACCAGTGTGGTGACGCCGCGCGCGACGCCGCATTCGGACGGGCGGATGGAAATATCGGTGCCGCCGTGCCAGATATGCACGTGCAGATCGACCCAGCCCGGCGAAATGAAGGCGCCTTTGCCGTCGATGCGCGTCACATCCTGCGAGACGGAAAGCGACGGACCGATCTCGGCGATCCTGCCGTCGGCATTGACGAGAATGTCGGTTGCCCCCTCGGATGTGCTGGCACCGAAGGCCACCGGTTTGACATTGGTGAGGAGAAGCGGCTTCTTCATCTGGTCGCCGGACATGACATGCATTCCTTTCGAAGTCTCGGACCGGGATCACTCCTCGGCCATCCGTCTGCGGGTCATTATGGAAGAGTGTTGGGTAGCGAAAGATGCAGAGAGGTATCTGGATCGCTACAATTCCATAGTTATGTTATATAAATCTTTATAATAGAATAAGGCCGAGGACGCCGCTGTCAAGAAAAATGACCCGGCCGTCATCGCTGAAGAAACGTGAGCGGCGCGCTCCATCCGAGGCGCCCCCGGTTTCGAAGAGCGGGCGAATTCGCGTTTCTTTTCAATCTCGAAGAATAGAATAGTCAAGCCGTCCCAGGTGATCCGGATCGGCGATGGCGTCGATCGCGGCGATCCTGCCATCGGCGATCGTCAGCGCCACCACGACGCGAAGCTGGCCCTTGATCTCCACGACGAATCCGAGCTCGCCGCCGACGATGGCGATTTCTGCCGCCTGCGCCCGACCCTTGAAGGCTTCAGCCACGTGAGCTGCGCCGCGCATTTCGCCAATGGTGCCGAAGCGGGCGGCCGTCGCATCCGGCCGGAAGACGACGTCAGGGGCAAGCACCGCGATCAAGCCCTCCAGATCACCGTTGCGCGAGGCCGTCAGAAAGGCCTCGGCGATCGTCCGCTTGCGGCCGAAATCGACATCCGGCGCTTCGTCCACCCCCTGCACCCGACGGCGGGCGCGGCTTGCGAGCTGGCGGGTGGCACCGGACGAACGGCCGATGATCGGCGCGATCTCGTCGAAGGGCAAGTCGAACATATCGTGCAGCACGAAGGCGACACGTTCGGCGGGCGCCAGCGTCTGTAGCACGACGAGCAATGCCAGACCGACCGAATCGGCAAAGGCGGCTTCGCGCTCGGGATCGTTCGCGGGATCGGCGATCCCGCTATGGACAGGCGCCTCCAGCGGCTCCTCGCGTCGGGTCTTGCGGGCGCGGAGCATGTCGAGGCAGATGCGCGCCACCACCGTCGTCAGCCAGCCGCCAAGATTGCCGACCCCTGTCGTATCCGCGCGGCTAAGCCGCAGCCAGGCCTCCTGAACGGCATCTTCCGCCTCGCTGCGCGAGCCGAGCATGCGATAGGCTGCGTCCCGCAGATGCGCTCTGTTCGCCTCGAATTCGTCAGTCAGCCATTTTTTCTCGTCCACGTGTCACATTCCTCCGCTGCGTTCCGTCAAAGCCATGACGCATGAAACCCGGCCGATGTGACAGCGCCGGCGGATCGTCGAACACGAAACGTATAAGGAGACATATCATTCAGGAGAGAATGGGAAATCCCGCCCTCGTCCTTCCCGCGGCCATGCAGGCGCTCAATGCCCTCAGCAAGGTGCCGGCAGAGAACGGCCTTTCGCCAAAGCTGCTCGAACTCGTCAATCTGCGCTCCAGCCAGATCAACGGCTGCAGCGTCTGCATCGATGGCCATTGGCGCATTGCCCGTAAACACGGCGAAACCGATGAGCGGCTCTTTGCCGTCGCTGGCTGGCGTGACGCTCCCTATTATAGCGATGCCGAACGGGCCGCGCTTGCGCTCACGGAGGCGCTTACCCGCCTTAGCGACCGCGCCGACCCTGTGCCGGATGATATCTGGGACGAAGCAACGCGGCATTATGACGGCAAGAGCCTTGCGGCACTCGTCATCGCCATCGCCAATATCAATGTCTGGAACCGGCTGAACATCGCCACCCGCCAGATCGCCGGGGCCTGGAAGCCGTAAACGGCGAGGTTGCCGGCAGCGCGTCACCCCTGCGCTGCCGGCAACCATCATCCCTAATCAGCATGGCTTCAGCCCATGTGAAACAATCGAGCGTTCAGATGATGCCGCCGCCGCCGGCAGCGGATGCCGGACGCTCGGCCGCCACTTGTCTGCGATAACCGCTGGTACGATAGACGGCGATCGGGTCGATCGCGCCGCCGGCCCTGCGGCGGGCTTCGGCCAGGATAGGCTCGACATCGGCGCGATAGGCACGCTTGAGCGTTTCCGATGCCATCAGCGCGTCGTTGTCGTCCTGGTAACCGGAGAGCGCCTTGCGGTCGACGAGCAGTGCCTGCGCATAGGCGCGGCGGATTTCGTTGGCGCTGTTGATCAGGCTTTCGATCGGGTCGGTGACATTGTGCGACTGGTCGATCATATGGGCCGGGTTGAAGTCGTTGACGCCGCGCTGCTCGGCGTCCACCAGTTCGTTGAAGACGAGGAACAGCCGGTAGGGATCGATCGCGCCGGCGTCGAGATCGTCATCGCCATATTTCGAATCGTTGAAGTGGAAACCGCCAAGCTTGCCGAACTGGATCAGCCGGGCGACGATCATCTCGATATTGGTGTTTGGCGCATGGTGGCCGAGATCGACGAGGCAATAGGCCTTGGGGCCGAGCGTCTGGGCGATCAGGTAGTTGGTGCCCCAATCCTGCACGATGGTCGAATAGAAGGCCGGCTCGTACATCTTGTGCTCGGAGAAGAGCTTCCAATCGTCGGGCAGCGCCTTGTAAATATCCGCCATCGAGGCAAGGTAACGCTCGAAAGCCTTGGTGAAATGGCTCTGGCCGGGGAAGTTCGAACCGTCGCCGATCCAGACCGTCAGCGCCTTGGAGCCGAGCGCCTTGCCGATCTCGATGCATTCAAGATTGTGCTCGACCGCCTGCGCCCGCGTCGCCGCGTCGGTGTGGCTGAGCGAGCCGTATTTGTAGGAATGGGCCTGGCCGGGCGCATCGGAAAAGGTGTTCGAATTCATCGCATCGAAGCCGAGGCCGAGCGCGTTACCCTTGGCCTTCAACTCCCGGGCATCCGCCTTGTCCCAGGGAATATGCAGCGAGACCTTCGGGGTCGCCTGCGTCAGCTGGTTGATGACGGCGCAATCGTCGAGCTTGTCGAAGATGCCGCGCGGCTCGCCGGTACCGGGGAAACGGGCAAAACGCGTGCCGCCGGTGCCGACGCCCCAGGAGGGCACGGCAACGAAGAATTCCGCAACCTTCCGGGTGACCGCCTCGATATCGACGCCGCGACGGGCAAGCGTCGCGCCCAGTGCCTCGTAATCGGCCTTCAACGCGGTTGCCCGCTTGTCGTTGTCAGTCGCCACCAGATCTGGCGCAATCCTGGAATCTGTCATCTATTCCTCCCTGGTCGCGAACCATAGGGGCACGGTTCGCGTTCAAACGCTTACATGTCTTCAAACGAAGGAGCTACGATGGACGTTGTCCGCATTCTTCTTGCGATCATCCTGCCGCCCCTTGGCGTATTCTTGCAGGTCGGGATCGGCCTGCATTTCTGGCTCAATATATTGCTGACACTCTGCGGCTATCTGCCGGGGATCATCCACGCAATATGGGTGATCCTCCGGAAATAGCTCTATCCGTTTGCTTTACGCGCTCCGGACGCAAAACCGCTGCGCACCGTTGCTGGAATTGCTCTAGCGCGTAAAACTCTGCACGTTGCCGGCATCGACGTTGATGATGTTGCCGGTCGATTTTGCCGAAAGGTCTGAAGCGAGGAAATAGATCGCCTCGGCGATATCTTCCGGAAACACGTTGAGTTTCAGCATCGAACGCTTGCGGTAATGTTCCTCGAGATCGTCCACCTCGATCTTCGACGAGGCGGCGCGCTGCTCGCGCCATTCGCCGCTCCAGATCTTCGAACCGCGCAGGACCGCATCCGGGTTGACGGTGTTGACGCGGATGCCGGCATCCGCGCCTTCCAGCGCCAGGCAGCGGGCGAGATGGATTTCGGCAGCCTTTGCCGTGCAATAGGCAGACGCATTCGGCGAGGCGGCCAGACCGTTTTTCGAAGCGACGAAGATGACGTTGCCGCCGAGCGCCTGACGGCGGAACAGGCGGAAGGCTTCACGCGAGACGAGGAAATAGCCGGTCGCGAGAATATCGATATTGCGGTTCCACGTCGACAGCTCGGTCAATTCGATCGGCGCGGAGGAGGCAATGCCGGCATTCGAGACGAGGATATCGATGCCGCCGAATTCGACGCAGGCTTCCGCGAAGGAGGCGATCACCGCATCTTCCTTGGTGACGTCGAGCCGGACGCTGCGCACGGCGTCAGCGCCGAACTTCTTGACGAAATCGGCTTCGGCGCCTTCGAGCGCTGCCTGATCGATATCGGCAAGCACCACGCAGGCGCCCTCGCCGACGAGGCGCGCGGCCGTCGCCCGGCCGATGCCGCCGGCGCCGCCGGTGACGAAGGCAACGCGGCCGGCAAGGCTCTTCGGCTTCGGCATGCGCTGCAGCTTGGCCTCTTCGAGCAGCCAATATTCGATGTCGAAGGCTTCCTGCTCGGGCAGGCCCTGATACTGCGACACCGTCGAGGCGCCGCGCATGACGTTGATGGCGTTGACGTAGAATTCGCTGGCGATACGGGCCGTCGCCTTGTCACGGGCAAAGGACAGCATGCCGACGCCGGGCACCAGGAAGATGACGGGATTGGCGTCGCGCATGGCGGGCGAATTGTCATGCTTGCAGTTGTTATAATAGCGGGCGTAGTCGGCGCGATAGTCCTCCAGCGCCTTGTCGAGACCGGCAACGATCGCGTCGACATCCGGCTTGGCCGGGTCGAAATCGACGATCAGCGGGCGGATCTTGGTGCGCAGGAAATGATCGGGGCAGCTGGTGCCGAGCGCGCCGAGCGGCCGCAGATCGCTGGAATTGACGAATTCGAGCACGGCGTCCTGATCGTCGAAATGACCGAGCTTACGCTCCTGCTTGCCGATGCGGCCGCGGATCTCCGGCATCAAACGGGCGGCGATGGCGCGGCGTTCGGCGACCGGCAGGCTTTGTGCCAGCGCGCCACCGAAAATCGTCTTGCCTTCGGTCTTTTCGGCAAACCAGACGATCGCCTTGTTGATGATATCGAGCGTCAGCTCGTAGCAGGCCTTGGCATCGTTCGCCCAGGTGAAGAGGCCGTGGCTCTCGAGCACGACGCCCTTGGCATTCGGGTTTGCGGCAACGAATGCGCCGAGGTCGAGGCCGAGCTGAAAGCCCGGACGGCGCCAGGGCAGCCAGCCGATCGCATCGCCGAAGATCTGCTGCGTCAATTCCTTCGAATTCTTCGACGCGGCGATCGCGATGATCGCGTCAGGATGCATGTGGTCGACATGGGTGAAAGGCACGAAGCCGTGCAGCGGCGTGTCGATCGAGGCAGCGCGGGCGTTCAGGTTGAAGGTGCAGTGCGGCAGGAAGCCGACCATGCGGTCCTCGTCCTCGACACCCTTGTAGATGCCCTTCAGCGATTCCAGCTTGTCCTGGTAGAGTGTCGCGAAACCGTCGAGCTTGATCGTGCCGACGTCGCCGCCCGATCCCTTGACCCAAAGTACCTTCACCTTGCCGCCGGTCAGCGGATCGGTTTCCAGCACCTTCGCCGAGGTGTTGCCGCCGCCGTAATTGGTGATGCGCTTGTCGGCGCCGAGCAGGTTGGAACGATAGAGCAGCTTGCCAGGCTCATCGAGGCCTGCCGCGTAAGCATCATCCCACCGGTTTTCCAGAAGCCGGACGTTCGCCGCCATGTCATCCTCCCATATGAAATCATCATCGGAGCGCAAAGTTCGCGCCCCTTTTCGCAGACGGTATCGCTCATCAAAACCGAGGTTGTCAATCGAAAACGATCAAATTCGATAATTGTGCAGCGCAATATGAAAATTTATGATCGTTTTTGATTGACACATTGTCATATGTGCGAAATAAACGATTGAAGGAGGAGCCCCATGCACGAACGCGAACGCCATCGCATCATTCTGAGCGCCGTTCAGGAAAAGTCCGTCGTGACGGTTCAGGATATTTCCGAACTGACCGAGGCTTCCGAGGCCACGATCCGGCGCGACATCGCGGCTCTTCATGTCCAGGGCAAGATCCGCCGTGTGCGCGGCGGCGCCGAAGCGGTGCATCCGCCGCAGCTCGGCAATCTCGCCGGGCGCCCCTTCCGCGTTTCGGAATCGGTCAATATCGACAAGAAGCGTGCAATCGCACGCCAGGCGGTCGAGCTTTGCGATCCGGGCGACGCGATCATCATCAATGGCGGTACGACCACCTTCCAGATGGTGCATTTCATGGCGGCGCACCGCCTGCAGGTGATGACCAATTCCTTCGCGATCGCCGAACATCTGGTCAAGCATTCGAAGAACACGGTGACGGTGCCGGGCGGCGCGATCTACCGCGAGCAGAGCCTGATCCTCTCCCCCTTCGACAATGACGCGATCCGCAATTTCTACGCCCGCCGCTTCTTCATCGGCGCGCAGGGCATCGGCCCGCTCGGCATCATGGAAGCCGACGCGCTGATTATTCAAAGCGAACAGAAGCTGATGCATCAGGCCGACGAATTGGTCGTCATGGCCGATTCCAGCAAGTTCCATCGCCGGTCGAGCCTCATTCTGTGCCCGCTCGAGCGTGTGTCTACGATCATCACCGATGACGGCATTCCAGAAGAAGCCGTCAGGATGATCGAGAATGCCGGCATCAGGCTCATTGTCGCGAGCCCGGCCGCCCAGGCAATCAAGGAGGATTCCTCGTCGGTCGCATAAGGCACCGGGGAGGTGTGAAGAGTGTCAATCAAGTGGGAGGATGAAAGCATGAAACTCGCAAAGAAACTCGCAATCGGCGTGGCATTTGCCGTCGCCATGATGGCCGGGACGGCCAGCGCCGCCGACATCAAGATCGGTCTCGTCGTCAAGTCGCTCGGCAACGGCTTCTTCGATGCCGCCAACAAAGGCGCGCAGGAAGCCGCCAAGGAACTCGGCGGCGTTGAGGTCATCTATACCGGTCCGACGACGACGACGGCCGAAGGCCAGATCGAAGTCATCAACTCGCTGATCGCCCAGGGCGTCAGCGCCATCGCCGTTTCGGCCAACGATCCCGACGCGCTCGTTCCGGCGCTGAAGAAGGCTGCACAGCGCGGCATCAAGGTCATCTCCTGGGATTCCGGCGTGGCACCTGAAGGCCGCATCCTGCAGCTCAACCCGTCGTCCAACGAGCTGATCGGCAAGATGTGCCTGACGCTCGTCAAGGATCATCTCGACGGCGGCAAGGGTGACTTCGCCATCCTGTCGGCCACGACCACCTCGACCAACCAGAACATCTGGATCGACCAGATGAAGAAGCAGCTCAAGGATTTCCCGGGCCTCAACCTCGTCACCACCGTCTATGGCGACGACCTCTCGGACAAGTCCTATCGTGAAGCCGAAGGCCTGCTGAAGGCAAACCCGAACATCAAGGTCATCGTCGCTCCGACGACGGTCGGCGTTCTCGCCGCGTCCAAGGTCGTCGAAGACAAGGGTCTGGTCGGCAAGGTCTACGTCACCGGTCTCGGCCTGCCGTCCGAAATGGCCGGCGCGATCAAGTCGGGCGCCACGAAGGAATTCGCCATCTGGAACCCGATCGATCTCGGCTACTCCGCAACGCAGATCGCCTATCGCCTCGTCAAGGGCGAGACCGACGGCAAGCCGGGCAGCGAGATAGAAGTCGGCCGCATGGGCAAGATCAAGGTCGGCGACAACGGCGAAGCCGCCATGGCCGATCCCTTCGTCTACAATGCTTCGAATATCGACCAGTTCTCCAAGGTCTTCTGATCCGGAGCCATCGCATAAAAGCCCGGCGGCTCGATGGCCGCCGGGATTCTCATTCGACACTGGTAGAAGCTCGATGAACGCCGCCTTTCAACAAACCGCCACGGACAGCAAAACCGGTGATGCGCCCGCCATTCTGGAAATGCGCGGCATCTCGCAGATCTTCCCGGGCGTGAAGGCGCTCGACAATGTCAGCATCGCGCTGCATCCCGGCACGGTCACCGCGCTGATCGGCGAAAACGGCGCCGGCAAATCGACGCTCGTCAAGATCCTGACCGGCATCTACAGGCCGAACGAAGGAGAGATCCTCGTCGATGGCCAGCCGGTGACCTTTGCCAGCGCCCAGGCCGCGATCGATGCCGGCGTCACCGCCATCCATCAGGAAACCGTGCTGTTCGACGAGTTGACGGTTGCTGAAAACATTTTCCTCGGCCATGCGCCGCGCACGCGTTTGCGCACCATCGACTGGCAGGCGATGAACAGCCGCGCCAAGGCGCTGCTGACAGCGCTTGAAAGCAATATCGATCCGACGATTCGGCTGAAGGACCTCTCGATCGCGCAGCGCCATCTGGTGGCGATCGCGCGTGCACTGTCGATCGAGGCCCGCATCGTCATCATGGACGAGCCGACGGCAGCCCTATCCCGCAAGGAGATCGACGATCTCTTCCGCATCGTCCGGGGCCTGAAGGAAAAGGGCAAGGCGATCCTCTTCATCAGCCACAAGTTCGACGAAGTGTACGAGATCGCCGACGATTTCGTCGTCTTTCGCGACGGCCGCGCAGTCGGCCAGGGCCGGCTCAAGGAAACGCCGCAGGACGAGATCGTCCGCATGATGGTCGGCCGCGACGTCGAGAATGCCTTTCCGAAGGTCGATGTCGCCATCGGCGGCCCGGTTCTCGAGATCCGCAATTACAGCCATCGCACCGAATTCCGCGACATCTCCTTCACGCTCCGCCAGGGCGAGATTCTCGGCATTTACGGTCTGATCGGCGCCGGGCGTTCGGAACTGTCCCAATCGCTTTTCGGCATCACCAGGCCGCTCTCGGGCACCATGATGCTCGAAGGCCGCGAGATCACCATCCATTCGCCGCAGGATGCGATCCGCGCCGGCATCGTCTATGTGCCGGAAGAGCGCGGCCGCCACGGGCTGGCGCTGCCGATGCCGATCTTCCAGAACATGACGCTGCCTTCGCTTACCCGCACCTCGCGCCGTGGCTTCCTCAGGGCGGCAGAAGAATTCGCGCTCGCCCGCAAATATGCCGAACGGCTGGACCTGCGCGCCGCTGCTCTTTCCGTGCCCGTCGGGACGCTGTCGGGCGGCAACCAGCAGAAGGTCGTCATCGGCAAATGGCTGGCGACGGCGCCGAAGGTCATCATCCTCGATGAACCGACCAAGGGCATCGACATCGGCTCGAAGGCGGCCGTGCACGGCTTCATCAGCGAACTCGCCGCCGAGGGCCTGTCGATCATCATGGTCTCGTCCGAACTGCCCGAAATCATCGGCATGTCGGACCGCGTCCTGGTGATGAAGGAAGGTCTTTCCGCCGGAATTTTCGACCGCGCCGAGTTGTCGCCGGAAGCGCTGGTGCGCGCCGCCACCGGCAATGCATAAGGTAAGAGCATGGCAAGACTGATCAGAAAACGCGAAACCCTGCTGTTCCTCATCATCGTGGTGATGATCGCGATCTTTTCGACGCGCGCTGCCGATTTCGCAACGCCGGAGAATCTCGCCGGCATTTTCAACGATACCTCCATCCTGATTATCCTGGCGCTGGCGCAGATGACGGTCATCCTGACGAAATCGATTGACCTCTCCGTCGCCGCCAACCTCGCCTTCACCGGCATGGCGATCGCGATGATGAATGCCGCCTATCCCGATCTGCCGCTCGTCGTGCTCATCCTTGCCGCGATCGTCATCGGCGCCTGCCTCGGCGCCATCAACGGCTTTCTCGTCTGGGCGCTCGAAATCCCGCCGATCGTCGTAACACTCGGCACGCTCACCATCTATCGCGGCATGGCCTTCGTGCTTTCGGGCGGGGCGTGGGTCAACGCTCACCAGATGACGCCGGTCTTCCTGTCGGTGCCGCGCACGCCGATCCTCGGCCTGCCGGTTCTCGGCTGGGTGGGCATCGTCATCGTGCTTCTGATGTATGTCCTGCTCAGATACACCCAGTTCGGCCGCTCGGCCTATGCGACCGGCGGCAATCCGACTGCAGCCGTCTATGCCGGCATCGATACGGGCTGGACGAAATTTTTGGCCTTCGTTCTGTCCGGCGCACTTGCCGGGCTTGCGAGCTATCTCTGGGTATCGCGTTATGCCGTTGCCTATGTCGATATCGCCAATGGCTTCGAGCTCGACAGCGTTGCGGCCTGCGTCATCGGCGGCATTTCGATTGCCGGCGGCGTCGGCTCGGTCGCCGGCACCGTGCTCGGCGCGCTCTTCCTCGGCGTCATCAAGAATGCGCTGCCGGTGATCGGCATTTCACCCTTCACGCAGATGGCGATCTCCGGAACCGTCATCATTCTCGCCGTCGCCTTCAACGCCAGGCGTGAGCGCAACCGCGGCCGCATCATCCTGCGCGACCGCGCCGCAGCCGAGATCAGAACGGAGGCCGCAGCATGAGCACCGTGTCCACACACCAAAAGCGGGTCATCCCCGACCGCCTCGGCACACCTTTTCGCCGTGTCGTCGCGAGCTGGGAAGTGCTGCTCTTTGCCGTCGCCGTCCTGATCTTCATCTTCAATTCGCTGGCTTCGCCCTATTTCCTCGATGCCTGGAACCTCTCGGACGCCACCTTCAACTTCACCGAAAAGGCGATGATCGCCTTCGCCATGGCGCTGCTCGTCATATCGGGCGAGATCGACCTCTCGGTCGCTGCGATCATCGCGCTCGCCTCGACGGCGATGGGCGCGGCAGCGCAGGTCGGCATCGGCACTCCGGGCCTGGTGGCGATCGGCATCGGCACCGGCCTTGCCTGCGGCATCTTCAACGGCGTGCTGGTCTCGGTGCTGAAACTGCCGTCGATCGTCGTCACCATCGGCACGATGAGCCTTTTCCGCGGCATTTCCTATATCGTGCTCGGCGACCAGGCCTATGGAAAATACCCTACGGATTTCGCCTATTTCGGCCAAGGTTATGTCGTCTGGGTGTTCTCTTTCGAATTCGTGCTCTTCATCGTGCTGGCGATCCTTTTTGCCATCCTGCTGCATGCGACGAATTTCGGCCGACAGGTCTATGCGATCGGCAACAACGACTTCGCCGCCCGCTTCTCCGGCATTCCGGTCGAACGCGTCAAATTCATCCTCTTCCTGCTGACCGGCGTCATGAGCGGCGTTGCCGCCGTCTGCCTGACCTCACGCCTCGGCTCGACCCGGCCGTCGATCGCCCAGGGCTGGGAACTCGAGGTCGTCACCATGGTCGTGCTCGGCGGCATCTCGATCCTCGGCGGTTCCGGCACGATCGTCGGCGTCGTCATCGCCGCCTTCGTCATGGGCCTCGTCACCTTCGGCCTCGGCCTGCTGAACGTGCCCGGCATCGTTATGTCGATCTTCATCGGCCTGCTTCTCATCATCACCATCGCCATCCCGATCATCGCCCGCCGCATCAAGGTCATGAGCTCCCGATGACTTTAGAAAAACACGCCTTCAAAATGCAGCTCAATCCCGGCATGGAAGCCGAATACCGCCGGCGGCATGACGAGATCTGGCCGGAATTGGTCGATCTCCTGCACAAGTCAGGCGCCAGCGACTATTCCATCCATCTCGACCGCGAGACCAACACGCTGTTCGGCGTGTTGACGCGGCCGGCCGACCACACGATGGCGAGCCTGCCGGACCATCCGGTCGTGAAAAAGTGGTGGGCGCACATGGCCGATATCATGGCGACCAATCCCGATAATTCACCGGTCCAGAGCGACCTGGTCACCGTCTTCCATATGCCATGAACGCCACCTCCTATCGCCGCATCGCCGTCCTCGACATCGGCAAGACCAATGCCAAGGTCGTCGTGCTCGACAGCGAGACGGGCGCCGAGATCGCTGTGTTGAAACGGCCGAATATCGCGATCAAAACCGGTCTCTATCCGCATTACGACGTAAAGGCTCTCTGGTCCTTTGCGCTCGATGCGCTGAAGAGTCTTGCGCGCGAGCCCGGCTTCGACGCCATTTCGATCACCACCCATGGCGCCTCCGCAGCACTGCTTGGCCGGGACGGCACGCTTGCCATGCCTGTCATCGACTATGAACACGAATATCCGCAGGACATCCGCGACGCCTACACGCGGCTGCGCCCCTCCTTCGACGAAACCTTTTCGCCGCACCTCGCGATGGGTCTCAATGTCGGCGCGCAGCTGCACTACCAGAAGACCGCCTTTCCCGACGAATTCGCCAAGGTGGCGACCATCCTCACCTATGCGCAATATTGGACGGCCCGGCTGACGGGTGTCGCCGCCAATGAGCTGACCTCGCTCGGCTGTCACACCGACCTCTGGAACCCGAGGGCCGGCCGCTATTCCTCGCTCGTCGACAGGCTTGGCATTCGCGACCTCATGGCGCCGATCCGTTCCGCTTTCGATGCACTCGGCCCGGTCCTGCCGGATATCGCCGCTGAACTCGGCCTTGCCGCACCTGTGCCTGTTTATTGCGGCATTCATGATTCCAATGCCTCGCTGCTACCGCATCTGGTTCATCGGGAGGCACCCTTCGCCGTCGTCTCCACCGGCACATGGGTCATTAATTTCGGTGTCGGCGGCGATCTCGATCATCTCGATCCGAAACGCGATGCGCTCGCCAATGTCGATGCCTATGGCCGTGCCGTCCCCTCCTCGCGTTTCATGGGTGGGCGGGAATTCGAGATCCTGTCGGCCGAGATCGGCCCTGTCGACGAAAAAGCCGCCCTGGCGGCAATCGGTCCCGTCATCGACAAAGGCATGATGCTGCTGCCGAATATCGCCCCCGGTTCCGGGCCTTTCCCGGGGAAGACAAGCCGCTGGATCGGCGCCGAAGAGGCAAGCCGCGACAAGCGCTCTGCCGCTGCCTGTCTCTATCTCGCCTTGATGACCGATGCCTGCCTCGGACTGATCGGCGCCAAGGGCCCCGTGATCGTCGAAGGGCCTTTTGCGCTGAATGGGACCTATCTCAAGCTGCTCGCCGCCTTGACCGGCCGCGAGGTCATGGCCCTTCCCGGCTCGACCGGCACCAGCCAGGGTGCCGCCCTTCTCACCGGCATCCGGCCGGTATCGGGTGCCGAAACGCATGTTCCGCCGACCGCCATCCCCGGACTGACCGCCTATCGCACCCGCTGGCACGCGGCGATGGAATAGGAGTCTTTCCAAAAGCGGCCTTGTTCGTCCCTGCCTTCTCGTTAGTGTGGCACCTCGAAAATCAGGTCGAGGAGATAGCATGACAGAGAGATTCGATCCGCGCACCCTTGCAGCCAGGCTTCACAGCCTGCGACAGGCCGGCCGGCAGGAGGCAACGGACACTTTCGCGCTGCCCGCCGATCTCCATCAGGCGATGGAGGCGCAGAATTTACTCACTGCTGCAGACCATATTTCGAGCAATGCCTGGAAAGTCACGGTCTCTCCGCAGGGCCAGGCGGTCACCGCTCCGTTGTATCCCTATGCCAAAGCCGTCTCGGGCGCTGACATTCCCTGGTATCCGGGCCTGAAATTCGAGACCGAGATCGCCGTCCGTCTCGGCGGCGACCTGCCGGTCCGCGCGGGGATTCCCTACAGCCGCGCCGAGATGGTCGAGGCGATTTCCGCTGTCTATCTCGGCGCCGAGCTGCTGGTCAGCGCCGTGAAGGAAAGCGGCAGCGTTTCGTTTCTGCTGTTCGTCGCCGACCGCCTCGGCAATAGCGGCTATGTGCTCGGCCCGGAGGTCGAAAAAAGCATTGTCGATACCGCCGCTGGCACGCCGCTCAAAGTCACCCATGCCGGCCGCACGATCTATGACGGTCCGGCCCAGCATCCGAAGGGCGATGTTCTCACCTGGCTCGTCGATTATGCCAATGACGGCTTGCGCCCCGAGACATCGCTGAAGGCTGGTGCGCTGATCACGACAGGAACGTTGAGCGGTGCGATCGAACTGACCGAACCCGGCGAGATCGACATCCTGCTCGGCGACATCAGGCTCAGCTTCTCGGTGTCGAAGGCTTGATTTGACCCTGGTTTTTCCCCGGTTTGGTGCCGGATTTGGTAATTGCCATCCGGTTGCGCCTGCGGTAATAAACTTGAGTACAAATTGAAGGTTTGCTTCCGGCGCATGGCCGGAGGCGGAAGTGGAAATGACGTTTCAACCGCGGATGCAGAACAAGATCCAGGGCTTCTCCGTCATCGGCGGCGTGCATCGCCGCCTGTGGAACGGCATCGTCGCCGATGTCTGGGACGTGGAGTGCGCCTCCTATGCCGGCGGCTATTACGTCTCGCGCGATCCGCGGTTGTTCATCATGCTCGACAAGCGGGGACCGGGCAGTTCGCGTATCAAGCTCACACCAAAGGCGCAGGGCACCGTCCAGGACACGGAGATACGGCCGATCTCCTATGTGCCGGCCGGCATGGAAGTCTGGGCCGATCTGACCGACGTTCATTCGATGCGCCACCTCGACATCCATTTCGACACTGAAACCGTGAGCCGCCGGCTGATGGAGGATATCGATCCGCGCCGTCTGGAAAGTCCGCAACTTCTGTTTTCCGATGAGCGGGTGCTGTCGCTGGCACAGCTGGTCGCCGCCGAATGCCTCAATCCGGAGCCGTTACACGATCTCTATGGCGACGGCCTGGCTTTGGCGCTGATCATCGATGTCCTGAAGATCGCCAAGGCGATGCCGCGCAAACGCAGCAAGCTGGCCGGCTGGCAGCTTCGCCGCGCCACCGAATTCATCGAGGAAAATTGCCTGCGCAATATCCGCCTCGAGGAACTCGCCGGCCTCACCGGCCTGTCTCAATCGCATTTCAGCCATGCCTTCAAGGCCTCGACCGGCATCGCTCCGCATCAATGGCAGACCAATGCCCGGCTCGACAGGGCCAAGCGGCTGCTTGTCGAAAGCGAAAATGCGTTGACCGCAATCGCCGCCGAAACCGGCTTTGCCGATCAGGCGCATTTTACCCGCGTCTTCCGCAAGCATGTCGGCATCACGCCGGCGAGCTGGAAGAAGGCACAAGTTGCCTGATTGCAACGCTTGGCGGGCATTTGTTTGCAACGCGGAGAATTGCCCAAAAACGTTCAATTTTCCCCGATCGCGACAATCCACCCCGGTAAAACTGAGTTAATCACTCATCTTATTCAGGGCTTCGCCGCACGCTAAGCATCGCGCGGCACGAGTGGGGTATAGGAAATATGCGCGGGCAGACCAGGGGTCTCAATTTCGAGGTAATTCTTTTGGCAGGCGCCGCGGTCGCCGGCCTGATGGCGGGCTCCGCCGCGGCACAGGAAGCGAATTCGACTGAGCTCGCGCCGATCGTCATCCAGGGCGGCGGCGATACCGCCACCAGCCCGGTCAAAGGCTATGTCGCCAAGAACTCCTCCGCCGGCTCGAAGAGCGACACCCCGCTCAACGAAATTCCGCAATCCGTCTCCGTCATCGGCACGGAAGAAATGGACGATCGCGGCATCACCAACAAGATCGACGAGGTGCTGCTTTATACGCCTGGCGTCACGTCGCAGCCCTTTGGCGGCGACGGCGATACGGATTGGTTCTACGTTCGCGGCTTCGATGCCGGCCAGACCGGCGTCTTCTTCGACAATCTAACGCTTTTCAGCTACGGATTCGGCGGCTTCCAGCTCGACCCCTTCATGCTGGAGCGCGTCGAGGTGCTGAAGGGCCCGGCCTCCGTGCTTTACGGCGGAGCAAACCCCGGCGGCATCGTAAATCTCGTCCGCAAGCGCCCGCTCGACGAGCCGCTGTTCTATACCGAGATCGGCATCAACAGCAACGGCAACGCCTTCACCGGCTTCGATGTCTCCGACAAGGTCGGCTCCAGCGGAACGATGAGCTATCGCATCACCGGCAAGGTTGCCGGCGGCGACAATTATTCGGATTTTTCCGAGGATCTGCGCGGCTTCATCATGCCGCAGCTCACCATTTCGCCGGATGACAGCACGAGCCTCACGGTCTGGGGTTACCTCGCCGGCCTCGACCAGGTGCATACCGGCAATGGCTTCTTCCCCTATGTCGGCACTGTCGAGGATGCGCCTTTCGGCAAGATCGACCGCGACGCCTTCTATGGCGAGCCCGACATCGACAACGGCAGCTATGTGCAGAAGATGATCGGTTACGAATTCGAGCATGAATTCGACAATGGCATCAAGTTCTCGCAGAATGCGCGCTACGGCCATCTCGACAAGCATGAGATCGGCCCCTACCTGAACGGCTGGGTCGGCGGCGTGCCGACGGGTCCGGACTACCAGCTGGCGCGCATCGGCTTCGAAGGCCGCTCGGGGGTCGATAGCTTCTCGATCGACAACCGGCTCGAAGGCGAGACCGAAATCGGCGGCGCCACGCATAATCTTCTCGTCGGGCTCGACTACACCTATTACCGCCTCGAAAATTGGCAGGCCTGCTGCGGCTCCAATTCGATCAGCGCAACCGATCCCATCTATGGCACGACACAGGGCGCCAATTTCGTCTATGCGGACGGCGTCGTGACCAAGAACCAGATCGGTGTCTACGCCCAGGATCGCATCCATTTCGGCGATGGCTGGCTGCTGACGCTCAACGGCCGCTACGACTATGTCGATATCAACCAGGACGCCGTAATCGGCACGACCTACAGCACCAACGACAGCGCGCTCAGCGGCCGCATCGGCCTTGCCTACGAATTCGACAACGGCCTGACGCCCTATGTCAGCGCCGCGACTTTCTTCAACCCGCTCGTCGGCACCGGTATTTCCGGCGCGTTGAAGCCGGAAGAGGGCGAGCAGTTCGAAGGCGGCATCAAGTATGAGCCGGCCTTCATCGACGGCTCGCTGACGGCCTCGGTCTTCCACATCACCAAGCGCAACAACACGGTGACCAATCCGCTGACCTTCGCCCAGAGCCAGCTCGGCGAGGTGGTTTCGCGCGGCGCCGAACTCGAAGGCAAGGTCAATATCAACGAGAACTGGAAGGTTCTCGCATCGCTCGCCTATACCGACATGGAGGTGATGGAGAACGACGCCAATCCGGCGCTGGTCGGCAATTCACCCTATATCGTCCCGAAGGTGACCGCCTCTCTCTGGATCGACTACACGCTGACGACAGGGGCTTTCGAGGGCATGAGCTTTGGCGCCGGCGTCCGCCATCAGGGCTGGTCCTGGGCCGATGAGGCCAATACCGAGAAGGTGCCGGCCGCAACCATCTTCGACGCTGCGATCCGCTACGAGAAGGAAAATTGGGGGGCCTCGCTCAATGTCGCGAACCTCTTCGACAAGGAATATGTCAAGGGTTGCGGCGGGCTGACCGTCTGCGGTTACGGCGATGCCCGCACCGTCACCTTCAAGCTCAGCAGAAAGTGGTAAGTTGACAATCTGAGTTTAGTTTTGCAGGAACCTGTGGGGAAAGGGAGGGCCTGCCCTCCCGAACCCGTTGCGGCGCCGAACTGGAGCAGACTATGCCTTCGCCTTTCCTTGCCCTGTCGGCGATAGATTATGCCATCGGGCCGAAATCCATCCTGTCCGACATCGACCTGACGCTTGAGCGCGGCCGCATTTACGGACTGGTGGGGCCGAACGGGTCCGGCAAGAGCACTCTTTTGAAGATCATCGCCCGCCAGGTCGGGCCGAAATCCGGCGCCATCTCCTTCGACGGCAGGCCGGCGGGTGACTGGGGCAGCCGGGCCTTTGCCCGGCACGTCGCCTACATGCCGCAATTCACGCCGGCGACCGACGGGATGACCGTGCGGGAACTTGTGGCGCTCGGCCGTTTTCCCTGGCACGGCACGCTTGGCCGCTTCACCGCGACGGATCGCAACATGGTCGAGGAGGCGATCGTCCGCACCGAGCTCGAGGATTTTGCCGATCGTCTCGTCGCCAGCATGTCCGGCGGCGAACGCCAGCGCGCCTGGATCGCCATGATGCTCGCCCAGGACGCCCGCTGCCTGCTGCTCGACGAGCCGACGTCGGCGCTCGACCTCGCCCATCAGGCCAGCGTTCTCTCGCTGGTCGAGGAACTCAGCCATGAACGCGGGCTGACCGTCATCATCGTGCTGCACGATATCAACCTCGCCGCGCGCTACTGCGACGCGATCATCGCGCTCAACCGCGGCCGGATCACTGCCGAGGGCACGCCCTCCGAGATCATGCAGGCCGACACGCTGCAGTCGATCTTCGGCGTCGGCATGGGCGTCTTCCCGCATCCGGTTCGAAACGAGCCGGTCAGCTATCTGTTGTAGGCCATGGCTTTTTTCTCCCGCAGGCAGTTTCTGGCCGGTGCGGCGGGCTCGCTCTCCGCCCCCGCGCTATCGCGGGCGGCGGAGAGCTTGCGCCTCGCGACGCTCGATTGGGCGCTGCTTGAAACGCTGCTGGCAATCGGCGCGAATGTCGTTGCGGCAACCGAACTGCGGCAATTCCGCGAGGTGGCGGTCACGCCTGACGTGCCCGCCACGACCGCCGATCTCGGTCTGCGCGGCACGCCGAATTTCGAGGTGCTGCGGTTTGCACGGCCGGACCTGATCTTCAACTCGAACTTCTATGCCTGGGCAGACGAACGTATGCGCGGGGTCGCGCCGGTGGAGAGCCATGCGATCTACAAACCCGGTGAAAGCTCCTTCGCGCTGGCCGAACAGGCCACACTTGCAATCGGCGAGCGTCTGCAGCTTGCCGCCGCCAGACAGTTGGCTGAAGAGCTTTCAGCCAGGCTCGACCGCCATCGGGCTCTCCTTGCCGCCGGCGACGGGCGGCCGGTGATCCCGATCAATCTCGGCGATGCCAGGCATTTCCGCGTCTTCGGCTCCGACAGCATGTTCGGCGAGGTGCTGAAACGCGTCGGCCTCACCAATGCCTGGCAGGCTCAGACCAGCTACTCGGCCGCCGCTCCCGTCGGCATCGAGATATTGGCATCGATGCCTGACGCCTGGATCGTCATGATCCCGCCACACCCGGCCGATGCGCTCGCCACGCTCGCGACCAGCAGCTTCTGGAATGCGTTGCCGGCCGTGCGCGAAAAACGCGTGCTGATGCTCGGCTCGATCAATCCCTATGGCGCACTGCCGGCCGCGGGGCGCTTTGCCGATCTTCTGGCGGAGGGGCTTACGCATGCATGGAATGGTTAGCCGCGCCAAGCTCGCAGGAAACGCGGGCACGCCCGTCTTCGCGATATTACTGCCCGTACTTTGCATTGCGGCCTTCGCACTCCTCATCGTAACGCGTCCTGAGGTTCCGCAGGGCGATGCCGACGCAGCCATGCTGAACGGTGTGCTGCTCTGGAACAGCATCATGCCCCGCGCCATGCTGGCATTGATCGCGGGCGCGGCACTCGGCCTTTCCGGCACATTGCTGCAACGTGTCCTGCGCAATCCGATCGCCGATGCTTCCACGCTCGGGATTGCCTCCGGGGCGGAACTGGCAATGACGGCGGCAATGGGCTTCTCGCCCCTGCTCATCGGATTTTCGCGTGAGATGGCCGCCTTCGGCGGCGGTCTCGCGGCTGTCGCCATCGTGCTGGTTTTGAGCTGGCGGCGCGGGCTCGATCCGCTGACCGTGGCACTCTCCGGCCTGATCGTCAGCCTCATCGCCTCGGCCCTCAGCGTCACGCTGATCCTTTCGCGCGGCGAATATGCCATGTCGATCTATATCTGGGGCGCCGGTTCGCTCAGTCAGCAGGATTGGAACGGTGCGCTCTCGCTCGGGCCCAGGCTTATCCTCGGCTTTGCCGCCGCTCTTCTCCTGGTGCGGCCACTCCGCATCCTTGCCCTCGACGACAACGGCGCCAGGAGCCTCGGCCTTGCCCTGCATTCGACCCGCCTGGCGATCGTCGCGCTCGCCGTCTGGCTTGCCGCCTCGGTGATATCAGAGGTCGGCGTGATCGGCTTCATCGGGCTCGCAGCACCCGCGATCGCAAGGCTTGCCGGCGCGCGCAGCACCGGCAAACTGATGCTGACAGCGCCGCTGATAGGCGCCGGTCTGCTGTTCCTGACCGATTGCCTCACCCAGATCCTCGGCCCCGGCTTTACCGATCTTGCCCCGACGGGAGCCGCGACCGCCCTGCTCGGCGGTCCCTTATTGCTCTGCCTGCTGCCCAGCGTGCACTCCGTTTCCGCCGTTGCCGCCCAGTCGACCGCAGCGCTGAACAGGCTCACCAAGCCGCTTCTGGCCCTTGGCGCGCTCTTTACTTCCTTCGCCCTGATCTTTGCCGTCGTCCTCACCCTCGGCCCTGCCGAGGACGGCTGGCATATCGCGACCGGCTCGCTCTTGACCGATCTCCTGCCCTTCCGACTGCCGCGAACGATTGTGGCAGCCGGGGCCGGAGCCATGCTGGCGGCAGCCGGCTTCATCATGCAACGCGTCACCGGCAATCCGATCGCTGGCCCCGAAGTGCTGGGCGTCAGCAGCGGCGCCGGTGCGGGCCTGACCGTGGCGCTCTTCCTCTTCGGCTTCCCCTCCGCCATCATCATGCTGCTTGCCATGGCGCTCGGCGCGCTGACCGCCTTCCTTGCGATGATCGCCATATCAGCCCGCGCCCAATTCTCGCCGGAACGCATGCTGCTAGCCGGCGTCGGCATCGGCGCCTTCGCCATGGCGATTGTGACGATGGTGCTCGCCCAGGGCGATATGCGCGGCTATATCCTGCTGACATGGCTTTCCGGCTCGACCAACCGCGCCGGCGCCTTCGAAGCCTGGACGGCCATCGTCTCGCTCGTCGTGCTGACAGCACCCTTGCCCTTCCTCAGCCGCTGGCTGACGATCCTGCCGCTTGGCGCCGGGCCCAGCCGTGCCATCGGCCTTCATGTCGGGGCAAGCCGACTGGCGCTTGCCGTCCTCGCCGCGCTGATGACGGCGATCGCCTCCTTCCTTGTCGGACCACTCAGCCTCACCGGTCTCATTGCGCCGCATCTTGCCCGGCTTGCCGGCTTTCGCGCCCCGGGCCACCAGCTGGCGGCGAGCCTTCTCTTCGGCGCCGGCGTGCTGATGGCGGCGGACTGGCTGTCGCGCGTCGTCATCTACCCCTACCAGGTGCCGGTCGGCCTCTTCGCGGCGCTGATCGGCGGCCCCTATCTCATCTGGCTGCTTTCGCGAAAGGAGGTTCAGCAATGATGGCTAAGCGGTTCACGGCGCGCTGCGGTGCTGCTTACGCCTTCTCGCGGAACATCTCGATGATGGCGGAAAAGTCCCTTCCGCCATGTCCTAGTTTGTCGAAGAGCGCATAAAGCTGCGCTGCTTCCGCGCCAAGTGGCGTGGAGGCGCCGCTCGCCAGCGCCGCTTCCTGTGAAAGCCTCAAATCCTTCAGCATCAGTGCCGCGGCAAAACCCGGCTTGTAGTCGTTGTTCGCCGGCGAGGTCGGCACCGGTCCGGGCACCGGGCAATAGGTATTGATCGACCAGCACTGGCCCGACGAGGTCGAGGCGACGTCGAACAGCGCCTGATGCGAGAGGCCGAGCTTTTCGGCAAGCACGAAGGCTTCGCAGACGCCCACCATCGAGATGCCTAGTATCATGTTGTTGCAGATCTTCGCCGCCTGGCCGGCGCCGGCCTCGCCGCAATGGACAATCTTCTTTCCCATGGCCTCGAGGATTGGTTTTGCCTTGGCGAAGGCGTCTTCCGAGCCGCCGGCCATGAAGGTCAGCGTGCCCGCGGTCGCCCCGCCCGTGCCGCCGGAGACGGGAGCGTCGAGCGACAGGCAGCTTGCGGCCTTGGCCATCTCATGCGCTTTGCGGCTGCTTTCGACATCGATGGTCGAACAATCGATGACCAGCGTGCCTTGCGCGGCGGACTGCAGGATATCGGTCCAGGCCGTCAGCACGTGTCTGCCTTGCGGCAGCATGGTGATGATGATCTCCGCATCCTTGACCGCCTGGCTGGCATGGCTTGCCGGCTTGACGCCCCTCTCCTCGGCGGCCTTCAGTACCGAAGCCGCCAGATCGAAGCCGAGGACCTCGTGACCTGATTTGACCAGATTGGCCGCCATCGGCCCACCCATGTTGCCGAGGCCGATGAATGCGATCCTTGCCATGGTCTTCTCCTATCGATTGTCTTCGAGGATCATCGCTGCCGCCTTTTCGGCGATCATGATGGTCGGCGAATTGGTGTTGCCCGAGGTGATCGACGGCATCACCGAGGCGTCGGCGATCCTCAGCTTGCCGAGCGCCCGGAGCCTCAGCCTGGGATCGACGACGCTGTCCCTGTCGGCGCCCATGCGGCAGGTGCCGACGGGATGGAAGATCGTCGTGCCGATCTCGCCCGCCGCCCGCTCCAGATCGGCCTCCGTCTGATAGGCAGGCCCCGGCTTGAATTCCTCCGGCCTGTATCGGGCAAACGAGGGCTGTGCGACGATCCTGCGCGTCAACCGTATTGAACGGACAGCTATGTCACGATCGCGTTGCGTCGAGAGGTATTTCGGGCTGATCGTCGGCTGGGCGGCAAAATCCGGGCTGGACAGGTGGACCGAACCGCGGCTTTCCGGCCTCAGATTGCAGACGCTCGCGGTGATTGCCGGAAAAGGATGGACGGGATCGCCGAACTTCTCCAGCGAGACCGGCTGCACATGATATTGCAGGTCGGGCGTTTCCCGGTCCGGACCCGATCGGGTGAAGATGCCGAGCTGGCTCGGCGCCATCGCCATCGGTCCGGAGCGGCGGACGAGATATTCGAGCCCGATCGCCGCCTTGCCGATCAGCTTCGTCGCCTTCTCGTTCAACGTCGGAACCCCCGTCACCTTATAGGCCAGACGCAGTTGCAGATGGTCTTGCAGGTTCTCCCCGACACCCTTGACCTCGGTGACGACCTCGACGCCCGCCTGTCTGAGAACCTCCCCCTTGCCGATCCCGGACAGTTCGAGGATATGCGGCGAGCCGATAGAACCGGCTGAAAGGATGGTTTCTTTGGCGGCATAGGCGCGTTTTGCCACGCCACGATGCTGGAACTCGACGCCGGCAACGGCGCCTTCCTCCACCAGCAGCCGCCGGACCTGCGCCTTGGTGAGCACGGTCAGATTGGAGCGCCTCATCGCCGGGCGCAGAAAGGCTTTCGAGGTGTTCCAGCGAATGCCGGAACGCTGGTTAACGTCGAAATAGCCGGAGCCCTCGTTGCTGCCGCGGTTGAAATCCGCGGTTTCCGGAATGCCGGCTTCCCTGGCCGCCTGCTGGAAGGCATCGAGCACCGCCCAGCGAACGCGCGCCTTCTCGATGCGCCATTCGCCGCCGGCACCATGCATCTCGTCTTCGCCGCGATAAAAGTCTTCGGACTTGCGGAAGAAGGGCAGAACATCGTCCCAGCCCCAGCCGCTGCAGCCCATCTGCCGCCAGAGGTCGTAATCGCGCGCCTGGCCGCGCATGTAGATCATGCCGTTGATCGACGAACAGCCGCCGAGCACCTTGCCGCGCGGATAGCTCAGCGCCCGGCCGTTCAATCCCGCTTCCGGCGCCGTGGTGAAGCACCAGTCGGTACGCGGATTGTTGATGCAATAGAGATAACCAACCGGAATATGGATCCAGTGATAGTTGTCGCTGCCGCCGGCTTCGAGCAGCAGCACCCGGCTCCGGCCATCGGCAGACAGCCGGTTGGCGAGCACGCAGCCGGCGCTGCCTGCCCCGATGATGATGTAGTCGTAACGATCCATGCCCCGCACGAGACTCCAGATGCTTGCCGCTTCCCCCTCCCCGCAGCACGGGGAGAGGAAGAGTCGCAGCGCCGCCGCCCGTCTCTTTTCCCGGAAAAGAGGGCTTCTTTCCGGGGAGAGAGAGAGAGGTCCGCCCGTTCAGCGGCGATAGACGAAGCCCAGTTTCCGCCCTATCCGCGAGGCGTAGAATTCGCCGATGATGCCGCGCCGGAAGATCAGCACGCAGACCATGAAGACGATGCCGGTGATGATCGTCACCGGGAATTCCGAGGTGGCGAGGTAATTTTCCAGCACCACCACCAGCCCGGCGCCGAAGAGCGGGCCGATCAGCGTGCCGATGCCGCCGAGCAGCGTCATCAGGATCACCTCGCCCGACATCTGCCAGGCAACGTCGGTCAGCGTCGCGAACTGGAAAACGATCGATTTCACCGCGCCCGCGAGCCCGGCAAGCGCCGCCGACATGACGAAGGCGCCGAGCTTGTAGCGCGCTACGGAATAACCGAGCGAGATCGCCCGTTGTTCGTTCTCGCGGATCGATTTCAGGATCATGCCGAAGGGCGAATTGATAAAGCGCCAGATGATCAGGATGCCGACGAGAAAGACGGCCAGCACGAAATAATACATGTTGGTCGAGCTGTTCAGATCGATGAAGCCGAAGAGGTGGCCGCGCGGCACCGACTGAATGCCGTCCTCGCCTTCGGTGAATTCCGCCTGCAGGCAGAAGAAGAAGAACATCTGCGACAGCGCCAGTGTGATCATCGCGAAATAGATGCCCTGGCGACGGATGGCGAAGAAGCCCATGACGAGGCCGAGAAAGGCTGCCCCCGCCACGCCAATCAGGATGCCGAGCTCCGGCGGCAGGCCCCATGCCTTCACCGTATAGGCGGTGAAATAGGCAGCACCGCCGAAGAAGGTGGCGTGGCCGAAGGACAGCAGGCCGGTATAACCGAGCAGCAGATTGAAGGCGCAGGCAAAGAGCGCGAAGCAGAGCAGCTTCATCAGGAAGATCGGATAGAAAAAGAACGGCGCCAGCAGCAGGAGCAGCATTCCCGCAAGCAGGAAACCCGCCTGCACCGAAAGGGCGGTCCGGCTTTTTTCCGTTTGGATGGTTTCGGTCATGTCAGCCATGTCAGGCATCCCGTCCGAAGAGGCCCGCGGGCCTGATGAGAAGCACGATCGCCATAATGACGAATATCACGATGTTGGAAGCCTCGGCATAAAAGACCTTGGTCAGGCCTTCGGCGATGCCGAGCATATAACCGGTGATGATCGCGCCCATGATCGATCCCATGCCGCCGACGACGACGACGGCGAAGACGACGATGATCATGTTCGAGCCCATCAGCGGCGAGACCTGGTAGATCGGCGCCGCCAGCACGCCGGCAAAGGCGGCGAGACCGGCGCCGAGCGCGTAAGTGAGCGTCAAGAGCACCGGCACGTTGACGCCGAAGACCTGCACCAGTACGGCATTTTCGGTGGCGGCACGAAGATAGGCGCCGAGCTTGGTCTTCTCGATCAGCAGCCAGGTGCCGAGGCAGACGACGAGCGAGGCGACCACCACCCAGCCGCGATAGATCGGCAGGAACATGAAGCCGAGGTTGGCCGCGCCGGCAAGGGCGGTGGGCGCCTTATAAGGCTGGCCGGAGGAGCCATAGAGATAACGGAAGGTGCCCTCGACCGCCAGCGCCAGCCCAAAGGTGAAGAGCAGGCCGTAAAGCGGATCGAGATCGTAGAGCCGGCGCAGGAACAGCCGCTCGATGATAGCGCCGGCAAGGCCGACGATAACCGGCGCCAGGATCAGCGATGGCCAGTAGCCGATGCCGGCATAGGTCAGCAGCAGATAGGCGACGAAGGCGCCGAGCATATATTGCGCGCCATGGGCGAAGTTGATCACCCTGAGCAGGCCGAAGATGATGGCGAGGCCGAGGCTGAGCAGCGCATAGAACGAGCCGTTGATCAGGCCGACCAGCAGCTGGCTGAGCAGCGAGTTTAGGGGAATGTCGAAGATCATCGTCATCTGGTCACACTCCCAGAACCTTGTGCAGCGTATCCATGCGCTGCGGCAGTTCACCAATCGGGAATTCCGACACCATCTGCCCATGATCCATCAGATAGAAGCGATCGGCAATACGGCTGGCGAAACGGAAATTCTGCTCGACGAGCAGGATCGTCATGCCGCGCTCCTTCAACGTCTTCAGCACCTCGCCGATACGCTGGACGATAACGGGGGCAAGCCCTTCCGTCGGTTCGTCGAGAATGAGCAGCCTGACGCCGGTGCGGAGGATTCGGGCGATCGCCAGCATCTGCTGCTCGCCGCCTGACAGTTTGGTGCCCGGGCTGCCGCGGCGCTCGTAGAGATTGGGGAAAAGTTCGTAGATCTCGTCGAGCGTCATGCCGCCCTCTGCCACGACAGGCGGCAGCAGCAGGTTTTCAGAAACGGTCAGTGTCGAGAAGATGCCGCGCTCCTCCGGCACGAAGCCGATGCCCCGATGCGCCGTCTTGTGCAGCGGCACTTGCATCATATCGCTGCCGTCAAAGCTGATCTTGCCCTTGCGGGCCCGCACGATGCCGGTGATGGTGCGCAGCGTCGTCGTCTTGCCGACGCCGTTGCGGCCGAGAATGGTGATCGTCTCGCCTTCGGCCACGCGCATGTCGACGCCGTGCAGGACGTGGCTTTCGCCGTACCAGGCATTGAGCCCCTGGACTTCGAGGAGAGTGGGCATCAATGCTCCTCCGTGCCCATATAGGCTACACGCACACGCTCGTCCTGGCTGACGGTCGCATAGTCGCCCTCGGCGAGGATCTCGCCGCGCTGCAGCACGGTGACATGCTGGCAGATATTGGCGACGACGGAGAGATTGTGCTCGACCATCAATACAGCGCGGTCGCGGGCGACCTCGCGGATGATCGAGGAGACGACGCCGACATCCTCCTGCCCCATGCCGGCCATCGGCTCGTCGAGCAGCAGCACTTTCGGATCCAATGCCAGCGTGGTGGCGATCTCCAGCACGCGCTTGCGGCCATAGGAAAGATCGGCGGCGATGTGATCGCGCTCCTTGGAAAGCCCGACGCTGGCGAGCAGTTGCTCGGCGCGCTCGTTCAGCCGATCGAGTGCCGAGAGAGGCCGCCAGAACTGTGTGGAAAGATTGTTCGGCCGCTGCAGCGCCACACGCACATTGTCGAGAACGGTCAGATGCGGGAAGACCGCCGAGATCTGGAAGGAGCGGACCAGCCCCATGCGCGCCACCTTGTCGGGCGGCGTTTTCGTGATGTCTACGCCCATCAGGGTGATCGTGCCTGAGGTCGGCTGCAGGAATTTGGTCAGCAGGTTGAAGACCGTGGTCTTGCCGGCGCCGTTCGGGCCGATCAGTGCATGCACGCTTGCGTCATGCACATCCAGATCGACGTTCTTGACGGCCGTGAAGCCGCCGAAATCGCGGCGCAGGCCGCGGGCGGATAGCACCACCCGCGGCTTTTCCTGAGTTTCAATTGCGGAAACCGCCATCGTGCTTACTTCACCAGATTGCAGCCGCTCTTGGCGGGATCGATATAGGCTTCCTTGCCGGGAATGGTGGCGAGCACGTTGAAGTAATCCCACGGCTCCTTGCTCTCGGAAGGCTTCTTGACCTGCAGCAGATACATGTCGTGGATCATGCGGCCATTGGCGCCAACCGTGCCGCCGCGGCCGAAGACGTCATCGACAGTCATTTCATGCAGCTGCTTGGCGACGGCTTCCGTTTCGTCGGTGCCGGCCTTCTGCACCGCTTTCAGATATTGCGTCACCGCCGAATAGGTGCCGGTATGGACCATGTTCGGCATCTTGCCGGTACGGGTGAAGAACTTCTTGGCGAAGGCGCGGCTCTCGTCGTCGCGGTTCCAGTAATAGCCTTCCGTCAGCGTCAGCCCCTGCGCCGCCTCGAGGCCGAGACCATGCACTTCGGCGAGCGTGAAGAGCAGCGCCGCCAAATGCTGGCCGCCCTGGGTGATGCCGAATTCGGCCGCCTGCTTGATGGCGTTCGAGGTGTCGAGGCCGGCATTGGCAAGACCGATCACCTTGGCGCCTGATGATTGCGCCTGCAGCAGGAAGGACGAGAAGTCCTGGCTCGACAGCGGATGGCGGACGGCGCCGACGACCGTACCGCCACTCGACTTGACGTAATCGCTGGTCTGCTGCTCCAGCGAGTAGCCGAAGGCATAGTCGGCGGTCAGGAAGAACCAGCTGTCGCCGCCCTGCTTGACGAGCGCGCCGCCGGTGCCGACGGCCAGTGCATGCGTATCGTAGGCCCAATGGAAGCCATAAGGCGAGCAGGCCTTGCCGGTGAGATCCGTCGTCGCCGCGCCGGTGACAATGTCGATCTTCTTCTTCTCCTTGCCGATCGCCTGCACGGCGAGCGCCACCGACGAGGTCGTCAACTCCATGATCGCATCCACCTGCTCGGTATCGTACCACTGGCGGGCGATGTTGGAGGCGATATCCGCCTTGTTCTGATGGTCGGCATTGACGATCTCGACCGGCACATCAAGCACCTTGCCGCCGAAATCCTCAACCGCCATCTGGGCGGCTTCGACGGAGGACTTGCCGCCGAAATCGGCATAGACGCCCGACTGATCGTTCAGGATACCGATCTTGACCTTGCCGTCGGTCGCGCTCTGCGCGAGCACCGCAGTGCTGCTCGCAAGCAGAAATGCAACTGATGCAATGAGATTCTTACGCATATTCTCTCCTCCCAGAGATTGGTCAGATTGCCGATCTGTTCAAATTTGGCCAGTCGTCCTCCTCAGAACGACGGACCCTCACCTTACGATCACGGAAATTCCGCCCTGAGGCAACGGGTGATTTACAACTAATTCCAAACAGTATCTGTTCGTTTTTGAACAGAGAGGATCGTGATGAACAATCCACCGCAGTTTACTTGGGACGATCTGCAGTTTTTTCTAGCCGTCGCCCGCACTGGACAGCTGTCGACGGCCGCCCGCCAGCTGCGCTCCAGCCATGCCACCGTCTCGCGCCGCATCGATCGGCTGGAGTTCACCCTCAAGGTCAAGCTGTTCGAGCGCAATCCGCGCGGCTATGTGCTGACCGCCATGGGCACGCGCTTTGTCGAAACGGCGGAGAGGATGGAGCAGGAAACCGAGCGGCTGCGCGCCGATCTTGCCGCCGGCTCGATGGCGCAGCGCGGCCTCGTGCGCCTCAGCGCGCCGGAAGGGTTTGCCAATTTCTTTTTCGCGACCGTGCTGCCGCAATTTGCCGCCCAGCATCCGCATCTGGCGCTCGAGCTGGTGACGATCCAGCAGATCATGTCGCTGTCGCGCAAGGAAGCCGATCTTTCCGTCGTGCTCGACGAGCCGAAAGGCGGGGCCTATTTTGCCGAAAAGCTGACCGACTACCACCTGCAGGTCTACGGCTCGCGCGACTATCTCGCGAAGGCCGCGCCGATCACCTGCCGGGAAGACCTGCTTGAGCATCCCTTCGTCAGCTATATCGAGGAGATGATTTTCGCGCCGGGCCTCGATTACCTCGGCGACGTGCACCCGCGCATCAAGCCGCAGTTCCAGAGCTCCAGCATCTTCGCGCAGCTGACCGCCACGAGAAACGGTCTCGGCCTTTGCATCCTGCCCTATTTCTTCGCCAGCCGTTATCCCGAACTCGTGCGCGTGCTGCCAGACGAGATCGACCTCAAGCGCCACTACTGGATCACCTGCCACCGCGACCTGAAACAGGCGCCGCGCGTGCGCGCCGTCATCGATTTTCTGCGCGAGGCGGTTCGCGGCGAGGATGCCCGCTTCGTGCCACCCTACGTCACCGCCGCCGGCCCGACGCGCCGGGCAAAGGTGGAAACCTGACTACTTCAGGAATTCGGCCCGGTGCGGAGTGAAAGCATCGATCAGCCGGCCCTTTTCCAGCGCCTTGACGCCGTGGATCAGATTGGGGGGCACGATGAAGCTGCCGCCCTGCTTCAGCACTTCGGTCCGGCCATCGATCGTCACTTCGAAACTGCCTTCGGCGACGTAGCTGGCCTGGATATGTGGATGCGAATGGGCCGCACCCACCGCGCCGCTTTCGAAGGCCACTTCCACCATCATCATCTCGGGCAGATAGGTCATGATGCGCCTGACGACGCCGGGCTCGGGATTGACCCATTCGGCGCCTTCGGCCGATACGAACAGATCGCTTGACGACATTTCCGCCTCCTCGTTCCAGAATCGATCGCTGGCAAAGTGGATCATGCCGACGCTTTTGAAAAGATGGTGCGGCCCGTCTTTTCGACGCGGCCGCAATCTGTTGACGCGGTCGGCTGGCGGGTTTATGGCCAATTTGAGCCAGGCAAGCTGAGGAGACGCCACCATGCAGCATACGCGCGAGGTTTTCGACTGGGCCGATCCGTTCCGCCTGGTGGAGCAGCTGACCAGCGAAGAGCGCATGGTGCAGGACACCGCCCACGCCTATGCGCAGGAAAAGCTTGCGCCCCGCGTTCTCGACGCCTTCCGCAATGAAAAGACCGATCCCGAGATCTTCCGCGAAATGGGCGAACTCGGCCTGCTCGGCCCGACGATCTCGCCGGAATACGGCGGCGCCGGCCTCGGTTACGTCGCCTACGGCCTGATCGCCCGCGAGGTCGAAAAGGTCGACAGCGGTTACCGCTCGATGATGAGCGTCCAGTCCTCACTGGTGATGGTGCCGATCGAAACCTTCGGGTCTGAGGCGCAGAAGCTGAAATACCTGCCGAAACTCGCCACCGGCGAATGGATCGGCTGCTTCGGCCTGACCGAACCGGATCACGGCTCCGACCCCGGCTCGATGGCGACACGCGCTAAAAAGGTCGACGGCGGCTACAGCCTCACCGGCTCGAAGACCTGGATCTCCAACGCGCCGATCGCCGATGTCTTCGTCGTCTGGGCAAAGACCGAGGACGGCCTTATCCGCGGCTTCATCCTCGAAAAGGGCTGGAAAGGACTTTCGGCGCCTGCTATCCACGGCAAGGTCGGCCTGCGTGCCTCGATCACCGGCGAGGTGGTGATGGATGGGGTCTTCGTACCTGAGGAAAACCTTCTGCCTGATGTGACCGGCCTCAAGGGACCGTTCACCTGCCTCAACTCGGCCCGTTTCGGCATCGCCTGGGGCGCACTCGGTGCTGCCGAGGATTGTTATGCGAGAGCCCGGCAATACACGCTCGAGCGCAAGCAGTTCGGCCGGCCGCTTGCCGCCAACCAGCTGATCCAGAAGAAGCTCACCGACATGGCGGCGGAGATCTCGCTCGGCCTTCAGGGCTGCCTGCGGCTTGGCCGCATGAAGGAGGAAGGCCATCCGCCGGTGGAGCTGACCTCGATCCTCAAGCGCAACAGCTGCGGCAAGGCGCTGGAGATCGCGCGCGCGGCCCGCGACATGCTCGGCGGCAACGGCATCTCCGACGAATTCGGCATCGCCCGTCATCTCGTCAACCTCGAAGTGGTCAACACCTATGAGGGGACGCACGACATCCACGCGCTGATCATCGGCCGGGCGATCACCGGCATTGCCGCTTTTGCGAATTAGCGCATCGGCCCGAAAATCGAAATCGATTTTCGGAAAGCACGATGCGTAGATTCAAGGATGTTAGAGCGTCCTTTGTGCGTCCGAAAGGACGCACGGCGCTCTAATGCATGCCGCCCAAAAGTGTGCAGCGGTTTTGGGACAACGGCATGCATAAAACAAAGACTTAAAGCGCGTCACATGATTCCGATTCGACGCGACGCGCTTTAGCACATTGGCGCGAAAGGGCGAATTGCCACGCGCCTGACAATGTGCAACCTTCCCTGACGGCGGCACGAGCCGGCAAAAAGGGGATCATGCATGTTTCTGCTTCTTGCATTGCTGATTGGTGTCATTGCCGGGCTTCGCGCCATGACGGCGCCCGCCGCCGTCGCCTGGGGCGCGGCGCTTGGCTGGTTCGATGTCTCGCAGACTCCGCTTGCCTTCATGGGCTACCAATGGACGCCGTGGATCCTCACGCTTCTCGCCGTCGTCGAACTGATCACCGACCAGCTGCCATCGACGCCGTCGCGTAAGGTGCCGGTGCAATTCGGCGCCCGCATCGTCACGGGCGCGCTCGCAGGGGCGACGATCGGAGCCGCCAGCAGCCTGCTCTTCGGCGGGCTGATCGCCGGCGTGATCGGCGCCGTCATCGGAACATATGGTGGCGCCGCCGTCCGCGGCAGGCTTGCTGCCTCCTTCGGCAAGGATCTGCCAGCTGCTCTCATTGAGGATGCCGTCGCTGTCATCGGCGCGCTATTGATCGTGGCCGTGTCATGAAAAGCTTCGACGCCATCGTTATCGGCGCCGGTCAAGCCGGCCCCTTCCTCGCCGCCCGCATGGTCGAAAAGGGCATGACGGTGGCGCTCATCGAGCGCAAGTTCCTCGGCGGCACCTGCGTCAATGCCGGCTGCATGCCGACGAAGACGCTGGTCGCCAGCGCCCGCGCCGCCCATGTCGCAAGAAACGGCGCCATTTACGGCGTGAATCTCCAGGGCGAGATCGCCATCGACATGAACGTGGTCAAAGCCCGTGCCGAAACCGTGACTATGAACGCCCGCAACGGCCTGATCGGCTGGTTCGCCGGCATGGACGGCATGACCGTGATCTCCGGCCACGCCCGTTTCGAGGACCCGAAGACCGTCAGCGTCAACGGCGAGACGCTGACCGCACCGCGCATCTTCCTCAATGTCGGCGCGCGCCCCGTCATCCCCGACCTGCCAGGCATCAACGATATCGACTATCTCACCAGCACCTCGATCATCCATCTCGACACGCTGCCCCGGCATCTGGCCGTCATCGGCGGCAGTTATATCGGGCTGGAATTCGCGCAGATGTATCGCCGCTTCGGCGCCGAAGTCAGCGTCATCGAGCACGGCCCGAAGCTCGCATCGCGCGAGGACGAGGATATATCGGACGCAATCGCCGATGTCCTGCGCTCGGAGGGCATCGACATTCATACCGGCGCCAGTGACATCGCCTTCGCCAAGAGCAGCGACGGAATAACGGTGGCCACCGATTCAGCGAGAATCGATGCGAGCCATGTGCTGATTGCCACCGGCCGCAAGCCGAACACCGACGATCTCGGCCTCGATGCCGCCGGCGTCATTACCGACAAGCACGGCTATATCACCGTCGACGACAGGCTTGCTACCAATGTCGAGGGCATTTGGGCGCTCGGCGATTGCAACGGCCACGGCGCCTTCACCCACACCTCCTACAATGATTTCGAGATCGCCGCCGCCAATCTGCTCGACGGCGACGATCGCAAGGTCTCGAGCCGCATCCTGGCCTATGCGCTTTATATCGACCCGCCGCTTGGCCGCGTCGGTATGACGGAGAAGCAGGCGCGCGCCTCGGGACGCAAGATCATGATCTCGACCCGGCCGATGAGCCGCGTCGGCCGCGCCAACGAGCGCGGCGAGACCAAGGGCTTCATGAAGGTGATCGCCGACGCCGAGACCAAAAAAATCCTCGGTGCGGCGATCCTCGGCATCGAGGGCGACGAGGTGATCCACGGCATCATAGACGCGATGAATGCAGGAACGACCTATCCGGCATTGCAATGGTCGGTGCCGATCCATCCGACGGTGTCGGAGCTGATCCCGACGTTGCTTGGGGATTTGAAGCCGGTTTAGCTATGAATTGATGCTTCGAAATCGACAGCTGGAGGCGGGCTGAGTGTCTATCGAACTGCTGATCGAGCACTACGGCCTTTTGGCGATTTTTCTGGGTGCAGCTTTCGAAGGCGAAACGGCCGCCTTCCTCGGCGGCGTCATTTCCCACCGCGGGCTGCTGACCTATTGGTCGGCGTCGCTTACGGCAACGGCAGGATCCTTCGCCGGCGATCAGTTCTGGTTCTTCGCCGGCCGTTATGCCGCTCGATGGGGTCTCGTCCGCCGGCTGATGGAAACACCGACGCTGGCGCGCGCAACCCGGCTTCTGGAACGATACCCGACAGGCTTCATCCTCGCGTTTCGTTTCCTGGTTGGGTTGCGGACGATCAGCCCGATCGTCATCGGGACAACGCGAATTGCGACCGGTAAATTCATCATCCTGAATGCCGCGGCCGCGTTGGTATGGGGGCAGCTATTCACAGGGCTCGGTTACGTGTTCGGGCACGGCATCGAACAGACATTGGGCCACCTTCCCCTTCACCGCCACCTGCTGATCGCAGTCGGAGCCGCAGCTGTCGTCGCAGGCGCGGCTCTTGCCTTTCGCAAGATGAAACTGAGCGCCAGGCACTCATAGAAGCACTGTAGCGCCCTATTCCATCACGATCTGCAGCTTCACGTCGCTTGGCCGGGCCTCGACGGCGCGATCAAACGCCTTGATCGAATCTTCGAACTTAAAGGTCTCTGATATCAGCGGCTTCAGATCCACGCGTCCCGAGCCGAGCAGCGCGATCGAGCGCTCATACTGGTGCGCGTAGCGGAACACCGTCTCGATGCGGATTTCCTTGGTGGATGCCGTCGAGACGTCGAAGCCGATCGGGTTGACCGGTAGGCCGACGACGACGATGACCCCACCTGGGCGCGGCAGCGCCATGATCGTTTCCCAGGCCTTCGGCGAACCGGAGCATTCGAAGACGACATCGGCGCCCCAGCCGTCGGTCAGCCGGGAGACCTCTTCGACCAGGTTCTTCTCGCGGATATTCACCGGGATGACGCCCTGATACTGTGCGGCGATATCGAGCTTCGGCTGGGCGAGATCGGCGACGATCGCGCGGGCGCAGCCGCCGGCAAGGGCCGCGATTGCCACCATCGTGCCGATCGGCCCGGCACCGAGGACGACGGCAGTGTCGCCAGGCGTAATCTTCGCCTTGGCGGCCGCCTGCATGCCGACGGCGAAGGGCTCGACCATGGCGCCTTCGGCGAAACTGACATTGTCGGGCAGCTTGAAGGTATAATTGGCGGGATGCACGACTTCTGGCGTCAGCACGCCGTGGATCGGCGGGGTCGCCCAGAAGGTGACGGCCGGGTCGATATTGTACATGCCGAGCCGGCTTGCCTTGGAATTCGGATCGGGAATGCCGGGCTCCATGCAGACGCGGTCGCCGACTGTTAGATGCGTGACGCCGGCGCCGACCTCGACCACCGTGCCCGCCGCCTCATGGCCGAGCACCATCGGCGCGTTGACGACGAAGGGGCCGATCTTGCCGTGGGTGTAATAATGCACATCCGAACCGCAGACGCCGACTGTGTGGATCCTGATCTTCACCTCGCCGGGGCCGGTTTCGAGCGGCAGATCGATATCGCGGAGCGCAAGCTCATGCTGGCGCTCGAGGACAAGCGCGCGGACTTTGGTCATCGTCGGTTTCCTTCCCTAGTGGCTTGCCCATGACTCCATCGGGCAGCGTTGAAGCCGACTATAAAGCCCGAAGCCTTGCCAATTCAACCAGATTGAAAAGGCTTTTGCTCAACAAATGATAAAATGCTCACGCAGATTTGCCGGAAGGTACAGCACCGGCAGCGACCCGCCCGAAAACTGCGCCAGCCTGGTCCGACGACGAGCGGCCCCGTAAGGGCATTTATAAGATTTTTATATAGATGGCCCGTCGTCCGTCTCGAACCTTTATGCCCTTCGGCTCCATATTGATGTCCGAGAGATCGAAAGATCATCTCCACGCCAGAAAGCATGAAAGGCGGCCTCCCAACGCCCTTTGTCTTGTCTGACTCCAAGAAGAACAACAGGAGTCACGATCTTGATGGATATCATTCTACTCGCCACGGCGATCATATTCTTCGCGCTGTGCTTTGCCTACGCCCGAGCCTGCGACAGGCTTTGACAGGAGAAACGACGATGACCCTCGATTATGTCTTGAGCGGTGCCGTGACCGTGTTTCTCACCGTTTACCTCACCTACGCTCTCCTTCGCCCAGAACGCTTTTGAAGAGAACTGGCGCTTCCGAGGTCGCCCATGCGCGACCGAGAAGCAGCCGGGTATTGAAAGTTTACCTCCATGACCCTCAACGGATGGCTTCAGATCCTGCTTTACTGCGGGATCGTCCTCGTGCTCGTCAAACCGCTCGGCGGTTACATGACGCGTGTCTACAATGGCGAGCGCACATTCCTCTCTCCGGTCCTCGTTCCGATCGAACGGGGGCTTTACCGTATTGCCGGCACCAGCGAGCGCGAGGAGCAGCATTGGACCTCATATGCCTTCGCGATGCTGATGTTCAACCTGCTCGGCGTCCTCGTCCTCTACGCGCTCCTGCGCTTCCAGGATATCCTGCCCTATAATCCGGCCGGCATGGCCGCCGTCCCGCCGGAGCTTTCGTTCAACACCGCCGTCAGCTTTCCCACCAACACCAACTGGCAGAATTACGGCGGCGAAAGCACCATGTCGTATCTGACCCAGATGGCCGGCTTCACGGTGCAGAACTTCCTGTCGGCCGCGACCGGCATGGCGATCGCTGTCGCGTTCATCCGTGCCTTCGCACGGGCTTCGGGCAAGGCGATCGGCAATTTCTGGGTCGATATGATCCGCGGCACGTTCTACATCCTGCTGCCGATCTGCATCGTGCTGACCATCGTCTACGTCTATCTCGGCGTGCCGCAGACGCTTGGGCCCTATGTCAATGCGACCACGCTTGAAGGTGCGCAGCAGACGATTGCCGTCGGCCCCGTCGCCTCGCAGCTTGCGATCAAGATGCTCGGCACCAATGGCGGCGGCTTCTTCAACGCCAATTCGGCCCATCCGTTCGAAAATCCCGACGCGATCTCCAATCTCATCCAGATGGTCTCGATCTTCGCGATCGGCGCGGCTTTGACCAACGTCTTCGGCCGCATGGTCGGCAACCAGCGCCAAGGCTGGGCAATCCTTGCCACGATGGGCGTGCTGTTCCTCGCAGGCGTCATCGTCACCTATTGGGCGGAAGCTGCGGGCAACCCGCTGATGCACGCTTTCGGTCTCGGCGGCGGCAATATGGAAGGCAAGGAAGTCCGCTTCGGCGTTGCTATGTCTTCGCTCTTCGCCGTCATTACCACGGCCGCCTCCTGCGGCGCGGTCAATGCCATGCATGGCAGCTTCACCGCGCTTGGCGGCCTGATCCCGCTGATCAACATGCAGCTCGGCGAGATCATCGTCGGCGGTGTCGGCGCGGGCTTCTACGGCATCCTGCTGTTCATCATCGTCGCCGTCTTCGTCGCCGGCCTGATGGTCGGCCGCACGCCGGAATATCTCGGCAAGAAGATCGAGGCGAAGGAAATGAAGATGGCCGTTCTCGCCATCCTCTGCCTGCCGCTTGCCATGCTGGTCTTCACCGCGATCGCCACGGTGCTGCCCTCCGCCGTCGCCTCGATCGGCACGGCCGGCCCGCACGGCTTCTCCGAAATCCTCTATGCCTATACGTCGGCCGCGGCCAACAACGGTTCGGCTTTCGGCGGCCTGACCGGCAATACGCCCTGGTACAACGTGACACTCGGCATCGCCATGCTCGCCGGGCGCTTCCTGGTCATCATCCCGGCGCTTGCCATCGCCGGCTCGCTGATCGCCAAGAAGACGGTTCCGGCCTCGGCAGGCACCTTCCCGACCGACGGTCCGCTCTTCGTCGGCCTGCTTGTCGGCACGATCCTGATCGTCGGCGGCCTGACCTTCTTCCCGGCCCTGGCGCTCGGCCCTGTCGTCGAGCACCTGGTCATGATCGCCGGCCAGACCTTCTGAGGTGATGCCATGATCCTCCGTCACAGGCTTCGCAACGCCTTCCACCCTCGTCCCGGTGCGCCGGGACGAGGGAATGGCCCGAGACCCCAAGCCTCCGACATCATCCTGGTGATGATGGCAGGCCTCCTTGTCATCACCGCCATCTTCAAAATCTTACAGGGCTGACCGGCTTCCGGTTCGCCATCCTCGTTTCAAAGCTGGAGTCTCTTATGAGCCAGGCAAAATCCGCGAGCGTCATAGATTCTCGCATCCTCATTCCGGCCGTGGGCGCTGCTTTCAAGAAGCTGAACCCGCGCGCGCTTGCCAGAAACCCGGTCATGTTCGTCGTGGCCACGGTCTCGGTGCTGACCACCGTCCTCTTCCTGCGCGATCTCGTAGCAGGCAACGGTAATCTCGGCTTCTCGTTCCAGATCAATCTCTGGCTCTGGTTCACCGTCCTCTTCGCCAACTTCGCCGAAGCTGTCGCCGAAGGCCGCGGCAAGGCGCAGGCGGATTCGCTGCGCAAGGCGCGCACCGAAACCCAGGCCAAACTGCTCACCGCCAATAATGGCAGCGGCTATCGCATGGTGCCGGGCACCAGCCTCAAGGTTGGCGATCTCGTGCTTGTAGAGGCAGGCGACATCATCCCGTCGGACGGCGAAGTCATTGAAGGTGTGGCCTCCGTCAACGAAGCGGCGATAACAGGCGAATCCGCCCCTGTCATCCGCGAATCCGGCGGCGACCGCTCGGCCGTCACCGGCGGCACGCAGGTGCTGTCCGACTGGATCCGCGTCCGCATCACCGCGGCTGCCGGCTCGACCTTCATCGACCGGATGATCGCGCTCGTCGAAGGTGCGGAGCGCCAGAAGACGCCGAACGAGATCGCGCTCAACATCCTGCTCGCCGGTATGACGCTGATCTTCGTACTTGCGACGGCGACGATCCCGAGCTTTGCCATCTATGCCGGCGGCTCGATCCCGATCATCGTGCTCGTCGCCCTCTTCGTCACGCTGATCCCGACGACGATCGGCGCGCTGCTCTCGGCAATCGGCATCGCCGGCATGGACCGCCTCGTCCGCTTCAACGTGCTCGCCATGTCCGGCCGCGCGGTCGAAGCCGCCGGCGACGTCGACACGCTGCTGCTCGACAAGACGGGCACGATCACGCTCGGCAATCGCCAGGCGACGACCTTCGGTCCGGTCCGAGGCGTTTCCGAACAGGATCTCGCCGATGCCGCCCAGCTCGCCTCGCTTGCCGACGAAACGCCGGAAGGTCGTTCCATCGTCGTGCTCGCCAAGGAAAAATACGCGATCCGCGGCCGCGACATGGCAAGCCTGAAAGCAACCTTCGTGCCCTTCACCGCCCAGACCCGCATGAGTGGCGTCGATCTCGAAGGAGCCTCGATCCGCAAGGGTGCGGTCGATGCCGTGCTGACCTATGTCAACGGCGATTCATCCTCGAAAAACGGCAGCGAGGTCGTGCGCGAACTGCAGTCGATCGCCGACGAAGTCGCCAAATCAGGCGGCACACCGCTGGCCGTTGCCCGCGACGGCAGGCTGCTCGGCGTCATCCAGCTGAAGGACATCGTCAAGGGCGGTATCCGCGAGCGCTTCACCGAGCTGCGCCGCATGGGCATCCGTACCGTGATGATCACAGGCGATAACCCGCTGACGGCAGCCGCCATCGCAGCCGAAGCCGGCGTCGACGACTTCCTCGCCCAGGCAACGCCGGAAATGAAGCTGGCGCTGATGCGCGAGGAACAGTCGAAGGGCAAGCTCGTCGCCATGTGCGGCGACGGCACCAATGATGCGCCCGCACTTGCCCAGGCCGATGTCGGTGTCGCCATGAACACCGGCACCGTCGCCGCCCGCGAGGCCGGAAACATGGTCGATCTCGATAGCGATCCGACCAAGCTCATCGAGATCGTCGAGATCGGCAAACAGCTCCTGATGACGCGCGGCGCGCTGACGACCTTTTCGATCGCCAACGACATCGCCAAGTACTTCGCCATCATCCCGGCGATGTTCCTGACCTTCTACCCGCAGCTCGGCGTCCTCAACATCATGGGATTGTCGACGCCGCAAAGCGCCATCCTCTCGGCGATTATATTCAACGCGCTGATCATCATCGCGCTGATCCCGCTGTCGCTGAAGGGTGTGCGCTACCGCCCGATCGGCGCCGGCGCGCTACTGTCGCGCAACCTGCTGATCTATGGTGCCGGCGGCATCATCGTCCCCTTCATCGGCATCAAGGCGATCGACATGGCTGTCGCAGCCCTCGGCCTCGCCTAGCGCATCGGCCCGAAAATCGGAATCGATTTTCGGAAAGCACGATGCGTAGATTCAAAGAGTTAGAGCGTCCTTTGTGCGTCCGAAAGGACGCACGGCGCTATAAGGCCTGGAGCCATCCCGGTTCCGAGAGGATCGGAACCGGAGCTCTTCGCAAAAGAACACTCCAAGGAGTAAGACAATGTTGAAAGAACTTCGTCCGGCAATCGTCATGATCGTCGCCACCACCGCCATCACCGGCCTTCTCTATCCGCTCGCCATGACGGGTGCTGCCCAGGCCCTCTTCCCGACCCAGGCGAACGGCAGCCTGATCGAGAACAACGGCCAGGTGATCGGCTCGACGCTGATCGGCCAGGCCTTCACCAGCGACAAGTATTTCCACGGCCGCCCCTCGGCCGCCGGCGACGGCTACAATGCGGCTGCCTCCAGCGGTTCGAATCTCGGCCCGTCCAGCCAGAAGCTGATCGATCGCGTCAAGGGTGACTACGAGGCAGCCAAGGCGGCGAACCCGACGGCAGATGTCCCCGCCGACCTCGTCACGGCTTCAGGCAGCGGCCTCGATCCCCATATCTCGCCGGAAGCGGCCTATTTCCAGGTACCGCGCGTCGCCAAGGCACGCAGCATGGATGAAGCCAAGGTCAAGGCACTGGTCGACGGCGCCGTTCAAGCCCGCGAACTCGGCCTTCTGGGCGAACCTACAGTCAATGTTCTGGCGTTGAACCAGACCCTTGATGCTTCTATGACTCAGTGACCCTGCCGGGCTGGGCGCATCCGTTCCTTTCTATCCGCGGTGCGCCCGCCCCTGCAGCCATCTGCAGAAAGACCGAACCACATGCCAGACGACAATCGCGACCAGGCCGGCAGGCCCTCGCCCGATGCGCTTCTCGAAAAAGCCCGGGCTGAGACGCGCGGCCGTCTGAAGATCTTTCTCGGAGCGGCCCCCGGCGTCGGCAAGACCTACGAGATGCTCGTCTCCGGCCGCGCCAAGGTCGCCGACGGTCTCGATGTTGTCATCGGCGTCGTCGAGACCCATGGCCGCAAGGAGACCGAAGCACTCGTCGCCGGCTTCGAGATCATCCCCCGCGTCGAAATCAGCTACAAGGGCCGGGCGCTTGAAGAAATGGACCTCGACGGCATCCTCGCCCGCCGGCCGGATCTCGTGCTGGTCGACGAACTCGCCCACACCAATGCAGAGGGCAGCCGCCATCCGAAGCGCTATCTCGACGTGAGGGAATTGCTCGATCGCGGCATCGATGTCTATACGACGCTGAACATCCAGCATGTCGAAAGCCTCAACGATGTCGTCTCGCAGATCACCCGCATCCGCGTGCGCGAGACGGTGCCGGACTCGATCATCGACCTTGCCGACGACGTCGAGATCATCGACCTGACGCCGGATGATCTGATCAAGCGCCTGCATGATGGCAAGGTCTACATGGCGCGCACCGCCGAGCGGGCGCTGACCAATTATTTCACGCCCGGCAACCTGACGGCGCTCAGAGAGCTTGCGCTGCGCAAGACCGCCCAGCGCGTCGACGACCAGTTGCTCACGCACATGCAGGCCCATGCCATATCAGGCCCCTGGGCGGCAGGCGAACGCGTTCTCGTCTCGGTCGACCACCATCCGCGCTCCGCCTCGCTGGTGCGTTATGCCGCCCGCATGGCCTCGCGGCTGCGCGCGCCCTGGGCAGCGGTCTATATCGAGACCAACCGCTCGATCAATCTGTCGGAAGCTGAGCGCGATATCGTCGCCGCCACGCTGCGCCTTGCCGAGCAGCTCGGCGGCGAGGCGATCACCCTTCCCGGCCGCGAAGTCGCCGAAGAGCTCGTCCGCCACGCCACCGCCAACAACGTCACCCATATCGTCATCGGCGCTCCGAAGAAGCCGACATGGCGCGACTGGTGGAGCCGCTCGATCACTGACGAGCTGATCCGCAAGACCGGCGAGATCAGCGTCCATGTCATTTCAGGCAATGAGAAGGACGGCACCACCGCGCGCGGCGTTCGCGCGGCCGCCACCGCGCCGCCACTGGATTTCAGAGCCTACCTGTTGGCGACCGGCTATGTCGCCATCGCGCTCGGCGTCAGCGTCGTGCTCGATCAGGTGCTCGACGTGCGCAACCTCGCCCTCGTCTTCCTGATGGCGGTGCTGACCTCCGCCGTCCTCCATGGCCTGCGGCCAGCCCTTTACAGCTGCATCCTCAGCGCGCTGTCCTTCAACTTCTTCTTCCTGCCGCCGCGCTACACGCTGACGATCAGCGATCCGGAAAGCGTGCTTGCGCTCTTCTTCTTCCTGGGTGTCGCCATCATCGCCAGTAACCTGACCGCGACCGTGCAGCGCCAGGCCGCCGCCGCCCGCCAGCGGGCGCGCACGACCGAAGACCTCTATCTCTTCTCGAAAAAGCTCGCCGGCACCGGCACGCTCGACGACGTGCTCTGGGCGACGGCCTTCCAACTCGCCTCGATGCTGAAGGTCCGCGTCGTGCTGCTGCTGCCGGAAGAGGGTAGCATTGCCGTCAAGGCCGGTTATCCGCCTGATGACACGCTCGACGATGCCGATATCGCCGCCGCCCGCTGGGCCTGGGAGCACAATCATGCCGCCGGCCGCGGCGCCGATACCCTGCCCGGCGCCAAACGCCTCTATGTGCCGCTCCGAACCGGGCGCACCGCCGTCGGCGTCATCGGCCTCGACAGCGACCGCCGCGACGGACCACTGCTGACGCCAGAGCAACAGCGGCTGCTGGATGCGCTGGCCGACCAGGCCGCCCTTGCCATCGAACGCATCCAGCTCGTCGCCGATGTCGACCGGGCAAGACTTGCGGCCGAAGCGGACCGGTTGCGCTCGGCCCTGCTGACATCGATTTCGCATGACCTGAAGACGCCGCTGGCCGCCATCCTCGGCGCCGCCGGCACGCTACGCGACTATTTCGCCTCGATGCCGGAGGAGGACCGCAGCGACCTGCTGTCGACCGTCGTCGACGAATCCGAACGCCTCAACCGCTTCATCGCCAACCTGCTCGACATGACCAAGATCGAATCCGGCGCGATGGAGCCGAACCACGCGCTGCATTATGCCGGAGACATCGTCGGCAGCGCGCTGCGCCGTGCCGCAAAGATCCTCGATCACCACAAGACCGAGATGAGCATTCCTGCCGACCTGCCGATGGTGCGCGTCGATCCTGTCCTGTTCGAGCAGGTGATCTTCAACCTGCTCGACAATGCCGCGAAATACGCGCCCGAGGGATCGGTGATCCATATCGGCGGCTGGGCCGATGCCGACAACGTCGTCATGCAGATTTCGGACGAAGGTCCGGGCATCCCGCCGGCCGATCTCACCCGCGTCTTCGACACCTTCTACCGCGTACGCAAGGGCGATCAGGTGCGCGCCGGCACCGGGCTTGGCCTTTCCATCTGCCGCGGCTTCATCGAGGCGATGGGCGGCACGATCACTGTCGGCAACCGGACGGGCCGTCCGGGCGCCGTCTTCACCATCCGCCTGCCGAAACCCACCGACATTCCGAAACTGGATGAACTCCGATGACCGGTTCAGCCGTCAAAATCCTCGTCGTCGACGACGAGCCTCCGATCCGCAAGCTGCTTCGCGTCGGCCTGACCGCGCAGGGCTACGAGGTGCAGGAGGCGCCGAGCGCCAGCGCCGCCCGTCAGTCGGTCGCCGACGACATGCCCGACCTCATCGTGCTCGACCTCGGTCTGCCCGACAAATCAGGCTACGACCTGCTGCAGGAGTGGCGCGACGAAGGGCTCTCCATGCCCGTCGTCATTCTCTCCAGCCGCACCGACGAGGCCGGCATCGTCAAGGCGCTGGAAAGCGGCGCCGACGATTACGTCACCAAGCCCTTCGGCATCAACGAACTCGGCGCCCGCATCCGCGTGGCGCTGCGCCACCGCCTGCAGCAGCAGGGCGAAAAGGCGATCTTCCAGACCGGCGGGCTGTCGATCGATCTTGTCAAGCGCATCGTCAAGGTCGACGGTAACGAAATAAAATTGTCGCCGAAGGAATACGACATCCTGCGCGTGCTCGCCCAGCATGCCGGCAAGGTGCTGACACACCAGTTTCTTCTAAAGCAGATATGGGGGCCGGCGGCTGACGTGCAGTATCTGCGCGTCTATGTCCGGCAACTGCGGCAAAAGATCGAGCAGATTCCGGACCAGCCGCACTATATCACCACGGAGACCGGCGTCGGCTACCGGCTCAGGGAACCGGACTGACCGCCCCTCCCTCCCGCTGCCCGAACAGTATCGAGCCGAACAGTATCGAGAATGACATGAACCTTCCCAACATCATCCGGCCGGAACACACCTTCATCGGCGTGTCGGCGCCGACCAAATGGCGCGCGCTGCAGACCATAGCCGACAAGGCCGCCAAGGCTTTCTCCGTCGACGGCCAGACCATCCTGAAGGCGCTCGAAGCGCGTGAGAAGCTCGGCTCGACGGGGATCGGCAACGGCGTCGCCATCCCGCATGCGGCGATCGACGGCATGACCAGCCCGCGCGGCCTGCTCCTCCGCTTCGCCCGGCCGCTGGATTTCGAGGCGATCGACGATATCCCGACCGACATCGCCGTCGTGCTGCTCTTCGGGGAAACCAATCGCGGCGAATATCTGAACGTGCTGTCCGCCATCGCCAGGCGGCTGCAATCGGACGGCGTGCTTGCCGCCATGCGCAAGGCAAGAACGGTCGACGAATTCTATTCCGATTTCATCGCCGATTCACGGGTATGACGCCCCAAAACGGCTCACACTTCTCGGCATCATAAAAAAGGCGCGGCCCGAAGGCCGCGCCCGCTTGTCTGCAATCAGACTATCTTAGAAATCGCGCTGGAAGCGCAGGAAGCCGAACACTTCGTCGTCGCCTTCGTCCTCATCGTGATATTGCACGCTGAGCTTCGAACGCAGGTCTTCGACGATCTGGTAGTCGATGGTGACACCGGTCGTGTAGGCGCTGCCGCCGGTAAAGCCGTTGCCGTCAGCCTCGAGAGCGATGTTCTCGAAGTACTGGAAGCCCGGGGTGACCGACCACTTGTCGTTGACCTTCAAGGCATATTCTGCTGCGATCGTCCATTCGGACTCTTCGTAGTAGTAGTTGGCGCCGCTTGCCCATATGCCGGCAATGCCGAGCGTGCCCGGGCCGATGTCGGCATAGACGATACCGCGGACAGCGACTTCGCTGGTGTCGGTGTCATAACCGGCAAGCAGGTAAGCGCTGATGGCGCCGGCCTTGTAGGAGACCTGGCCTGCGACACCGAAGTTGTTCGGGCCTTCGCCCGGCTTGGTGGCGTAGTCTTCTTCGAGTTCGTCGACCGAAATGCCAGCCGCGAAAGCGCCATTCTCGTACTGATAACGGATCGAGTTGTGGGTCGTCTCGTTGCTGGCGAGCGTATCGGTCTCGCCGCTCATGTCGTCATCCCACCAGCTATACAGTTTACCGGCGCGGAAACCGGCAATGTCGAGATAGCCTTCATCGAGCAAAGCTTCCTGATCGGAGGCATTGTCGACATTGTAACGCAGCGTAATGACGCCGGTGAGCGTACCGTACTCGGTGTCGTTCTTGGTCTGGAAGGTGACCTGACCACGAGTCCAGAAGTTTACGTCGGAATCGCCGGATATCTGCTCACCGAAGCGCACTTCGGTACGGATGTAACCGCCGATCGAAAGGCATGTTTCCGTTCCCGGAATATAAAAATAGCCGGTTCCGTAGGCGTCGCAAACGCGAACATATTCCACGGGCTCGGGTTCCGCCGCCACGATGGCGTCGGCTGCGCGGGCTCCGGAGGCCGCGGCAAGGGCGGCAACGGAGGCAAAAAGGATAGTTCTGATATTCATTTTGAATGGCCCTAACAGGTTTGGAATGCGAGGCGCACTTCAAGGGGTGCCCCCGCGTAGCGGCCGGCGAATAAGGCCGCACGGGAGCCATATAGGAATCCGCAAGTGTCATCGCGGCAAAATCTTGGCAAAAATCTGCATCACCATGTCGCTTTCGTGGAGGAACTGTGGCCAAAAAAACACGACCTTGCGGCAGGGTCGCGGCGGACGATCGATTGGCCGCGGCCAACTTCGGCACGTCCATTTCCAAATTGCTTCTTAAATGGAATGGCATTCTAACAACACTGGCCGGAACCGGAAGAACCTTCGTTTCATTATACGACTGACTTGATAGAGTTAGGAAAGAAAACAGGAGGGTTCCCATGCAGACACAACGGCTCACCCGGCTCATCGCAGCGGCGGTCCTGGCAGGCAGCTTCGCGATCGGGAGCATCGCTCCGGCATTCGCGGATCAGACGCTTCTCAACGTTTCCTACGATCCGACCCGCGAATTGTACAAGGATTTCAATGCCGCCTTTGCCGCCAAGTGGCAAAAGGACAGTGGTGAAACCGTGACGATCCAGGCATCGCATGGCGGTTCCGGCGCCCAGGCCCGCTCCGTCATCGACGGTCTCGACGCTGACGTCGTGACGCTTGCCCTCGAAGGCGATATCGACGCCATCGCCAAGGCGACCGGCAAGATCCCGGCCGACTGGAAGACCAAATTCCCCAACAATTCGACGCCCTATACGTCGACGATCGTCTTCCTCGTCCGCAAGGGCAACCCGAAGGGCATCAAGGATTGGGGCGACCTGGTCAAGGATGACGTGCAGGTCATCACCCCGAACCCGAAGACATCGGGCGGCGCTCGCTGGAACTTCCTGGCCGCCTGGGCATGGGCCAAGCAGGCGAATGGCGGCGACGAAGCCAAGGCGCAGGAATACGTTGCGAAACTGCTGCAGCATGTTCCGGTTCTCGACACCGGTGCTCGCGGCGCCACGACCACCTTTGTCCAGCGCGGCCTCGGCGACGTGCTGCTTGCCTGGGAAAACGAAGCCTATCTTTCGCTCGAGGAACTCGGTCCCGACCAGTTCGAGATCGTGACGCCGACCTTCTCCATCCGCGCTGACCCGCCGGTCGCCATCGTTGACGGCAATGTCGACAAGAAGGGTACGCGCAAGGTCGCCGAAGCCTATCTCAACTATCTCTATTCGGACGAAGGCCAGAAGATTGCCGCCAAGCACTACTATCGGCCGACCAAGCCGGAAGCCGCCGATCCGGCTGACATCGCCCGTTTCCCGAAGCTGACGCTCGCTACCATCGACGACTTCGGCGACTGGAAAGAGGCGCAGCCGAAATTCTTCGGCGACGGCGGGGTATTTGACCAAATCTACAAGCCGGCCCAATAATAGACTTCATGAAAGCACATAGCCCCACGCGGTGGCGGTTCAAACGGCCGAGCGTCATTCCGGGTTTCGGAATGGCGCTCGGCTTTACCTTGACCTGGCTCACCCTTCTGATCCTCATCCCGCTCTCGGGCCTTGCCGTCCGGTCGAGCGCGCTTGGCTGGGAGAAATTCTGGTCGATCGCACTCGATCCACGCACGCTGAACGCGCTGCGCATCAGCTTCGGCAGCGCCTTCATCGCCGCGATCGTCAATGCCGTCTTCGGTATCATCCTCGCCTGGGTGCTGGTGCGTTACCGCTTTCCCGGCAAGCGGATCATCGATGCCATGGTCGACCTGCCCTTCGCGCTGCCGACCGCCGTTGCCGGCATCGCACTGACGACGCTCTACGCGCCGAACGGCTGGATCGGCCAGTTCCTGACGCCGCTCGGCATCAAGATCGCCTTCACGCCTGCCGGCATCGTCGTGGCGCTGATCTTCGTCGGCCTGCCCTTCGTCGTGCGCACCGTGCAGCCGGTCATGGAGGAGATCGACAAGGAAGTGGAGGAAGCTGCAGCAACGCTCGGCGCCAATCGCTTTCAGACGATTTTCCGCGTGCTGCTGCCGGGGCTGGCGCCCGCCGTGCTCACCGGCTTTGCGCTCGCCTTCGCCCGCGGCGTCGGCGAATACGGCTCGGTCATTTTCATCGCCGGCAACCTGCCGTTCAAATCGGAGATCGCACCGCTGCTGATCATCATCAAGCTCGAAGAGTATAATTACGCCGCAGCGACCGGCATTGCGGCGATCATGCTGATCATCTCGTTCGCCATGCTGCTCGTCATCAATCTCATCCAGAGCTGGAGCAGGCGGAGGTACGGCTATGGCGCTTGATGCGACCGCTCAACCGGCAAAGCTGCGGTCGGTAACGACCGAAAACAGGATCGCGCGCTACAGCCTCATCATCCTTTCGCTCGTCTTCCTGCTGCTGATCCTGCTTCTGCCGCTCGCAGCCGTCTTCGTGGAAGCCTTTCGCAAGGGAGCCGGGCCGTTCTTCGAGGCGCTCGCAGACGCGGAAACCTTCTCGGCTATCCGCCTGACGCTGATTGTTGCGGGCGTCAGCGTACCGCTCAACCTCGTCTTCGGGGTTGCCGCCGCCTGGGCGATCGCCAAGTTCGAGTTCAAGGGCAAGGCCTTCCTGACGACGCTGATCGACCTGCCCTTCTCGGTCTCACCCGTCATATCGGGCCTGGTCTTCGTTCTGCTGTTCGGCGCCAATACCTGGCTCGGCCAGTGGTTCAGCGCTCACGACATCAAGATCCTGTTCGCCGTGCCTGGGCTGATCCTCGCCACCATGTTCGTCACCTTCCCCTTCGTCGCCCGCGAGTTGATCCCGCTGATGCAGGAACAGGGAACGGCCGACGAGGAGGCAGCCCTTTCGCTCGGCGCCAGTGGCTGGCAGACCTTCTGGCACGTGACGTTGCCGAATATCAAATGGGGCCTGCTTTACGGGGTACTGCTCTGCAACGCTCGCGCCATGGGCGAATTCGGCGCAGTTTCTGTGGTATCAGGCCACATTCGCGGCCAGACGAACACCATGCCGCTGCAGGTGGAAATTCTCTATAACGAGTATAATTTCACCGGCGCTTTTGCGGTCGCCACGCTTTTGGCCTTGCTCGCGCTCGTAACTCTTGTTTTGAAGACGCTGCTGGAAATGCGCTATAGCGCCGAAATCGCCGCCAGCCGGCGGCACTGAAGGATTTGGAATGGAAGTACGCGTTCAAAACATTCGCAAGGAATTCGATCGTTTTCCGGCGCTGCACGATGTCTCGCTCGACATTCGCTCCGGCGAGCTGATCGCACTGCTCGGTCCTTCGGGCTCCGGCAAGACGACATTGCTGCGGCTGATCGCCGGCCTCGAAAGCCCGACGGAGGGGCTGATCTTCTTCGGTGATGAGGATGCCTCGAAGAAATCAGTGCAGCAGCGCAATATCGGCTTTGTCTTCCAGCACTATGCTCTGTTCCGCTACATGACGGTGCTCGAAAACGTCTCATTCGGCCTGAAGGTCAGAAACAGTGCGCGGCGGCCGCCGAAGGCCGATATCCGCAGGCGGGCGCTGGAACTGCTCGACCTCGTCCAGCTTTCCGGTCTGGAAAAACGCTACCCGGCCCAGCTTTCCGGCGGCCAGCGCCAGCGTGTCGCGCTCGCCCGCGCCATGGCCGTCGAGCCGAACGTGCTGCTGCTCGACGAACCCTTCGGCGCGCTCGACGCCCAGGTGCGCAAGGACCTGCGCAAGTGGCTGCGCGATATTCACGACCGCACCGGACACACCACCGTCTTCGTTACCCACGACCAGGATGAGGCGCTGGAGCTTGCCGACCGCGTCGTCGTCATGAGTCAGGGCGCGATCGAACAGGTAGGCACGCCGGACCAGGTCTACGACAATCCGAATTCTCCCTTCGTCTTCGGCTTCATCGGCCAGTCGAACTGCCTTGAGGTCGAGATATCAGACAGCGACATTCGCTTCGAAGGCCGCTCGCTCGGCCTCAATGCCGAAGGCGAGCCGGATGGCACGGCGCAGCTCTACTTCCGCCCGCATGACGTCAGGCTCTGCGAATCAGCTGAAAACTGTATCGCCGGCCAGCCGGTTTCCAGCCGCCGCGTGGCCGGCACCCGCCATATCGAACTCAATATCGGCAACGATCGACCGCATATCGAGATCGAATTGCCGCCGAGCGAGGCCGACAGGCTCGACCGCAACCGGGTGGCTTTCAAGCCGACCCGCTGGAAACTGTTCCGCAGTTGATGGACATGGGCGGCGGTCGACTGCGCCGCGCGTCTTATCGAGAGCCGCAAAGGGGCTCTAACGCTTTGAAATGCTGCATGATTTTTTCGTTTGCTCGATTCCAGTGCAGTGCCTCGTCGCCGGAATCGTTTTCGGCGAGAGTCCCTTAGGCTTTTTGTTATCTAAGGTTGTTTGTATTTCAGTCATATGACGAGTAAAACGTTTTCACTTAATCAAAAAGGGCTGAACTAATCCCATAGGAGGCACCTGGCGTTGAGGGCGGAGATTTCCTTTGGAAAATCCCTGATCGGGATTTTGTTCGTAGGACTGGCAGCTGCAAGCTGCACGACGACATCGAAACCGGCGGCAACGGCGGCGAACACCAAGACGAAGCAGGGTCAACCGGCAAAAGTCACGTTCAATTATACGGCCAAGGATCGCGACTGCCTGCAGCGCGCGATGTATTTCGAATCGCAGCATTCGGACGAGGATGGCTACATGGCTGTCGGGACCGTTGTCATGAACAGGCTCACTTCCGGCGCCTATCCCCCTTCCATCTGCGGCGTCGTGGCTCAGAAAAGGCAGTTCGCGCCCGGCGTGATGACGCGCGAAGTCAAGCCGCAGGCGAAAACCGAGCTTGCGAGCGCGGCCGATGCGATCCTCGTCAAGGGCGCCCGCCATCCCGCTGTGAAGGATGCGATGTTCTTCCACACCAATGGGCTGAAATTCCCCTACGACAACATGCACTACGTGACGGTCGCCGGCGGCAACGCCTTCTACGAGAAGCGCGACTCCAACGGCATGCTTCAAACACCGCCACCGCTGCCCTCCTACGAGGTGGCGATGAACTATGTGCCCGGCGAGAGCATGCTGCCGCCGCAATTCGAAGCGCTGATACCCTCGGCGGTTCCCGTTCCTCTGCCGGCTCCGGACCCCATGGCCACCGCGAGCACGGCGCAGATGCGGATCACAGCGCCGGTGACCGCGCCGGAAACATCGCCGGTAACATCGGTCGAGCCCGAGCCGGGAATGCCCATTGCGATCCCTATTCCCCGCCCCGCCTATGACAGCGTGATGCTGCGTGAAAGCCTTCCGGCGAACGGCGGTTAAACCAACCGCCGCTTCCGGTATATGAGTTAGATGCAAGCGCGTTTTTGTTTCTGCGCAATTCCGGACGTAAAACCGCTGCGCACTTTTGCTGGAATTGCTTTAGGCGCGCTCTTCCCAGACCCTCACCAATTCCACGATCGTTTTGACGGCCTTTTCCATATCCTGGCGGCTGACCCATTCGAGCGGCGAGTGGAATGCATGGCCGCCGGCGAAAATATTCGGGCACGGCAATCCCTTGAAGGAAAGACGCGAGCCATCCGTGCCGCCGCGGATGCTGCCGCGCACCGGCGTCATGCCGGCCCGGCGCACCGCCTCGATGGCGTTCTCGACGATCTCGGGGTGACGATCGAGCACCACCTTCATGTTGCGATACTGCTCCTTCACCTCGAAGCGATAGGTCGAGCCGGGATAGCCAGCCATCACGTCCTTGACGATAGCTTCGAGCGTCGTTTCCTTTTCCGTCAGCCCCTTGTCGGTGAAGTCACGGATGATGAGGCTCAGCGACGCCTTCTCCATCGAGCCGGTCACGCCGGTGGGATGGATGAAACCCTGCCTGCCTTCAGTGGTCTCCGGCGCAAGATCCCTCGGCAGCCGGTCGATGATGGCGCCGGCGATCTTGATGGCGTTTTCCATGCGGTCCTTGGCAAAACCGGGATGGATCGCCACACCTGATATGCTGATCTCGACGCCGTCGGCCGAGAAGGTCTCATCCTCGATATGGCCGGCCGTCTCGCCGTCCATCGTATAGGCGAAGTCGGCTCCGAGTTTCGCTAGATCCACCTTGTTGACGCCGCGCCCGACCTCCTCGTCCGGCGTGAATAGGATCTTGATCGTCCCATGCCTGATCTCGGGATTGTCGACGAGGAACTGGGCGGCGGTCATGATCTCCGCCAGTCCCGCCTTGTCGTCGGCGCCGAGCAATGTCGTTCCATCGGTCGTGATAATGTCGTTGCCGATCTGGTTTTTCAGCTCAGGGTGCTCGCTGACGCGGATCACCCGGCTCGGATCGCCGGCAAGCCTAATATCCCCGCCGGCATAATTCCCGATGATTTGCGGCTTGACATCGGTGCCGCTGAAATCGGGTGCCGTATCCATGTGCGAGCAGAAACAGATGACCGGTACCGTCTTGTCGCTATTGGCCGGAATGGTCGCATAGACATAGCCGTGCTCATCGAGATGTGCGTCCGCAAGACCGATCTTCAGCAGTTCATCGACCAGAACCCGGCCGAGATCCTTCTGCTTGGCCGTGGTCGGCTGCGTCGACGAGGCAGGGTCGGATTGCGTGTCGATAACGACATAACGGAGAAAGCGGTCGAGAACAGTGTCGGTCATGGCATCCAGTCCAGCAAGATCACACGGACGATATAGCCCTCCTGGGCGATGGGGCAAAAGATTTTTCCACCCGCCGCACGTGAGGGTTTCCCCAGTCAATCCATTTCATGCGCTGCCATCGGATGCCAGAACCGATACCACATGAGAAACAAGCCCTCCGTCGCTGACCTCATGCACGAGGAAGGACGGAGCGTCGATCACCGGAAGATCGCCACGGCCTTCCAGCAGAAGCGGATTGGGCGGGCAAAGGGAGCCGCAGGTCTGGACAGAGATCAATCCCAGCCGGCCAAATGCGGGTCGGTGAACATGGCCGCAAAGAATCGCCAGCGGCGGCCTGTTCACCGCCTCCAGGGTGCTGAGAAGCGCACTGCCGTTTCTGCATCCGACCCGGTCCAGCACCTCGATGCCGATCCTCAATGGCGGCTGATGCATGAAGAGAAGCGAGGGCGTCGTCACGTCCGGAAGCGCGCTCATCAGCCACGGCAGATGCGGCAGGACGTCGCCGTAGCTCTGACCGGCGACGGTCACATCGACACCGAAGAGGATCAGCCCACCGACGGCTGTCCGGAAATGCATCGGTCCCGTCGCATTGATCCACGTGCCGACGGCGGCCAGTTCGGAACGCATCAATTGCAGATCGTCACCGTTGCCCGGCAACAGGTGGACAGGGCAGTCCAGCGACCGCAAGTTTTCGGCGACAAGGCGATAGCCGTGCCGCCATCCGTCATCTACCAGATCTCCGGTGACAACAAGCACATCCGGGCGGAACGTCTTCAGCCACGCTATCGCTCGCTCCAGCGTCCGCAGCGACGAAAGGTCCGGCCTCGCATGGATATCGGATATCTGCGCAACAAGCATGTTCTGCCTCCCCGCCCCTGCCGGAGACACTATGCCAAAACCGATAGCAGCGAGCCACCAGCCCAGCGGCTCAATCGACGCGTTTTCCCTCGACATCGAACACGTGCAGATATTGGGCGGGGAAGGCCACATTGACCTTCGGCCCCGCCTTCAGCGCGTCGCGGTTCAGCGTGAAGATCTTGAACGGCAGACCATGCAGGGCAAGATGCAAGATGATGCCGAAACCCGTGGGCTCGACGAGTTCCACATCCGCGGCAAGCCCCGCCCCACCGTCGCTCATCAGCACATGCTCCGGCCGGATGCCGAGCGTCACCTTTGCGCCATCTGAAAGCGGCAGAGGCTTTGCAAGCGGCACGATCGTGCCTTCCTTCAGCTTCACGCCGCCGGCATCATAGGTGGCCTCGAGGAAATTCATCCCCGGCGAGCCGATGAAGCCAGCAACAAAAAGATTGGCGGGGCGGTCGTAGAGTTCCAGGGGACTGCCAACCTGCTGGACCACCCCACCATGCATGGCGACGATCCGGTCCGCCAGCGTCATTGCCTCGATCTGGTCGTGGGTCACGTAGATCGAGGTCGCCTTCAGGTCGCCATGCAGTTTCTTGATTTCGGCGCGCATCTGTTCGCGCAGGCGCGCATCGAGGTTCGACAGCGGTTCGTCGAACAGGAAGGCTTTTGGCTGGCGCACGATGGCGCGGCCCATGGCGACGCGCTGGCGCTGGCCGCCGGAAAGCGCCTTCGGCCTGCGTTCGAGCAGCGGATCGAGGCCAAGCTTGGCGGCAGCCGCGGCCACCGCGCCTGCAATCTTCTCCTTCGCCACCTTCCGCAGCCTGAGGCTGTAGCTCATATTGCCGGCGACATTCATATGCGGATAGAGCGCGTAGGACTGGAACACCATGGCGATGTCGCGATCCCTCGGATGCAGCTCGTTGACCCTATTGCCGGCGATGCGGATCTCACCCCCGGTGACCTCCTCCAGCCCGGCGATCATCCGCAGCAGCGTGGACTTGCCGCAGCCGGACGGACCGACAAGCACGACGAATTCGCCGTCCTGGATTTCCAGGTTGACGCCATGCAGCACCTGCACATGGCCATAGGCTTTGTGGATATTCCGGATATCGATCGATGCCATTTGTTTAACCCTTGACCGCGCCGGCCGTCAGGCCCTGGACGAGATAGCGCTGGATGAGGAGGAAGAAGAGGCCGGCCGGAATGAGCGCCATGACGCCCGCTGCCATCATCTGCCCGAAATCCACCGAGAATTTCGAAACGAAGGTGAGAAGTCCGACCGGGAAGGTCGCCGCGTCATTGCCGTTGATCAGCATCAGCGCGAAGAGCAGCTCGCTCCAGGCGGCAGTGAAGACGAAACCGAGTGTGGCGGCGATCCCCGGCAGCGTCAGCGGCAGGATGATCTGGCGAAACGCCGTGAACTGCGTCGCCCCGTCGATCTTCGCCGCCTCTTCGAGATCCCTCGGAATGCCGTCGAAGAAGGACTGCATCAGGAAGGTGGCGAAAGGCACGTTGAAGGCGGTGTAGACGATGACGAGCCCGGTCAGACTGTTGGTCAGATGCAGCGGCGACAGAATCTTGAAGATCGGCGCCACCAGCATCACCAGCGGAAACATTTGGGTCAGCAGCATCAGGGCGACGATCCAGTATTTTGCCCGGAAATTGAAGCGCGACAATGCGTAGCCGGACAGCGAAGCGCAGATGGTCACGGTGACGGCCGTCGAGGCCGAGACGATCAGGCTGTTCTTGAAAAAGGTCGGAAAGGCGCTGTGGCGCAGCACGAAGGCATAGTGATCCCATGTCGTGCGCGACGGCCACATGCGAACGCCCTCGCTATAGAGCAGGTCGTTCGGCGTTACCGAGACCTTGAGCAGCCAGAACAGTGGAAAGAGCGAAAAGGCGATGTAGCAGAGGATCGCCAGGCGGTGTGCGATGGTCGGAATGACGGATCGTCTCATGATCTCAATCCTTGTTCAGCAGCGTCTGCCGGAGCAGGATGATCAGCATCGAATAGGCAAGCAGCAGCACGAGCAGCACCAGCGCGATCGCCGAGGCATAACCGAAATCGAGCCGCCGGAAGGCCGTCGTGAAGATGTAGCTGGCGACAATCTGCGTCCGGTCCGCCGGCCCGCCACTGGTCATGACGACAATCAGATCGGCGAAGTTGGAAATCCACACGGTGCGTAGCAGCACGGTAATGGCAATCGTTGGCGCCAGAAACGGCAGGGTGATCGAGCGGAAGCGCTGGAACCAGCCGGCGCCGTCGATCGATGCCGCCTCATAGAGATCACGCGGGATCGCCTGCAGCGCCGCAAGCAGCGTGATGGCGAAGAAGGGAATGCCCCACCAGACATTGGCGACGATCGGCCCCCACATCGCATAGTTGGGATCGGAGAGGATATTGCCCGGCTCATCCATCAGCCCGAGGGCGAAGAGCCAGTGCGGGATCGGTCCGATGACGGGATTGAACAGCCAGGCCCAGTTGAGGCCGGCGAGAAAAGACGGCACGGCCCACGGCAGGAAGACCAGCGCCTGCGCGATTGCCCTGCCTTTGAACGGCTTGTCGAGCAGCAGCGCCAGGATCAGCCCGAAGACGAACTGCAGGACGACGGAGGCGCCGGTCCACCACAGCGTGTTCCGAAGCGCGCCGTAGAAGGCGGCATCGCCTGCAAGCTCGCGGAAATGATCGAGCCCGATGAAGCCGCCGGAAAACGGATTGAGCAGCTGGATATCGCGGAAAGCGTAGGAGATGCCGACGGTCAACGGCACCAGCATCACCGCAATAATCAAGATCAGCGACGGCGCGCTGTAGAGATAGGGCTCCGAAGCATCGGCAACGCGACGCAGCCACGGCCTGCGGTCGCGACGCATGTCGAGCGTATCGGCGGAAATGGTCATCAGCCAAGAGTTCCCGTTCGCGGCGTTTATGCGCCGTCTGTGTCATCAAAAAAGCGGCGGCGGCCTGTGTTGAGGCCGCCGCCGTCGATCCGTCGCTTATTTCTTGGCGAGGAACTTCTGCTGCGCCTTGGTGAGATATTCGGCCCATTGGTCGGCCAAATCCTTCGCCGAGATATCGCCGAGCAATGCTTGCTGCGAGGTCTTGATCGCCAGCGAATCCTTGAAGAAGGCGAATTCCTCGAGGTAGGTCGGCATGACTGTTGGTACCGTGTTCGGATCCGCCAATTCCTCGAACCAGCCCTTGAACTGGTCACCGGCGTAGAAGGGATCCTTCTCGGCCGCCGTATAGGCCGGCAGAGCGCCGATGCGCTTGTTCCACTCAAGATTACCTTCCGGCCCTTCGAGGGTGGCTATCAGCTTCCAGGAAAGATCCTTGTTGCCGCTGGTCGTGAACATCGACCAGCCGCCGTAACCGATCGTCGGGAAGGACTTGCCGTCCGGACCCTTCGGCAGCGGTGCGACACCGAAATCCTCCTTCTTCATACGCTCGGCGATGGCGATCAGCGCGTCCGGATCCTGGTCGAGGAAGGCGCAGGTGCCGGAATAGAAGCCGGCGACGACTTCGTTGAAGCCCCAGTTGACGCTGTCCTTCGGCGCATAGCCTTTCTTGTAGAGATCGACCATCCATTCGATGCCCTTGGCCCAGCCCGGGCTGTTCATCGTCGAGGTCCCGTCGTCGTTGAAATACTTGTTCGAGCCGGCCATCGAGGCGGCGAAGATCATCCAGCCGTTGAGGCCGCCCGGTCCGCCGCGCATGCAGTAGCCGTATTTGCCGGGCAGTTTGGAAACCTTTTCCGAAGCGGCAGTAAATTCTTCCATCGTCTTCGGCGGCGCGGCGACGCCGGCTTCGGCAAGCAGCTTCTTGTTGTAGAACATCGCCCTGAGGTAGAAGCCGTAGGGCAGCATATAGGCGGTGTTCTTGACGTCGCGGCCGAGTTCGAGCGCGCGCGGCGTCAGTTCCTTGGTGTGCTCCCACTTTTCGAGGTAGGGCTCCAGGCTCTCGAGCATGCCGTTATTGGCATAGAGCGACAGCCAGGTATCGGGCATCTCCATCACATCGGGCACGTCGCCGGCAGACACCATGGTCGCAAACTTCTGGAACGCTTCATTCCAGGGCAGCGAGATGATGTCGACCTTGGTGCCGGGATTGGCGGCTTCGAATTTGCCGACGATCGATTTCAGCGTTTCGGTGCGCTCCGGGCTGGTGATGACTTCGACAAGTTTGAGCGTCGTATCGGCAAAGGCCGTACCCGCCATCATCGAAGCAAAGAGCGTCGAGATTATTAGTTTTTTCATGGCTCAGTTCCCCCTTGTTAGGTCTCTCTCGGGTTTCAGGATTGTGAGGCGGCGGCGAGCGCCTCCTCGATATCTCTCCACAAAGCCTCGGTTCCTTCGAGGCCGACATGGAGACGTACGGATCGCGCATGGATGCCGAAGGCATGTGCGGAATTTGGCTGTGCCTTCTGCTGAAGCACCACCTCGCCCGGTACGATCAGGCTTTCATGTCCACCCCAGCTTACACCCAGTTTGAAGAGCTTGAGGTGATCGGCGAAGGTGCGGATATCGACGCCTTCGCGGAATATGAAGGAAAACAGGCCCGAGGTGCCGTTGAGGCCAGTGGGCAGACGGTTGGCGAGCCCCGGATGGCAGACCGTCTCCACCACGTCGAGCTTCTGCAGGCGCCTGGCGATTTCAAGCGCCGATGCCTCGTGGGCTCGCATGCGGAGCGGCAGCGTGCGCAACCCGCGGATCAGCAGCCAGGCGTCGAACGGCGAAAGCTTGCCGCCAAGATAGGGATAGGCCTCGGCCTTGACGCGAGCGATCATCGCCTTCGAGCCGGCGATGATGCCCGCCACCACATCGCTGTGGCCGCCGAGATATTTCGAGGCCGAATGGATGACGAGATCGACGCCGAGTGTCAGAGGCCGCTGGAAGAAAGGGCTCGCCCAGCTGTTGTCGATCATCGAGACGGCGCCATGTTGTCTGGCGAGTGCGGCGAGTGCGGCGACATCATGTGCCTCCATCACCCAGCTCGTCGGGCTTTCCATGTAGAAGAGCTTGGCGCCGGGCAGCGCCTTGGCGACCGCCTCGTTGTCGCGCCCGTCGACATAGGTCACCTCGATCTTCATCCGCTTCAGGATGGTGCCGAACAGGCGGAAGGCGTCGGGATAGACGTGCTTGACCGCGACGATGCGGTCGCCCGGCTCAACGAAGCTTAAGACTGCCGACGAGATCGCCGCCATGCCGCTGGCAAAACCCAGCGCATCCTCGGCACCTTCGAGCTTGGCGAGCATTTCCTCGAAGGCGCGCACCGTCGGGTTCAGCCCGCGCGTGTAGATCGGCCGCACCTTCTCGCCGCGATAGGAGGCGATCATGTCGTCGTAATCGGAAAAGGTGAAAAGCGAGGTCTGAAAAATCGGCGGCACGACGGCGTCGGCGAAGTTGCCTTCGTCATGCGCGGTGATGAGGGAAGCAAGATCGAACGGTTCTGCGCCGTTGCTCATTTGGACATTTCCTTGATGTCTTCCTCGACGATGGCGAGAATTTTCAATGTTTCTGTGCGCGCCGCCTCGGGATCCCCGGCAGCGATCGCGTTGAAAAGGGTGCGGTGAAAGGGAAAAGACCGGCGCGCGAAATCCTGCCGGTCGAAGGGATGCGCCCAGAAGCGCTCGAATGTCTCGCGCATCTGCTCGAGAAGCTGTCGAAACAGCGGATTGTGGGCGGCGTCGTAAACGGCGAGATGGAAGGCCAGATCCTCCGGCCCGGAAGTGCCCTTCTCCAGGTGCACCCGCTCCATGGCGTTCAGCTTTTCCTCGATGATGACGAGGTCCGTGCTCGTGCGCCGTCGCGCCGCCACCATGCCCGCCTCGCATTCAATTCCACGGCGTACCTCCAGCGTTTGCAGCAGCACGTCGCGAAGGTGTGCGGTATCGAACGATAGCGGCATGTGGATCGTCGCCCTTGACACGGGCTTCAGCAGATAAGTGCCGCTTCCCTTGCGCGTCTCAATGACACCGAGCGCCTGGAAATGCCGGATCGCCTCGCGAATGGTCGAGCGGCCGACGGCAAGAGCGGTCATCAGCTCGCGCTCAGCCGGCAAACGGTCGCCCGCCTTCAATCTGGCTTCCTCGACATAATCCGCCAGCGCATCGGTCACCTGACGCGCGCGGTCCATGACCGGAAGCGGCCGGATCACCGGCCTGTCGCTGCGATTTGCCTTCATGGTTCCCCATTTTCTTATCAGGCAGCCGACTTAAAGAATTGGTCTGACATCTTAGCATTTCGCATACATAGGAAAACGTCAAGACGGCCACGTCCATTCCGGAGAATTCGGAGTGATTTTCGGGATATTCGGCGTAAGACCTTCCCGCTGAACGCGCCGTTGATCGCCAGCATTGGCGCTCCTAGCCCAACTCGTCTCGACTGCTCGAACAGCTTGGAACATCAGCGGTCGACGTTCCGTTTCGCAACGGAAGGGAGACCTGCATGCCCGGCACGTTCACCACTGTCTACATCGTCGCATTTGACCTTGATGACCGAGATCAGGCCATCCGAGCGTTCGAGCCAAGGGTGGCGGCGAACGAGGAGGCCGAGATCGAGGGGGCCGAGATACTGATAACTAAACACGCTGGGGTCGTGGTATGGCGGCGGCAGAATGACCCTGTTGTCGGCGAGGAAGGCGAGCCCGAGGTTGTTTTCAGCGTAGGCAGGGTTGGGGACTTCGGATAATGTCGTATGAGATCGTGTCGCTGCCGCGGCGCACGCGGTGCATGGCGGCGATCTTTTCGATAGGCCACGCCGACTGTCGGGCGACTGAAGTGCTCCGGGTTCTTGGGCCAGCCAGAGCTGGATTTTCCGGGGTTAAAGCGTGCCTCTGTGGGGCCGGACCTCCGCTCAAAGGTAAGCTCGCGAAAAGAACACCGCGGTCGTTAATAAGGCGACCGCGAGGGTTAGCACCCGAACAACCGATGATGGCAGCCTTCGTCCGACATGCGCTCCGATCCACCCGCCGATAACGGCTCCAATCGTCATGGCAATGCATTCCTGCCAGACGATTGCCCCGGCAAGTACGAAGACGATGACGGCGACCGCGTTTGCGGCAGTAACCATCACCATTCTTGTCGGATTCAGGCTCTTAATGGCCCCGCCCCCGAGCGCGCTCCATGCCGCAAGCATCATAAGACCCACCGCGCCGCCAAAATAGCCGCCATAAAGACCGAGAAAGAATTGAACCGTTGCGAAGGTCAGAACACTCGGACGTGCCTGCGTCCGGAATACCGCGCTGACCCTCGGACCTGCCGCCAGCATCAATGTCGCGACCAGCAAAAGCCATGGCAGGAGACCATCGAAGATCCTGGATGGGGTCAGCAGCAATAGAATGCTTCCAGCCACACCACCCATTACCGTCACGATGGCAATGGGCACGACATTGACGCCGCACACACTCCTAACCCCGTCACGGTAGACCCACGAGCTGGCCATGCCGCCGGGAAACAAGGCTAAGGTGCTTGTCGCGTTTGCGGCTACCGACGGCACTCCGACAGATATCAGCGCAGGCAGGGATACGAACGACCCGCCGCCCGCCAACGCATTCATGCTGCCTGCCAACAAGCCAGCAAGGAAAAGAAGTATTGAATCGTACATATTCATGTCGCCTTGGCACCCAAGCCTGATTTCGGCCGAGCCTCTTGTCCAATACCGCTGCCACATCGCCGCACGCCGTTGCTCGTCCAGAAGAGTCCACCCCACGACTGCCATCCGCCGTAGTCAAGGAAACGCAATTGAGAGCGGTTCACCCGATCACCATGAGCGTAACCGATGCTATCCCGAGGACTACGCCAACCGCCTGATGCCAGCCGAGCCGCTCATCGAAAACCAAAACGGCGATCGCGTTGATGGCGATGAGCTGCGCGACCGACGACAACGAAATAGCAAGGGAAAGCCCGCTCGTCCGCATGTGAGCGATCATCGAAAGATTGCCTAATGTGTAGAGGATAAGGGCAGTGGCGAGCAGCCAAAGGTTCGAGTTGCTCACATATGCGCGCGAAGCGGTCGCCCCGGCCAGAAATAGGCACACTGCTATAAAGAGGATGGCGGCAACACGCATCGATAAACTCCTGCTGACGCGTTTTGTCTAACGCCGGGCGGCCCGTCAATCCATCAGAGACTCCCGTCCCTATCCTATCCTAGTAGTCCCAGCAGGTAGAACGGGTCGCGTGCGTGAGCAACACGTCTTTGAGCGACATCAATCCCGGTTTGGTATCGGCTTACCCTCATAGCGCACGCGAAAATTCCTCCTGTGAAAATCCTGCTCGAAGCAGACGAAGACGAGCTCCAGGTCATTGGCGCTGTCGCGCTTCCCAAGGAGGCTGAGTGTGACAACGATAACGCCGCTGTACCCGCGCGTCAGGCGGAAAGCCGCGTTACGGATCTCAGTCCCTTCTGCATCCCCCCGGTCTTCGCGGCGCTCATAGATGACCCAGAAGCGGGCAGCATCCCAAGTCTGCCGCAGGATTTGGCTGACCTCTGCCTTGAACTCTTCGGCATGCATTGCCGGACTCCAAGACAATGCCGTCTCGCCCGCATCGCTAACGACATTGAGGTAACCGTCATATTGGTAAGCGCCTGACAGTGACCGTTCGATCATCTCGAAAGCCGAGTTTTCGCTGATTGTTGTTTTGAACAGAATGGCCATCGAATCGCTGCGTTTCACTAAGAACCTGTCGGTGAGACGGCGAGACTACTGGGTGCCGCCTGGGCGAGCAACGGAGACCTGGGTCATTGGTCATCGTCCTAACGGTTGAAACGCATAGAGATCATTGTCCGGCCGTGCTCATTGTAGTCGCTTGACCACCCTTTCAAGAACACGTTCGCGGCGTCTCCAAGCGACCGCGTTTTCTTCAAACCTCGCAACATTGTGAACCATGAGTAACTTGAAACATAACTAGCAAAACGCTTTATCCGACCGATGAATCTGAAGCACTTTACCTCGGCAATGAGCGTCGCGGCTTTGGCGGCATGCTCACATATCGACCCGCTTGAGACGCCCCTCGCCCAGTCAGCAATCCAGCACCAGACGCCTTTGACCGATCAAGCGGTGATCGCAGATACTGTAGGTCGCGGTGCTGTCGGTGCAACGGCGCTTGCTTGGGCCAACCCATCGACGGGTAGCGCGGGTGTTATCGAGCAGATCGATGCCAGTAACGATGGGCCGGACGGATGTCGTGGTTTTGTTACCAGTCGGCAATCTCTCGACGGCGTGACGCGCTTCAACGGCGTAGCCTGCCCGTCTGGGGACAGCTGGAAACTGGGCGGACAATAGGCTAGCGCTCGACGTCCTCAAACGACACAAAGGCATCACCCACACCGATGCTCGTGGCTGCATTCAGAGGTCAAGCAGCCATTTGGCCACGATATTGCCCACGGCGACCGGTTTGTGGCTTTGCGTTGTTTAGTGGAGGTCGCAGAGCCGGCATACCCATCGGCATGCCGGCTAGCGGATACGTCCGATCCGCGATAGCAAAATAGCGGGCAGGATGCCGATCAGCACGATGGCGAGCGCTGCAATCGAGGCTTCCTCGTAAGTGCCTCTGGCAGCCTCTCCATAAAGATGAGTTGCGAATGTCTCGACATTGAGTGGCCGCAGGAGGAGCGTCGCCGGCAGCTCCTTTACACAATCGACGAAGACCAGTAGCGCGGCAGCTGAGATTGCCGCCTTCGAAAGCGGCAAATGCACGTAGCGCAGGGTGCCTGCGGTGGACTGCCCCAGCGAACGTGACGCATGATCAAGCGACAGGGAAATGCGCGATAGACCGGCTTCTATGCCGCCGGCGGAGATCGCCAGAAAGCGCACGATGAGCGCATATATGACGGCAGCACCCGATCCCATCAGGAGCAGACCAGTGGACACATCAAACAAGGAAAGCGCGGTGCGGTCGATAAACTGATCGAACCCGCCAAGGATGATCAGCACGCCAATGGCGACCACGGTGCCGGGAGCCGCATAGCCAATCGTGGAACAGCGCAGGAGCCAGGAGGACGGTTGGCCCGGCCGCAGGCGGGTCGCGTAGACGGCGAGAAGGCCAAGGATGACGGTCGTGATTGTCGCCAGGGTGGCGATAGCGATCGTATTCACGGCCTCATCGATGATCCGTGGGGATATGCCGGCGAACCGATAGCGTTTTGCCGCTTCGATCAACAGATAGAGCGCGGGCGCGCCAAAGCCCAGGATGACAGGCAGAAGACCGCCGAGAAACAGCAGTACGCCTTTTCCCAAGGATACCCGCCGCGGTTGGAAACTTCGCATCCGGCGCACATCGATCGAGTAGCCCTGCTTGCGTCGCGCCCATCGCTCAACCGCAACAATTGCGACGACGATGAGAAGAAGGGCAAGGGCGATCTGCGACGCTCCCGATAAATCGGAGCGGGTGACCCAGGTGGTGTAGATGGAAACGGTGATCGTCCGGACACCGAGGAATTCGGCGGCGCCTATATCGTTCAACGTTTCCATGAGTGCAAGGCTGATACCCACGGCAACAGCGGGGCGCGCGAGCGGCAGAGCGACCCGCCAGAAGACCGCGCGGCGAGATGTACCGAGCGTACGTGCAGCATCGACGAGATTGCCGGATTGCGTGAGGAACATCGCGCGCGTGGGGATGTAGACATAGGGGTAGAGCACGATCCCGAGAAGCAGGATGCAGCCAGTCATGGAACGGACGTCCGGAAGGCGAAACTGGCGCGGGGTCTCGTAGCCTAGCAACCAGCGCACGGCATCCTGCACCGGACCGATCGGATGCATTATATCCAGATAGGCATAGGCGACGATGTAGGTCGGAACGGCAAGCGGCAGAAGCAGCATCCACTCCAGAGCATGCCTGCCGGGAAAATCATAGGCGGTCACCAGCCATGCCGTCGTCGTGCCAACAACTGCAGTGATGACGCCGACCCCCACAAGGAGAATGACGGTGTCGAGAAGCGCGACGGGAAGGATGGTCGAGAAAAGATGTCCCCAAAGACCCGCCGAACCCTTCGAGGCTTCGATGAGCAATCCCCCGATCGGCAGCATGGCAATGAGAGCGATAGTGGCGGCAATCGTCAGCCATGCGCTGCCGGGGCGCTTTGCAGAGCGGGCGGGCGCCGGGCTCGGAAACATCACTTGGTCCGTTCTCGGGGGGAAGGCGCCAGTCAGCGGCGCCTTCACTGTCCTTAGTTGTCGAAGCCGACCTTGTCCACGAGTTCACTCGCCTGCTTGCGATGGCTGACGATCTCGGACAAGGGCTTGCTGTCGATCTTTAGTTCGCCAAAGGAGGCGATGATCGGATCGGCCGCGACGCCTGCCTTCACGGGATATTCGTAATTGGCCTCAGCATAGATCTTCTGCGCTTCGTCAGAGACGAGATATTCGAGAAGTTTGACGGCTTCAGCCTTGTTCGGTGAGTGCTTGGCGATTGCCGCGCCGCTGATATTCACCTGCGTCCCGCCGTTCTCGAAGGTCGGCAGGATGACCTTGATGGCGTCGCCCCATTTGACCTGCTCTTCACCACCCTTGCCGGACCGCATTAGGCCGACATAATAGGAGTTGGCGATACCGATATCACAAATGCCGCCGAGGATATCCTTGGCCGAATCGCGATCGCCGCCGGCTGCCTTACGGGCGAGATTGGCCTTGACAGCTGTCAGCCATTTCTCGGTTTCTTCCGCGCCGTAATGAGCGACGTAGTCCGCAAACAGTGCCGTATTATAGGGGTGCTGACCTGAGCGTATGCAAATCTTGCCCTTCCACTTGGGATCGGCAAGCTCCTCGTAGTTGAATGTGCTCATCTCAATGTCCTTGGCCGCGTAGAGCACGCGCGCGCGCATCGACAGTGCGAACCAGTTGCCCTTGGCATCACGCAGCTGTTCCGGGATTGCCGAGTTCAGAACAGACGATTCGACCGGTTGCGTTACGCCTTTGTCGACCAGATCGACAAGGTTGCCGGCATCGACGGCCATCAGGATGTCAGCCGGCGAGCTGGCGCCCTCGGAGGCGACACGCTCTGCCAGGCCATCCTTCAGGAAAACCGTATTGACCTTCGTCCCGGTCGATTTGGTGAAAGCCTCCAGAAGAGGTGCGATCAGAGCCGGTTCTCTCGTCGTGTAGAGGTTGATTTCTGCGGCCGCTGCGATGCAAGGCGACATCAGCGCCGAAGCAGCAAGCAGCATGGATACGAGGATAGAGCGCGAATTCATTATGTCCCTCCGAATGAATGCGCATCCCTTGAGCAGTTCATGACGCTGAAAGTCAAGTTTTCCCCGAAGTTTGTTGCCGAATATCACGGAAACTTGATGAGTGGTCAGCAGACTCCGCTCGGCAGGTCAGCTGTCAAAAAGCCAGCAGCCGCTCGGGGAGGATTGATATCCGAATATTCTCGGCGTCGGACGGAAGCCGCTCCAAAGCTCTGGCCTTAAGCGGCACATCGAGGCCTTCAATCCTCAACGTTATCTGCTCGAATTCGCCATGCAAAACACGGTCCTCGATGCGGGCTGCAATTCCCGAGCCGGGGGACAGCGCAATCGCGTGCGGGCGGATATAGACGGTCACGGAGCTTGCGGGCGGACGATCAAGCCCATAGGCGAAGTTGCCGATCGCGGTTTCGATCCATCCGCCACGGTAAACGCCGGGAACTTTGCTGGACGGGCAAAAGAACTCTGCCGCATAAGGATTCGTTGGACGGTCGTGCAGATCATAGGCGGAACCGGACTGGACGATTTCGCCTGCCCGCATCAGAACCACCTGATCACCGACGGAAAGTGCTTCCTGGGGATCATGCGTCACGATGATCACGGTCGTGCCGAGTGCCCTCAAGAGGCTCAAGGTGTCGCTGCGCACCTTTCCACGCAGGCCCTGATCCAGATTGGAAAAAGGTTCGTCCATCAGGACGACACTCGGCCGGGGCGCCAAGGCGCGAGCTAGTGCGACACGCTGCTGTTCACCGCCGGAAAGAGTGTTCGGATAGCGATGCGTTAGATGTTCGATTCCGACCTTGTTGATCATCTCCTCTGCTCGCGCGGTTGCTTCGCCCTTCGAATGTCGCTTGAGACCAAAGAGGATATTGTCTCGTACAGTCAGGTGCGGGAAGAGAGCATAGTCCTGGAAGACGAATCCGACGCCACGCGCCTCCGGTTCGACGAAAGTGGTCGAACTGGCAACCTCGCGGCCTTCGAGGAGGATGCGGCCGGATTCCGGTATCTCGACACCGGCAATCATGCGCAGGAGCGTAGACTTGCCGCAGCCGGAATGGCCCACGAGCGAAACCGCATCTCCGCGCCGAATATGAAGAGAAAGATCCTGCACGGCTGCAGTGATGCCAAAGCGACGGGTAACATTTTCCAGCCGTACTGCGATTGCGTTCATTTCAGCTTTCATGCTCGCCGGTGGCTTCCAGTGCAAGTCCTGAAACACCCCTAGAACATACCGAGGCCGGTCGGGACAAGCGCAATCTGTTCCGCAAGCACGGCAAGCTATTTGCCGTTTCAAAGTTGCAGCAAAAACTTCTCGCCGGCATCTTTCCACCTATCGCCACAGATGACCGTCCCGGAATCGCGCCAATCGCAACGGCCGCGATCACGTTAAGTGCCGTCACTCTGGGGATTGCACCTTGTCTCGCTTTCCCGAGACACGCGGTGGAACCTGCTCTCTCTTCAGGGGTTCCTTCCGATCAGCAGGGAGCTTCCAAATGACCTACGTCGCATCGCCAAGCTACGACCGCAACGACGCCAGCCGCGCTTCAAACCTCCGTCAGTGTCTCGAGACCGCCAGGCGCCACCTCGATGAGACTTCGCACAGCTCGGAGACCGAGAAAATCGAAACGCTCGTGGCTTCCGCCATCGAGGCGGGTTGGGAAGAGGATGAAGTGCGCGAGGCGCTGAGCGCCGGCGACGAGCAAGGGAACAAGATGCCGGAGCAGAAACCACCCGGCCCAACGATCGGCGTGGTCCCTTCGTCATCCTTCTGACAGGTGGCGGACGCTGGCGCAGTCCGGGCAAGCGGCGAGATTTCCATGTATCTCGCTGTGTAACCACCTGTGCGGATAGTGTTGCCCAATCGCCACCACTTAGGCGCCGATGGTGTCCCGTCAGGCGTGCCCAAGAAGGTCGACGTCCGCCACGACCAAAGCGCGCGGGAGTTGCCGCGCGACCTAGTTAGTCACCGACGGCCGGGGATGGCAGGAGCCGCGACGAGCAAAAGCAGAAAAGCTGCCAAGGGCAAGCCGAGCGCCTTGTGCATGCGGCTGCCGAGGATCTCCGCGGCAACGGCTGCGAACAGGAGGATGACTATGGCCATTCCCACTGGCATCGCGCCGCCCATACTTCCCGAAAGGCCATAGCCGGCAGCGGGAGTATAGAAGGTGAGTGCGCCAAGCGACGTATGGAAATCCACGTTCGGAACTTGTCCCGCCAGATGCGATGCGCACCGTCGAGGAAAACGAATAGATCGTTGACGTATTTGCTGGTGATCGTCTGGTTGGGCAGAGCGAGAAGAGCTGAAAGCACCAGAGCAAATGAGGCGATGGGGGTCCACCAGAGGTATTGGCGGCCCCCCGTGGCGATGCGCCTTCCTGCTCCGGCATCGACCTCACTGCCTGCGTCACCGCGCCTCGCTTTCCAACGCGACCTGTGGTCGCTGGTAGATCGTCCATTCCGGCGTTTTCTGCACCGTGTCGAAATTCTTCGAAATGAATGGGCCATACAGCTCCTGTAACGGCAGGCTATTGATGCCGGTCTTCGGCACCATCACGATCTTCACGTCGGCGAACAGCGCCTCTGGTGGGATATAAGCCTTCTCATTGATGTTGCGGTTCCAGTGGAACCACGCAGTGTCACCTGAGGGAGGACGTATCCCGAGCCCCGCTGAAAAGGGGTTGACGAAATCGAGCACGAATACCCGCTCGAGCGGAATCGGCAGGGCCTGAAGTAGAGCCCCCCCACTTTCGATACTATCGAGGTAGCGCTGAATGAAATCAGGCTCGCCACCGGGCGGGTCGATTTCCCGGACGTCCGCAAAAAGCGGAGGGCCAAGGGGCTTGCCAACATTCTCGGCCGCAAGTGCCGTGTGGAGAACGATCGCCTCTCCGTGGTGGACGATGGGCGGCAACAGAAAGAAGACTAGAAGCAGCGGCAGTGCAGCTGCAAGACGAGCAGGCCTCTCCATGTGCGCGCTTTGGTCGCCAGATTGAAAACGCCGTGCCTTTTCCGCCAGGACGGCCGCTCCGCAATAGAGAGTGATGATACCCCAGCTGTGGGCGTTCTGGTTGATGATTGCCAATCCTGCACCCACGCAGAAGCCACTGTAGAGGAGGTCTCGAAGGCTGCGGATGTGCCAGAAGGCAACCAACGCAAACACCGTGAAAACCACCAGATCCGACAAATTCTCACGGACATTTTTCAGTATGCTGCGGACGTCATGATCACCGCTAACCCGTGCGGCGGCCCGCAGGTCCTCTATATGCTGAAGCGTGCCGCGCCAGAAGAACTCGATGACGATCATTGCCAGTGCGGTCAGGAGCAGACTGACCAGGATCCAGGAACGTTGCTGCCGGTCCAACAACAGGAAGATCAGAAAGGCCACGCCGCAGAGTCCGTAGGTCGCCTTCGTGTAGAATTGGACAAGTAGAAGAAAGGCCGTCGCGAGACTGTCTGCAACGTCGTTGCGCGCGGCTTCGGATCTCGGCGTCAGGTACATCACCAGGATGAGCCCGAGAGCGACCCAGCCGATGCGATTGTAGAACATCGCAAAAGAAAGAAGCCGGACCGGACTTCCGAGATTGATCGGGACAGCGAGAATAAGAATCAGGAATATGCCCAAGGCGATGGCTGAGGGTGAGCTGAGGCGCGAAAGAAGGATACGGATCATCGCAGGCATGAACGCGACGGTCAGGAGCGCCATTCCCATCGGTATCGCGGCGCCGAAATTTCCGGACAAGAGGTATCCCAAGGCAGGGATATAGAAGACCAACGGTCCGAGCGCCGTATGAAAATCACGGTTTGGCACCTGCCCGACAGCGATACGATGCGCTCCATCAATGAATATCAAAACATCGTTGATGAAAGCGGTGTTGATGGTCCGTCCAGGAAGGGCAAGCATGGCGGCACAAATTGCCGCGACCACCAGGAGCGCAACTTGTGCGGAAAAAAGGCGGCGCCTCATCTCGACCCCGTCCTTCCCGAGGGCAGGCCTTGATCCGCATCGGCGCGCGGAAAAAGCGGATCAACAAGATGGAACATGCGGACGACGAAGCGGCCAGGGCAATCTCTATCTTCTATTCCCCAGGTTTCGATCACAGCCGCAACCTCTTGAAGATCGGTTCCGGGATGCCTCGGATTATCGCCATGAGCGGATACCAAATCCGCCTGACATAGACGACGTCCCCTCCCTTGCTGCCATCGGCAACGGCGAAGATCCTTTGAGCGACCTCTGCAGGCTCGGCCGTAAGCATGGGTGGAAGCTTCATTCCATCAGTCATCCGCGTTCGCACAAAACCGGGTTTAATGGTGAGGACGCGTACCCCGGCTGTGGATAGTCTGTTCCTGAGACCCGACAAGAACGCCGTCAGGCCAGCTTTCGCGGCGCCATACACATAGTTTGATCCTCTCCCGCGGTCGCCGGCGACCGAACTTAAGCCGACGATGGTGCCGGACCCGCGCGCGGCAAAGCGGCTAGCCAGGAGGCCGAGCATCAAAGCCGGTCCTTCGAAGTTTGTCCGCATCACCATGGCGGCGTGTTCGAGTTCCCTTTCGGCGCGGGCCTGCTCGCCGAGTTCGCCGACGACGCAAATGGCCGTGTCAGGCAATGGCGACACGGTGCTCAGGAACTCTTCGAAGCGGCCGGTATCAAGAATATCCAGTTCATGGGCGGCGACGACGGCGCCGGTGCGCGTGACGATGTCATCGGCTTCGCGTTGGACAAGCTCACGCCTGCGTCCGACCAAATGAATGTCCCAGCCCGCCTCGGCATAGACCAAGGCAGTCGCACGACCAATATCCGACGTCGCGCCAATCAGGAGCAGTGTCTTGCCGATGGCTTTCATATGCCAAGCCTTTTTCCCAGCTGGGAACTAAAGTGACGGTCGGCTCCCGTAGTTCGTCGCAGCTCTTTGAACGCCTGCAGTTGGGGGTAACCGGCTTCGAATGTATGACGGGATTGCCTTGCATCCTTGGCGAGATAGAGCCGCCCTCCCGCCGCGACAACCAGCTTGTCAATTTCGTCTAACAGCTGGAACACGTCGGGTGCGACTGGCAGGTCGAGTGCAAGGGTATACCCTGGCGCCGGAAATGACAGAAGGCCTGCGCCACCCCTCAGCCTTTTCAGCACGGCCAGGAATGAGGCTTTCCCAGAAAGAGCGAAACGATCGAGCATACTGCTCAGAACCGCAAGTGCGTTTTCGTCAGGCACCACGCATTGATGCTGCAGGAAGCCGCGCTTGCCGTACAGGCGGTTCCATTCGAGAAGACCGTCAAGCGGGAAGAAGTAGCTGTCCCAGTGGACCAAAGAGACTCGGGCTGCTTTGCGGGCACCCGCCCGATAATAAAGATCGTTGAATGCGGAAACACTCCTTCTGTTGAGCGCCCAACCAGGCAGGTCGACCGGCAGTGAAAAACGGGCTGCCTTGAAGGGAGGCAATGGCGCTGCTTTTGGCATTTGAGCGATGTCGCTCGGGCTGGCGTGCTCGCCGACAAAGATCAGCGAGCGGCCGAGCGAAGCGCCCCGCGAAAGGCAATCAATCCAGGCGACGGAATAGGTCGCGTCGTCTGTTTGCTTCAAGGCTTTCAGCGTATCGCCGAGATTTTCTGTCGCGACCGTCTTTTGAACAATCCAGCCGGTACTGATGGGCCTCAGCGTAAAGGTCGCTTCAGCGATGATGCCCGTGAGGCCCATACCCCCGAGTGTCGCGAAAAAAAGCTCTGAATTCTGGGTTCTGCTGCAGGTAATGATCTCACCGCTGGCGATAACCAGCTTGATTTCGCGAACGTGTTCGCCGAACCCACCGTCGCGATGATGGTTCTTCCCGTGCACATCGGATGCGATCATTCCTCCAACTGTGACGAACTTCGTTCCTGGGACTACCGGGGGGAAATAGCCCCGGGGGATGAACGACCTGAGAATGTCCGACAGCATGACGCCACCTTCGACGGTCAGCGACGCGTTCACCTCGTCGAAGCTTTTCATCCGGTTCAATGCACCGCAGGTCAAAGTGAGATGCTCACCGATCGCGGCATCGCCATACGAGCGGCCGTTGCCGCGAGCAATCAGACCCGCGCGCGATGACACCGTTCCAGGCAGCGCTTCCGGCAGCCTGCAATCAAGCACTTCACTATCATGGCGTGGATAACGTCCCCATCCCTCCATCAGTCTGTCACGCCCCTTCCAACTTGAACACGAATTTTCGGTCGAGCGCGAATTTTGAGATGTAGCCGATCGCCAGACCGATCGCCCCGCCCGCATACTTCGCTAGATCCGTTCTCCAGACTGTCCAGAAGACAATTTCGAATCCCCAGAATATGATTGTCGTCACGACGCTGAACAGGCCGTAAAGGACGATCTTGAGCAATTCGTCGCCGTGCGACTCGTATCGGTCAAAGAAGATCCACCTTTTGTCGAGGAAGTACTTAAGCCCGAACCCGGCGGCAGTGCCCGCGAGCATTGACGGCACGAGGCTTTGCGACGGGTAGATCTTCACGACAGCCGCCTGAACCGCAAAATTTGCTAAAGTCGAGAGGATCGCGAACACGACATAGCGAACTGCGATGCGGGTCGGGATCCCTTCACCCCCATAATGGGAACGCATTTCGCTCACCTCACAGTGCGGCGACAACAAAGGCGCTGGCAACGCCCAGAGTCGCAAGGCTCACCTTGTCCTTGATCGCAAATACGACCGGATCGTCATGCATCAATCCCCTATGGGCGAGCAACAGGATGCGGGCAATCCAGCAAGCCAGGATTGGTCCCGCCAGCCATAAAATTCCCGGCCGGGTGTAGAGATCCTTCACGCTGTCGCTTGCAGCGTAGAGCGCATACAATGTGAGCGCGTTCATTCCGGCCCCGGCCGCCAATGCGCCGATCATGCCGACGTCTCCATTCTTGTAATCGCGGCTCTTCGAGTCGGGTAGGTTCGCGGCTCGGCGCGAAATGAGCTCCGTGTATCGCTTGACGAGCGCAAGCGAGAGGAACCAACTCATCATGAAGGCAAGCAGCCAAGGAGAAGGCCAAACCGAGATCGCCGCCGACCCTCCTACCACGCGTGTGGTGTAAAGAGCTGCAAGGGTCACGACATCGAGGATCATCTTCCGCTTCAGAAAGAACGAATAGGCGGTGGTCAACGCAAAGTATCCGGCGAGCACCAAAATGAAGGCGGGTGTAATCGTCAGGGCGACGATAAACGACAGCAGAAGGAGAACGGGGATTGCCATGAGCGCGTGTGAGAGCGGGATATCGCCGCACCCCAGCGGCCTGCGGCATTTGCTGCGATGACCGCGATCGTCCTGAAGGTCGACCAAGTCATTCAGCACATAGACGCTCGACGCGCAAAGCGAGAAGGCGACCAAAGCCAGAGCGGAATTGGCAAGACTATGGACGTCGAAGAGTTGATTTGTCAGCAACGGGATAAAGACGAGCCCGTTCTTGACGTATTGATGCACCCGCAGCAACCGCGCCCAAGTCCGCCAGCTCGGTTTGTCGTGCGCAAGATGTACAACATTGTCGCATTGGCGCGACAGTTGCCGCGCTACCCTGGCCGACGTCCGAATTGCGTATGATTTTCCGGCGTGACGCCATACAGGCAGATCTGCGGCGTCGTTGCCGGCATAGTCGAAACCGCCATGGCCAAAGGCCGAAACGAGCTTTTCCGCCTTCACCTCGGCGGCGCAGTTTGTCGTCTCGTCCGTTGCAAACCAGCCGTTGAAGACACCTAGATGGTCGGAAATGCGCGAGACAAGGCGCTCGTGAGTCGCGGATGCGAGATAGACCTGACGTCCCTCTTCCCGCGCCGTATGGATCAAGTTCAGAACCTCGGGATCAAAGGGCAGGATAGCCGGATCGAAATCCGCGGGTGTGGAAAGACGGTGCTTGAGGCATGCCTTTCCCCTGCACGTTGCGAGGACAAGGTCAACGATGGAAAAGGGGCGGCGCCTGAGTTCAGAAAAGGCGGTCTCAATCAGCAGGTCGGATCGAACCAAGGTGCCATCGAGATCGATGACCAGCGGCCGCGACGAATCCGAACTTTGTGGTGTCGACGAGCCACCGAGCGTTGATATCGTTCGACGAGGTGAAATCCACTCGTCCTCCTGACCCGTCGGTAGAAAATCTCTTCGAAGCTCAAACTCCTGGCGCAATTCGCTCAAAGGATTTCCCTTTATACTTGAGGTATGTGGAAATCGCCGAACAACGGCCAAGCCGCTTAGTTCCATAGCCCAGTCGCTTGCGTCTGACTCTTTGCTCGACCTTCACCTCTAAGTTTAGACAGGCAGCGGATACCCTTGCGCACGGAACGAATGATCAGTGATCTATCCGGCACCTCCTCGTTGCCGGGGCGTAGGCTGGTTGCACTGAGCGATGTACCCCACCGGACGGAGTTTCGACGGCCGGAACAAACCCCTGATGTATCGGTTGGGTGCCCCATACGCAAAGACCGGTTGAACGAAGCGATGAACTTGGCACTTGTTTTTGGGACATTGACACTGACTTGCTGGATGGTCGGCGGGGCTATTGCCGTCATAGGAAATGCAGAGCATTGCCATCCCCACCGTCAGCAGATCAGCGAGTTCGTCTCGCTCGGCTTGAACATCCTTGGACTCGTCTGCGCAATCCTGATGGGAGCCGTTCTGGTCGCGCAGTAGTGCCGACAAGGTTGAACGGTCTTTAGTTACTAGAAGCTCCGCTTGGCGCGGCTTGCTTTGCCTATCGCCTCTGTCGTCGTGGCGCTCCCATGCAGAATTTGTCCCATAGCGAATCTCTCCTAGCCTGTGAGAAGATTGCACCATCAAAATCCGGGATCAAACGTCTAGCTTGTCAGCTGTAAATCCAGCTGGCGATCGCCACTGCCAGCGCAACAAGAGCCAGTGTGGCGATGAAGATGCGTAAAGGGTTAGAGCGCGTCGTCTGGGGCATGGTCCCTGCACTCCCGGGTTCACGCATGGCGACATCGTAGTTGCGTTGGCGATCGGCCGCTCCCCTGCTCTGGGTATGCAGCGCCGTCTCGATCTCTTCGTGGCTCATCGGCTGACCTGCGGCCTCAGCATCTGTTTCCAGTGGCGCGGCTGCAGGGTCAAATCCCGATCTGATGTCTCCGCTGTCTCCTGATTGGATTCGACCGCGCACTTCGGCAGCGGTCTTGCCATCCTTATTGATCATCGCGGTTCTCCTATTTCGCTTGGAGATGATGCCGCACCGTCGCCCCCGCTCAACCACCACATTGAGATCGAGCCCGCGGTGATGATGAGGCCGATGATGATGACGGCACCCACGTAGGACGAAAGCAACCACGGGGATGAGCCTTGGTCCATTGTCGATCCTCCTCCTGCCTTGTAAGCCTTCAAAAGCTTCCGCACCGCGCTGCCGCCCGGCTGCCAACCCTGAGGGACAGAGATAACAGCACTCCCATTGATGATGGGCACCGTTGGTTCATATAACGCTGGGTCCTCAGCCGTTCCTATGCTTTTCCACCAGCATCTGGGCCGGTTGCCTCGGGATAGACCAGCGGCAATACGGCCTTTGCCGTGCAGATGCCGCTAACATTCAAGCTCAGCAAAGGTTCCACGGTATCGGGTCGCCGAAGGCCAAAGCGGCTGTTGCAGGCCACCGTCGGGTCGACTCCGCGACGGGGCGAGGCACATCGATTCCAATTCGGAGCTCGCATGCGTTGGTTTCTCGGCGCTCCTTCGGGTGGTATCACCGTTCCTCATGCGCGAAGATTGTCCCTTCGCCTCGGGCAACTAACGCCTCATCAGTCGTTCTTGCGTTCGCGCAGCCGATTGTGAATGGCGACGGCCGCGATTTCGCCTTGCGCCATCGACACACCGAGTTGGTTCAGACCTGTGACAACATCGCCAACCGCGTAGATCCCCTGGATGTTTGTTTCCTGATGTGAACCAACTTTGATCCGCCGATCCCTATCGAGTGCAACAGCCAGTCGCTCAGCGAGCTGCGAGTGGGGCCGAACCCCCAACGCGGAATAGAGCACGACCTTTTCGAGCACAGTCGATGCTTCAAGGACGAGGTCGACCGTTCCGTGCTCGGAACGCAAGCATCGCACCAAGCGCTCGCACCGTACGGTGACTCGGTCGTCGATAAGCCGATCCATCGTTTCGGCTGTGACGTCCAAGGTATTCCCGAGGGTCGCAATGGCGATGTCGGTTGTGAATGATTTTAAGAAGCGCGCTTCGGAAGCGGCCCGCTCCGTTGCGCCGATCACCACTGCCGGTCGTCCCGCAATTTCGTAACCGTCACAGATCGGGCAGAAGCGGAGGTGGCCAGAGCGGACGAGATCATAGGCTCCATCTATGGGTGGGAAGATGTCCCTAAGACCCGTTGCCAGCACGATGTTTTCCGCCCAGATCCGACCGCCGGTGAATTCAACCAAAAAGCAACGAGCTTCACATCGCCTCAGCCGCCTAACGGTGCCAATCACAGTGTCGACGGCGAAGTTCTGCAACTGCATGCTCATGCGCCGCAATAATTCGGTTCCCTCGATGCCTTCAGGGAAGGCTGGATGGTTGCGTGAGCGAGGGATGAGCAGTGCGCGGCTGTGGCCAGAGTCGACCACAGCGATCTTGCGGTTCAGCCGCGCCAGATAGATAGCAGCCGTCATGCCTCCAGGGCCCGCGCCTACCACTACGGCGTCGAGAATCCGCAATTCCGTCGTCATCGCTTCGGTCCCTCGATCCAATGGGGCTTCCCACGCTCGCGACGTTCGATCTTGTCGAAGGAACCGATCATCGCTAACCCTGATCACGCTCTTACAGCATGCGACCACTTGGTCTCTCGGGTTTGTCTGCGTCTTTGAGATGGATTAGTTCGGATCGGGCCCGCCTCTTCCACTCTTCCTTGGTTCCGCCATGCTGTCGACGCCGGATGCCGGCCCACCTCCTGGCGAGGTTCCGCCCCCTTGCAGGCCGCTCGCCGACCCCGTCGAGCCGGTTTTTCCATCGTCGCCTTCACCAGCTGCCGCGTTCTCTGCATCAATCTCGCGGGTAGCCTGCTCCCAATGACGTTCCTGATTACCCTCGCCTCCTCCTTCGCGCTCCCAGATCTGATGGGCGCGTTCGCGGATTCTGTTTTCTCGATCCCGATCTTCCATAACGCTTCTCCTTTGCACCGGCGGAAGCCGATGGCCTCGCCGCTAACTCGTCGTCCTCAGCGAAGTTCCCGGCATCCAGGCGCCGTAGACACGCAGGAGAAGCCGAGCGGCGGGCTCGATGCCGAAAAGGCCAGTAAAGACGAGTCGCAACGACCGTTTCGGTGTTCGTTGAAGCTGAAGGTGGATCGCGCGGAAGGCGCTTGGCATGGGCGTGATCTTTACCCCACAGTTCCGATCCTGAGGCCCTATCAAGCTCAAGGGAACATTCGGCCGCTTAAGCCCGCGCGTCGGCTCCGTACTTCAAACTGCTGCTGGTTTCAGATCCACAAGCGCCTTGATCGGCAGATGGTCGGACGCGACGCGGGCGAGCGGCGTATCATGCGCTTCCACTTCGGATATGATGCCTTTGCGGTTGGCGATGATGCGATCCAGCGCCAGAATGGGCAGGCCGGCGGGAAAGCTTGGCACGGCGCGCGGCAGCTCGCCGAAGGCGGATTGGAAGGTGTTGAGCGAGGAGCGGTCGCCGAGCCGCCATTCGTTGAGGTCGCCGAGCAGGATGGTCGGCATCTCGTGCCTGTCGTTGATGAGCTCGACCAGGGTGCGGGCCTGCTGGGCTCTGTTATGGCGCAGCAGGCCGAAATGCGCGGCGATGATGCGCAGCACCCCGCCCTCTTCGAGCTCGATCTCGGCGACAAGCGCGCCGCGCGGCTCGAGACCCGGCAGTTTGACCTGATGCACGTCATGCACCAGCCCTCTCTTGAAGAGCACGACATTGCCATGCCAGCCATGCGCCTTCGCCATACCGGCAATTGGCACCGGAATGAGGCCCGTCTCCCGCTCCAGCCGGCCGAGGTCGAGAATGCCGGTGCGCTCGCCGAAACGCGTATCGGCCTCCTGCAGCGCAATCAGGTCGGCGCCGATTTCGTGAATCACCCGGCTGGTGCGCTCCGGATCGAAACGCCGGTCGGTGCCGACGCACTTGTGCACGTTGTAGGAGGCGATCAGCGTGCCGGCGCTACGCGGCCTTGCCTCCATATGCGCCGCGTCGAGCCGCTTTTTCCTGCTCCTGATCGAGGCGAGAATACTGGCGGGAAGACTGTCTTTCCTGGCGTGCATAGGGCGGCGCACTTGTTCCGTTGATCAAAAGGGCTACTCATTCGGCAGTATAGGCAGCCGGGCAGAACTTGCCATGTCAGAATGCAAAAAATTCGTCAGAGATAGGGCGAGCCCAGCCACAGCACCTTCTCGAGCAGGCGCACCGCGAAGGGCCGCGCGCGCAGCCCGTCGAGCGTCACCGGCGTCGCTGATTTCAGGGTTTCCTCGATATGCTCGTCGATCTCGGCGGCAAAGCCCTCATTCAGCACTTCGAGGTCGACCTCGAAATTCAGCCTCAGCGAACGCGGATCGAGATTGGAAGAGCCGACATAGGCCCAGGTGCCGTCGATCGTCAGCAGCTTCGAATGGCTGAAGCTGCCGGTGGAGCGCCAGATGCGGCAGTAGTTCTTGAGGATTTGGTCGAATTGCGCCGTCATCGCCCGGTCGACCAGCACGAGGTTGTTGACCGCGGGCACGACGATATCGACTTCGACGCCGCGCCGCGCCGCCGTCACCAGGGCGCTGATGAGTTCACGGTCCGGCAGGAAATAGGGCGACATGATGCGGATCGATTGGCGCGCCACGGAAAAGGCGCCCATCAGCATTTTGTGGTTGGTCTCGACGCTGCGGTCCGGGCCGGAGGCGACGACGCGCATCAAGATGGGGTCGCCGGGGCTGCGCTCTGGCAGTTCGATGCGCCAGGGCTCGTCGTTCAACAACTCCTGCGTTGAGAAGCGCCAGTCCTCGGCGGCGAGGTCGAAAAGATCGGCCACGACAGGGCCGGTGACGCTGAAATGCGTGTCGTGGGCAAAGCTCTCGCCTGTTGCCTCCTCGCTGAAGCCCGCCCTGATGTTCATTCCGCCCGTTAGCGCGATTTTCCCATCGACGATCAGAATCTTGCGGTGGGTGCGCAGATTGGCATAGGGCAGCCGCAGCCCCATGATGACGTTGCCGTTGAAGACGGCGACGGTGACGCCGCTCTCACGGAGATGGCCAAGAATGCTCGGCACCGAATAACGCGCGCCAACCGCGTCGATCAGCACCCGGACCTCCACACCACGCCTGACCGCCGCAATCAGCGCATCGGCGATGCGAAGGCCGACCGCATCGCGGTCGAAGATATAGGTTTCGAGCAGGATGCTGCGCGTCGCCTCGTCGATGCTTGATTTCATCGCAGCATAGGCCTCGTCGCCGGTCTCCAGCATGTCGATCGTATTGCCTGAAGTCAGCGGATTGCGCGTTACCCGGTCGCCGAGTGTCTGCAGCGCCGCAAAGCGGCGACCGAACTGGCTGATCACCGTCTCGGCCTCGGCGTCGAAGGTCTCCAACTCGTCGAATTCGGCCGCAAGCAGCAGCGCGTCACGGCGGACGCTTAGCGACTTGCGACGGATACGGTTGATGCCGGCAATCGCATAGAGCACCGCGCCGATGATCGGAGACAGGATGATGACGCCGACCCAGCCGATCGCGGCACGCACCTCCTCCTTGGTCATGGCGGCATGGATCGCCGCCGCGGCCCCCATGGCGATCGAGACGACAAAGAGGATATGCGGCCAGTAGGTCGACAGGAGATAGAACATCGCTGGCGAATATAGCCGCGAAACGGCGGCGTTCAATCGCGCCGTCGCTCTCCCATGACGCGAAATTTTTCACCGTGATCATTTTGCCGACCCGGCGCCGTCCGTTTCAGCAGGGAACAATCCCTGCGCGGATCGATTGATCCCGAGGAGGTGAGGATCGCCATCATGAACATCGCCGCAAACATCGGTCCCGCATTGGCGTTCGAAGTCGCGGATGCCGAAAGCATTGCCGAACTCCGGCATCAGGCCGATGGCTGTACCCGTTGTGATCTTTACAGGAATGCCACGCAAATCGTCTTCGGCGAAGGCTCTGTGAAAGCCGAGATCGTCCTTGTCGGCGAGCAGCCGGGCGATCAGGAGGATCTGACCGGCAGGCCCTTTGTCGGCCCCGCCGGCCGGCTGCTCGATCGCTGCCTCGAAGAGGCCGGTCTCGATCGTCAGCGCTGTTATGTCACCAATGCCGTCAAGCACTTCAAGTTCACGCCGCGCGGCAAACGGCGGCTACATGCAAAACCGAATGCCGGCGAGATCAGGCGTTGCGCCTGGTGGCTCGGTGCAGAGATCAACATCCTGCAGCCGAAGCTCGTCGTGACGCTCGGCGCAAGCGCGCTTTATGCGCTGCTCGGTCCGAAGGTGAAGCTGACGCCGGAGCGCGGCCATATCCTGCATCCGGAAAACCGTCCGCCTGTCCTGGTCACCATCCACCCTTCCTATCTCTTGCGCATTCGCGACGAGGCAGAGCAGCGCCGGCAACGCCGGGATTTCGTCTCAGATCTGCACAAGGCGGTGGAGTTTCGGTCCCAGTGAAGGCCGATTCTCAACCCTAATATGCTGCGATGCGAAATATTTCCGGTTGCGGCGCGATTTCGCTTGAAAGAGCTCCCCTCCTCTGGAACCATCCAAGCAGTATCGCGTTCGAACGACGGCATCATGTGACTGGAGATCAGCGATGGCAGAAACTCGGGAAGAGTGGATCAAAAAACGTGCATACACCCTCTGGGAAGAAGAGGGTTATCCGACAGGGCGAGAGTCGATCCATTGGGAACAGGCACGACACGAGCGCGACGCGCTCGAGGGCTCGGCTGCGTCTTCCAACGGCAAAGAGGTCAAGCCCAAGACCAAGCGCACTGCGACAGGCGGCAAGACGAATGGCGTGGTCACGCCGGCGCCGAAGCGCACCGCGAGCCGCAAGACCGCGTCCTGAACACTAGAATACTGAGCATCTCAATTAAAAAGGGCGTCGCCTCGACGCCCTTGACCCTTTTTTGTCATATGCCTGAATTGGTTGTGCGATATTGAATTGCAGGGGTGGGGGCTTCCATGCGGGGGTGAACAGAGGCCGGATGACGCTGCAAGCTTTGAGGCACAAGAGCATCCCATGGCTGTTTATGGCGAAACCGGGGAAGTTGCCATGAACGACGGCCGTATCGAAATCCTCTCAATCCCGCTCTTCGCCGCCAGCGGTCGCTTCTCGACCGCGATCGTGTGAGGGATGGACATGTCGCTCCTCGTCATCGCCGCGCTGCTCTACCTCGGTCTCGCGCTCGGGTTCATCCTTGTCGTCGACAACCTCGTCGGACTGGTTTTTCGCGATCCGCGCGCGCCGGTTCAGCTGGTCTCCGTCTATATCGGCCGCGCCTTTGCCGCATCGCAAAAACTCTATCGAAAATAACACCTCGCAGGCGATGTCCGCAGACTGCTAAAACTGTTGAACACCCGGCAGTTAAGGATGTTTCGACCGCGCCCTTTCCCTCCCATCGGAAGCCTCTATGTTGACGGTTTGGAAGGGTTGAACCCCGAGGTGACAGATCACCCCCGGCGCGGCTGACGACAAGAAAGCGATTTTGAATGGGAAGCGTCGGGAACGGCTGGCCGAGAGGCGGCGGCGAAATCGGCGAATTGTTACGGCATCCGGCTTTCCACGCCGTCGGTCTCGGTCCGGTCGAAAGCTGGCCTGCATCTCTCAAGCATATCGCCGAAATGGTGTTGAATTCCCGCCAGCCCAAATTCGTTGCTTGGGGTCCGGACCTCGCTTTTCTCTATAACGACGCCTATGTGCCTGTTTTCCAGGAGCGGCATCCCGATGCCCTCGGAAGACCCTTCCGCGAGGTCTGGGCGGATATCTGGGAACAGTTCTCGCCGATCGTCGCCAGCACGCTCGAAGGCAGTTCGCAGCTCTTCAAAGAGCTGCTCATCCCGATGCGCCGCGACGGCCGTACCGAGGACACTTGGTTCACCTTTTCATACACGCCTTTGCGCGACGATGACGGCAAGGTCGCCGGCATCCTCTGCGCGGCCCTCGATGTCACCGATCAGGTGTCGGCCAAGCGCGGCGAACAGCGCGCGCTGGAAGAGCTGCGCGCGAAATCGGAAGCGCTTGCAGTCGTCAACCAGGCGGGTGCGGCGATCACCGCCGAGCTCAGTGTCGAACGCCTCACCCAGATTGTCGTCGATGCCGGCGTGACGCTGACCGGCGCGGAATTCGGTGCCTTCTTCTACAATGTCGATGATGGCGAGGGCGGCAGCTACATGCTCTATGCGCTCGCCGGCGTCGATCGGAAGAACTTCGAGAAATTCCCGATGCCGCGCAATACCGAGGTCTTCGCACCGACCTTCAACGGCGAAGGCATCGTGCGCTCCGACGACATCCTGCTCGACCCGCGCTACGGGCAGAATGCGCCGCATGCAGGCATGCCGAAGGGGCATCTTCCGGTCAGGAGCTATCTTGCCGTGCCGGTGAAATCACGCGACGGCAGCGTCATCGGCGGCTTGTTCTTCGGTCACGGCCAGCCCGGCCGTTTTTCCCAAGCGGCCGAGGCGAGCCTCGTCAGCCTCGCCGGCCAATCGGCCGTCGCGATCGACAATATCCGGCTCTTCCGTGCCGCCAAAGTCGAAATCGACCAGCGCCGCGACATGGAAGATCAGCTGCGGAAACTCAATGAAATGCTCGAGGTCCGCGTCGCGGCCGAGATTGCCGAACGCCAGCAGGCCGAAGCAGCGCTGCAGCAGTCGCAGAAGATGGAATCGATCGGCAAGCTTACCGGCGGTGTTGCCCATGACTTCAACAATCTGCTGCAGGTGATCTCCGGCAACCTGCAGCTTCTCGGCAAGGATGTGGCAGATAGCGGCCGGGGCAAGGAACGCATTTCCAACGCGCTTGCCGCCGTCGAACGCGGCTCGCGGCTGGCAAGCCAGCTGCTCGCCTTCGGCCGCCGCCAGCCGCTGGAACCGAAGGTCATCAACATCGGTCGTCTCGTCACCGGCATGGACGACATGCTGCGCCGCGCACTCGGCGAGGAGATCGAAGTCGAGACCATGGTCTCCGGCGGCCTCTGGAACACCTTCGCCGATCCGATCCAGATCGAAAACGCACTGCTCAACCTTGCGATCAACTCCCGCGACGCGATGGATGGCGCCGGCAAGCTGACGATCGAGGTCGGCAACGCCTTCCTCGACGATTCCTACAGCCGCATCCATCCTGAAGTCACAGCCGGCCAATATGTGGTGCTCGCCGTGACCGATACCGGCGCCGGTATGACGCAGGAGGTGATTGAGCAGGCCTTCGAACCCTTCTTCTCGACGAAACCGGAAGGCAAGGGCACCGGTCTCGGCCTGTCGATGGTCTATGGCTTCGTCAAGCAGTCCGGCGGCCACGTGAAGATCTACAGCGAGATCGGCGAAGGCACGACCGTCAAGCTCTACCTGAGCCGTTCGTTCCGAAGCGAGGACCGGGTCACGGCCGCCGACAGCGTACCGGCCGCCGGGGGCACGGAAACCATCCTTGTCGCCGAGGACGACGAGGGCGTGCGCGTCACCGTCGTCGAGATGCTGTCGGATCTCGGCTACTACGTGTTGAAGGCCAAGGATGCGCAAAGCGCGCTCACCGTGATCGAAAGCGGCGCCCATATCGACCTGCTCTTTACCGATGTCGTCATGCCCGGTCCGTTGCGGAGCCCGGAGCTTGCCCGCATGGCGCGCGAGCGTCTGCCTGACATCGCCGTGCTCTACACATCGGGCTATACCGAAAATTCGATCGTCCATGGCGGCCAACTCGATCCCGGCCTCGAACTGCTCTCCAAGCCCTATACGCGCGAGGAACTCGCCCGCAAGATCCGCCATGTGCTTACTATCAGGACGCAACGCCGCCAAGGGGCGAGCGATGCCGCACTGGCCCCTGCCAAACACCCCGAGATCGCCCGCAAAAAGCTGAAGCTGCTGCTCGTGGAAGACGACGCCTTCATCCGGATGGATACTGCCGAGATTCTGCAGGATCTCGGCTATGACGTGATCGAAGCTGACAGCGGCGAAAGGGGCGTGGAAATCCTCGGACACACCATTGTCGACATCATCGTCGCCGATGTCGGCCTGCCCGGGATGTCGGGCCAGGTCTTTGCCGCCAAGGCGCGCGAGGCCTTTCCGTCGGTCGGCCTGATCTTTGCCACCGGCAACAGCAGCCTGCCGGATGCAAACCGTCTCCCCGGTTCAGTGCTGCTGTCGAAACCTTTCAGCAGCACGGCACTCGACCAGGCGGTCAAGAACGCCGTCCAGCAGCGGCCTGGCGCCTAGAGTATCTCTGTTTTCTTTGCTGCCACCTCTGCTTTTATGCGTCGGCGTCGTCGAACTCGGGATATTTGCGCATCAGATCCACCTCGCTGGTGCAGCTGTCGTCGCGCGCCTTCAGTTCGATCGAGATCGTGTCGGGAGGACCGAGACGGCCATTATGCAGGCCCATCGGAAACCTGATAAAACCGGCCTTTGTTCCGAATCCGGGCCTTGCGGGCCACGACCGCGGCCGGAACTTTTGGGCTCCTGATCGGTTCAGTCCCTTTGCAAACCAGAGGAGGCCGAGATGCCGAGAGGTGACAAATCCGACTATACCGACAAGCAGAAGCGCAAGGCCGAGCACATCGAGGAGGGCTACGAGGATCGCGGCGTCTCCGAGAAGGAAGCCGAACGGCGTGCCTGGGCGACCGTCAACAAGGAAAGCGGCGGCGGCAACAAATCCGGTTCCGGCCGCGGCAAGAAGGATACGCATGAATCCTCCGAAAAGGGCGGCCGCATCGGCGGCGCGGCATCCGCCGCACGCTCGAAGGAGGAACGGTCCGCTTCCGCGAAGAAGGCCGCCGCGACGCGCAAGCGCAACGAACACCACAGCCACCATTAACAACTGATGCGGCAAGCGGAGGCTTTCCGTCAGCCGCATAGGGAGTTTAACCCATGGCCAAATCGAAGAAGAAATGGTCGCAGGACGTCACCGAACACAGCGATGCGATGGACCTGAAGGAAGGCGTGTTCAAATCGGACGATCCGAAGAAGATTGCCCGCTCCGTCAAGCACTCCGCCGAGGAGAGCGATCGCCGCAAGTCGAGTCCCTTCCGCGCCGCCATGTCGATGCTGACCTTCTACATCAACCGCGCCGGCGACCAGCTGACGAAAAAGCGGCGCGGCACCCTTGAAAAGGCCAAGGATGAACTGCGAAAAGACTTCGGTCGTCAATCGAAGGATTGAGCGCTCATGGCATACGAACTTTATTATTGGGACGGCATTCAAGGCCGCGGCGAATTCGTGCGGTTGGCGCTGGAGGAAGCCGGCGCCGACTATATCGACATCACCCGCCAGCCCGGGCGCGGTACCGGCGCCATGTTCGACATCATGAAGAGCGACAGCGAACCGCACATTCCCTTTGCGCCGCCCTTCCTGAAGGACGGCGATCTCATTGTCCCGCATGTCGCCAACATCCTGTTTTACCTCGGCCCGAAGCTCGGCCTTGCGCCTCAGGATGAAGGCCTTCGCCATGTCGTCAACGGCCTGCAGCTGACCGTCACCGATTTCGTCGCCGAGGTGCACGACACGCACCACCCGATCGACATGTCGCTTTATTACGAGGATCAGAAGCCAGAGGCGAAAGCCCGCTCTGCCGCTTTCATTCGCGACCGCATTCCGAAATTCCTCGGTTATTTCGAGCATGTACTGCGGCAGAACCCGAAAGGCCCCAACCATCTGGTCGGCGATGCGCTGACCTATGTCGACCTCTCGCTCTTCCAGGTGATCGAGGGCCTGAGCTACGCCTTCCCGAGAGCCATGACAAACCGCAAGGCGGAATATCCCGCCCTGCTGGCTCTGCATGATGCTGTGGCTAAGCGTCCAAACATTGCCCGTTATCTCGCCTCGTCCCGCCGCCTGGCCTTCAACGAGGAAGGGATTTTCAGGCACTATCCTGAGTTGGACAGTGCGCGCTGAGTTAAGAGCCGTTCATTCGAGCGGCACCGCCGCATCGAAGAAATTTCCCCACGGGTCTCTCGGCTGGGTCTCCAATCGCCCCGGCACGTTGCCGAGCGTGAAAGCGGCGGGACCGCTCACCTCGTTCAATTCTGACCAATCCAGCGGCATGGAAACCGGCGCACCCGATCGTGCCCGCGTCGAATAGGCCGCGACCGCCGTGTTGCCGCGGCCGTTGCGGAGATAATCGATGTAGATATGTCCACCGCGTTTTGCCTTCGTCGCCGTTGCCAGATATTTCTCCGGCGTGTCGGCCGACATGCTTTCGGCCAGCGAATGGGCGAAATCCTTCACCTCCGCCCAGCCGGCCTTCGGCGCAAGCGGCGTTACCACATGCAGCCCCTTGCCGCCTGAGGTCTTGACGAAGGCGGCCAGCCCACGGGCTTCCAGCCGCGTCTTCAATTCAAGCGCTGCCGAAATCACCGCGCTCCAGGCCACGTCCTCGCCAGGATCGAGGTCCATGGTGATCATGTCGGGTGTTTCCCAATTGTCGGCCGTCGTGCCCCAGGGATGAATTTCGAGCGCGGCCGACTGCACCAGCGCCACGAGCCCGTTGAAATCGGCGATGCGCAGCAGCTTTTCGCCGTCCGCATCCTGCGGGTCGGCGACCTCCTCGATATGGGGATTCATGCCCTTCCAGGCATGTTTCTGGAAAAACCGCTGGTGGCTTTTTATCCCGTCCGGCAGGCGCAGCAGTGCTAAGGGCCGGTTGACGACATAAGGCGCCATGAATGGCCACACTGCGGCGTAATAATCCGCCAGCGCCTGTTTGGTCACGCCCTCATCCGGCCAGTAGAGCCGGTCGGGATGGGTCAGCGATACATCAGATACCGGCGGATGTCTGGGGCTCATTCTTCGATCTCGCTTGTGAGGAAATCAAGTAGCCTGTTTTCCCCGGCCCGCAAGCCCCGCAGCGGCTCGTTACCGCTCTCGATCAGCCGATGATCGTTGCCAGCGAGCGCGATGATCGCCGGATGGATATAGCTCGAGCGCGAGATCGCCGGTGTGTTGTGCAGCGCCTCGGCCGCGGCCTCCGACATCTGCTTTACCGTCGGCCGGCCGCCACTGAGGATCGTCTCACGCGCCACACCGAAGGCCGTCAGCGATCCGGCCCAGGTGCGGAAGGTCTTCGCCGAAATCGGAATGCCCGATATTTCGGCCAGATAGCCGTTCAACCGGCCGGAATCGATTGGTTTCAGTGCCCCGCTTTCGTCCTTCCAGACGAAGAGCTGGCGGCCGGGCAGGTCGGCTATCTCCTCCAGGATCTTCTGCAGCCTGGGATGCCTGAGGCTGCGCTGGACGCGCTTGCCACCCTTGGCGCGAAATTTCAGCTCTATCTGACCGTCGACGATCTTCAGGTGGCGCTTCAGCAGCGTCGTTGCGCCATAGGTGCCGTTCTCCCTGACATAGGCCTGGTTGCCGACGCGTAAGTGCGCCTCGTCGAGCAGCGTCGTCAAAGCCGCAAGCACGCCGTTGACATCCTCCGCACCGGTGTCGAGATGGCGCAGCACTGTGCGGCGGATCCGAGGCAGCGCCCGGCCGAACTCAATCAGCTGATGGAATTTTCCCGCACTTCGGAAGGATTGCCAATCCTTGTGGTAGCGGTATTGCTTGCGCCCACGTGCATCGAAACCTGTCGCCTGCAAATGGCCGTTGTCGTAGAGGCATATCCAGACATTCTCGTAGGCCGGTGGCAGACCGAGTGCGCGGATGCGCGCCCGCTGCAATTCGTCGGCAAGCGTCGTGCCGTCGGGCATCACATAGCTGAAGCCCTTACCCTTCCTTCGTCTGCGGATGCCTGGTTCGGTATCGCTGACATAGACGAGACCAAGGTCGGTGATGGCTTCGGCATTCATGTTCTCTGCGACCCGTTACTTGCTCCTGCGGCCGAACTGAAACCACCACCGGCGCCCGGCCTTGGTCATGTCCTTCAGCGGCTCGGTCTGCCCCTCCGGCGCAAAGACGGCAACGCTCTGGGCATAGACCATGACCGGATTATCCTGATCGCGAACCTTAAAGGCATCCCTCTCCGCCCCGGTGTCGGCAATCCGCGACCATTTCGTCAGTCCGTTTACCTCCGGCACGTGGAATTCGCAGTCGCCGCCGGCATTGAAGATGAGGAAGAGGTCATCCATCGTCTCGGTCTCGGGCGCATTCGCGCTCTTCGAGAGATAGACGCCGAGCACCCGCAGTTCATCATCGTTCCAGGCACCGTCATCCATGAAGCCGCCGTCCGGTCTGTACCAGGCGATCTCGATGCGGCCGTCCTCGGCTGTCTCTCCGGTCAGGAACCGCTCCTGCCGGAGTACCGGATGGGCCTTGCGGAAGGCGACGGCCTGTCGGCAGAAATCGAGGAAGGGGTCGTCGAGCCCCGCCCAATCCGTCCAGCCGATTTCGTTGTCCTGGCAATAGGCGTTGTTGTTGCCGCCTTGGCTGTTGCCGAGCTCGTCGCCGGCAAGGATCATCGGCACGCCCTGGGAGAGCATCAGCGTCGCCATCATGTTGCGCCGCCGCCGTGCCCGCGCGGCGTTGATATCGGCATTATCGGTCGCACCCTCGGTGCCCATATTGTCGGAATGATTGTCCGAATGGCCGTCCCGGTTATCCTCGCCGTTCGCCTCGTTGTGCTTGTCGTTGAAGGAGACCGTGTCCATCAGCGTGAAGCCGTCATGGGCCGACAGAAGATTGATCGAGGAGGTCGCTCCCCGGTCGGAATGGTTGAACTGCAGCGCCGAGCCGGTGACGCGCGCTGCCACCTCCGACACCATGCCGCCATCGCCCTTCCAGAAACGGCGCACGTCGTCGCGGAACTTGTCGTTCCACTCACGGAAGGGATGCGGGAAGCCGCCGACCTGATAACCGCCCTCGCCGATATCCCAGGGTTCGGCGATCAGCTTGACGCCCGATAGCATCGGATCCTGCCGGATGGCGCCGAAGAAGCCGCCCTGCCGGTCGAACTCCAGATCCTGTCGGCCGAGCGTACTGGCGAGATCGAAGCGGAAGCCGTCGATATGCATGACGCCCACCCAGTAACGCAGGCTGTCGAGCACCATGCGCATCACCATCGGGTTGGCGACGTTCAGCGTGTTGCCGGTACCCGTCGTATCGAAGGTATGGCGCGGATCATCGGGGGAGAGAATGTAATAGCTCGCATTGTCGAGCCCACGGAGGGACAGTGTCGGTCCTTTTTCGCTGCCTTCGGCGGTGTGGTTATAGACCACGTCCATGATGACTTCGATGCCGGCGGCATGGAACTTCTTCACCATCGTCTTGATTTCAGTGATCTTGTCGCCGGACATGTAACGCGATTGCGGCGCGAAGAAGCCGAGTGTCTGATAGCCCCAATAGTTGCTGAGGTTGTTTTCCAGGAGATACCGATCATCGAGGAAATACTGGATCGGCAGCAGCTCGATCGCCGAGATGCCGAGCTTGACGAGATGGTCGATGATCGGATCGCTGCACATGCCGAGAAAAGTGCCGCGCAGCCGGTCAGGCACCTTCGGATGGGTCATCGTCAGGCCGCGCACATGTGCCTCGTAGATGATGGTGTCGGGCCAGGGGCGGCGGATCGCCTCTTCACCCGCCCAGTCGAAGTCCGGGTCCTGCACCACGCCCTTGACCGTGAAGGGCGCGCTGTCGCGCTCGTCGAAGGAAAGATCGTCCTCGCCGATCTGATAACCGAACAGCGCGTCGTCCCATATAAGCTCGCCCGTCACCTGTTTGGCATAGGGATCGAGCAGGAGCTTGTTCGGATTGAAGCGATGGCCAGCGGCAGGATCATAGGGACCATGAGCGCGATAGCCGTAGACCGTGCCGGGGCCGACGCCGGCAATATATCCGGACCAGATGTCGCCTTCGCGCTTCGGCAGCGGCAACCGGGCGACCTCCTTCTTTCCATCAGGCGAGAAGAGACAGAGCTCGATCTGTTCCGCATGGGCCGAAAAGATGGCGAAATGGGTGCCCGAGCCAATATATTCCGCCCCGAGCTCCGGCTTGAGGAAGTCGAGTTCCGAAAATGAAAAGCTCATGGTGCCCCGCTTGGTAAAAAGACCAAGCGGATAACGTAACGGCGGTTCGAAAGTTCCCTCGTGAAAGGGAAAAGGGAACGATGTTGCGCGCCGAAGGAAGGTCCTATGGCATCAGCTGGCCGCCATTGACCTCGATGATCTGGCCGGTGATGTAACCCGACAGCGTCGGTGAGGCGAGGAAGAGATAGGCGCCAACGCAATCCTCCGACGTGCCGACGAAACCCATCGGGATCGACTTGCGCTGCAGCTCCATCTGCTCGTCATTGGTATAACGCTCGTGGAAGGGTGTGGCGATAACACCCGGCGCCACCGCGTTGACGCGGATCCTGTCGGCGACGAATTCCTTGGCGTGACCGCGGGTGATCGTCGAGACGAAGCCCTTGGACGCCGCATAAAGGATCGCACCATTGCCGCCGCCATTGCGCGCGGCGATAGAGGTGGTGTTGATGATGAAGCCACCCTGCTTCTTCAGCCAGGGATGCGCCGCACGTGTTGCCGCCAGCACCGAGCGGGCGTTGAGGTCCATGACCGCGGCATAATGCGCGTCGGTATATTCCGAGGTGGGCTTGCGCCCCAGCATGCCGCCGGCATTGTTAATGAGGCCGTCGAGATGGCCGAAAGTCTTCGCCGTCTCGTCGACGACACGCTCGGTCTCGCCTTCCCTCGACACGTCGCCCTGAATCAGATGCACGGTGCCGCCAGCAGCCCGGATTTCCTCAGCAAGTTTTTCCGCCGGTTCGCGGCTGGCATTGTAGTGCACGCCGACCTTGGCCCCTTGAGCCGCGAAGGCGCGGGCGAGCGCCGCACCGATGCCGGTCGAGGCGCCGGTGATCAGCACGGCCTTGCCGGACAGGTCCGGCAACTTGATGGATGCGAGCGATTGCGCAAGTTCGACCATGGCGACGATTGCCTCCCGAAAAACCAAGGACATAGGTGATGAAACGAATAGGAGAAGTCTTATCAGGGTAAATCGACGAAGGGCAATGCACGAAAGAGCGAGATTCGCATGGTGTTTAATCCCGGCCAGCAGGATTGAGTTCCCGAGAGAGCTCGACAAGTGTCACGCCCCGGCCTGGCAATGTTTCCTTGTTATTGTCGATGTAAGGACCATAAACCTCAAGGAAAGACTGCACGGTATCATTGAAGAAGACTGCCGTTGTTTCCTTGGAGCAGAGTGACGCATTCACGCAAAGAGCAAGCCGGTTGAAGAAATAGACGACTTCCCTGACTTGCTCCTGGCGCGCAGGCTCCTGCGCAATCTGACGGTTTAAGGACTGCAACAGATTATCCATGGCATGCCCGCCTGTGTCAGCCCTCCTCTTGTCGCCGACCGGGATCGTCTCAAGGAACGTTGAATAAAACTGGCGAAGTTCGCCGTAGGCTTGCCGATAGCCTTGCGTTTCCCAGGTCTCGATGAGAGTGAGCGTATATTTCGTGCGATCCATCTCCTTCTTCTCGATGTACTCGAAAACCGCCCAAAAGATACCGCCTATCGCGCTGACGAAGGTCAAAACGGCAACGATGCTGCTCAGAAACGACCAGCCGGCTTCCGAAATATTTAAGAAAGAGAGCCCGACCCGCCGCTTGGATGATGGCTGGCTCATGGCTTGCAATTCTCCACCAGATCGAACCGCACCGACGGATCGATCTTACCTTCGTGCCCATCCAGCAATCGTTTGAGGCAACCAAGGCTTGCCTCATCGAAGATGTAGACCGATCGTAGCTCGCGCTGGTTCCGCGCGCTGGATTCGCTTCCGAGTGATAAAAGCCCAGGCATCCGATCCAGACCGCGACGTTCGCGCCCGTCATCGCCAGCACAGGCGGAGAGATCGACCTCCGTATTGCTCGTTTCCGAGCTTCGAGCAGTTGAAAGAAACTTTTAATAGTCCTGACGGAAGCAATTTGCCCGCACTCCATCCAGCTCGCCGACCTCGTCACAGATGAGGCACGCAGCACCGGAGGCGGCAGGTGCGAGAAGCAGCATGGCAGCTGCTAGAACCGCAACCGTTCGATAGGCGTTGCGAAATCTAAAAGAGGGCATAGTCTCCCACCAGTCGGCTGTTGATGATCCAGGGTGTCTGCTTGCCGTCGCTCGCAGCGAAAACCAGCGTCTTGACGCCGCGATACAGTTCGGAGGCCTCGATGCGACCATTGTGGTTGTGGTCATAACGATCACGTTCTTTCCCGAGGACGGTAACGATCGCGTTGGTGAACAGGCCCCCCACCTCGCGGCGCCCGAGCGACTCCTGTCGCCCCTTCGCAGCGGCGAGAACGGTGAGATTGGATCTAAGGGCGGCGAGGCTGTTGGCGAGATCGTCGTTGGTGGTGAAAGACCCGGTCCCCGCGGCGCCGGAGTGGCAGGCGTCAAGAAGGATGGTGATGCGCGCTTCGGTCCTTTCGAACAGCGCCGCCAGCCGGTCGAAAGGCAAGGCTGTGTGTTCGAGATCCGTTGGATCGGTGGCCGACGTCGCGAAAAAGAAACGCCCATTGCGGTCCTGCATGCCATGGCCGGCCAGAAACAGGACCGCGTGGTCCCCACGCGCCAGCCCGTCCAGCAGTCGCGCAGTCGCCTCCAGTATGGCCTCGGGTGTGGCACGCCTGTCCTTCGGCCCTACCTCGCCGCGGAACGGTGGCTCTTTGCCAAGCGGCTCGGTCAGCGTTTCGAGCACCGTGCCTGCATCGCGCAGAGGGTAGTTGAGCGAGCGCAGTCGCTCGTCCTCGTAAGTATTCACGCCGATGACGAGCGCGCGGGTGATCGCGCGGCGCGCAAGAGGCTCGCCGAGATCAGCGGATACCGGGAGGCTCGCCAGACCCGCAGAATTGAATCCGATGACGGACACCCAACGCGCGTCCTTAAGCCTCTCGAACGACACTGCATTTCCGACGGTGGCAGCATCAACCGTTTCGGTCAGGACACCGTCCTGAAAAACGGACATATGCACCGTCTCAGCCGGATCGAAGTGCAATACCGCTCTTACGCGACTGCCGTTTTCCTCGAGCGCGATCTCGCCTGTCAACGACGGCGGTACGCCCACCTCGGCGGCAGCCTCCGGCGTTTGCCCGCGATCAAGAACGGCGCGCGCCAGATCTGGGACCAGGCGCGCTGTGCCAAACCGGTCGAGACTATACTGTCCAACCCTACCGGGAAACTTCAGATCGATGAGGGTGGCGGCCTCGGCTGTCGCGTCGTAGTAATAGTCCTTGGTCCAGACCGCGATCTCGTCGTCGGCGATGCGCCCGGACAGGAGCGATTGCCTATCGTCCAGAATGGCGTGAATGTAGAAGTTGCCGTCAGAATTAAGTTGCACCGCATGGCGACGGTCTTTGGTCAACCAGGCATCGACGAGGAGGTCGCCATTCGGAAGATTCTCGCCGATCCAGAGGAATTTCTGTGTTGCGCGGTCACGCACAGTCATGACGCCGTTGCCGGGCGCATAGGTCAGCAGAAGGTCGTCATTGGCTTTGATACGAAAAGGGTGCTCGTACCACAGACGATGGGCATTGTTTTCGAAGAAAAATGCGCCTTCCGCCTGAAGTGACGCACTCGCCGCCGGCGCGGGGCGCGCGATATCCATGACGTAAAGGGCAGCATAGGGCCTGAGGCTCCCGAACGTCGCGCCCGCAACACACTCCGCACGTGCCACCCATACCGCCCCGCGAGACGTGCGGACCGTCGAGACCTCGACAACATCGCGAGGCGCTAACAGCGAACCCGTGCCCCCCGTGCTTGAGGATTCTCCGAGTAGAAGATGTTCACAGTCGGAGATGGGACCCTCGTCCCCGACGGGCAGAGCCCAGTCGAAGCGCCAGCCCGCACGCTCCGCCTCGCGGCGGAAGCGCCCCATCGCCTCTGCGGATCGTTTCAGCCGCTGGTCACGATCAAGCGCGTGAAGGGCGTTATTCTCACCTGCGGCGTAGGACGCGACGAGGCGTTCACCGTCGACCATTGGATCGAGCGCGACGCCGAGGCGCAAGAGTTGTTCGGGCAAGGCAGCGGCGAGAGGTGTGTCGTTGCCGGCTCTGGTGGAGCCTTGGTCGTTCGATGCCACGGCCGCATCGATCATGACTGCCTGAAGCTCAATTTTGCCCAGTGTGCGCGACAGGCTTTCCGTAAAATCGCGTGGGCGGCGGCTATCGGCGTCCGCGACCTCCCAGTCTTCCCAGGTACTGGTCGTCCTGAAGCCGCCGGCAACATCGAATTCCCGAGCGACACTGACGGGCGACACCATGCCAAGCGACCAGAACATATGAAAATGAAGGGGAACCGTCTCGCCACCTTGAGAACTATAAGCGCCGGAAGAATTCGCGATCGAGGCGTAATCTGGGTTCTGGAGCGCACCAACGCGGTAGCCGGCGCCACCCCAAATGGCGTAGGCGGCATTCTCCAGATCGATCGCCACGCGCGTTTGACCGCGTTCCGCCGTGCAGCAAGACGGTCCGGTAATCTGTTCACGTATGCGCAAATGGTCGCCGAAGGTGGAGGAAAAATTCACCTCTGCCCAAGGCGCGAGCGTGGTGAAGACGACACTGTCACCGAGCGCCCAGCGAAGGTCGCCGGCATCCGCCGTCGCGGCCGTATGCCCATCGACCATGTCGACGATGTCGAGCCGGCCATTATGCTCAACGCCGATGAAGCGGTGGGTCGGCGAGATCTGCAGGTGTGTGCCTGCCCGCTCGACGATCTCCGTCCCGCTTGCCGCATCCAGCAGAAGAAAGCGGGTATCGTTGAGGAGGATGCGACGGGAGAATTTAGGGATATCGATGCTATGTGTGAACGCCGCGCGGCCCTCGGCGGTGTTGAGGACGATCTCGGCGGGGGCCGGTGCGATTTCGAGCCGCTCTGACGCTTCCTTCAGAACGATCTCCTCCTCGCAGGCGCGCAGATAAGCCACCAATGAGACGGATAGATTCAAAGGCCCCGCTTGCAGCGGAATGGTTGAAACTGAACCGCCGGCCCCGGCGCCACGCGTCGCCAGAGCGACCATGGCGCGTGTCCTGCCGAGACCGGTTTTGATCGCGAACGGATTGGGCGCGGCAGGACCCAACGCTACATGCCCCTTACCTTTAAAACGGACGGGCTGTTCTGCTTTGACCACGAACCAAACCGGTATGCGATCTTCGAGCGTGTTGCCCGACCACTCGATCGCAAAGCTGTTTCCGGCGCGCAGCGGTCCCTGCTTTGGGAGTGCCCATTGGAATTTTTCGGCCAGACGCCGGAGCGTCTCCTTCTCCTCGTCGCATGACCCGCCGAGCCTGCGAGCGGCTTGTTTCACGCGGGCCTGGAAGCCCTCCAGTGTCTCGCCCTCGTGCCACCCGACCGCTCCATCGACGATCGGTCCCGGTCCACGGGTGGGTGGAGGTGCTAAACTCGCCTTCCGGCCATCGAAAACGCCGCTCCTTGCGGCTGCGTGGGGTTTGGGCGAGCCCGTTTCGGACTTCAGGAAACATGCCCCGCCGCTCGGGTTGAACGTATAGGCCTGGCACATGTCGGTTTCCGAGCAGATCGCGATACAGCCGCCTTCCGTCAGGCCACGCAGAAGCGGATCGGCCAGCCCATGTCGAATGTCATTGCCGGCAAGATCCGTGTTCGGCTGCGAGGTCCACGTTCCTTCGGACATCGTGACCTCGGCCAGCTCGTCGGCAAGGCGGGAGAACCGTCCAGGGAAGGGATCCTGGCCGCTACGGAGTCTGGCGAGGAGGGTAGCACATGCCTTTCCAACCCGGTCGTATTCGGGGCCGAATTGCGCGAGACCGAAGGACATCGACCATGTCCCCAACTTGAGGTTCAACGATCGCCCGGAGGAAAGGCGGGCGATGAGCGCTGCATCACGACCGGCATCGAGGACCGGTCTTTTGCGGATGCCATCGAGAGGAAGCATTGCCTCAGGGCCTCGATCCACCGTCAGACCCGCGCTAGAGACCGACGGTGTCGAGTAGCCCGCCACCTCTTCTAAATCAAGGACCACACCGACTTCGGCATCGCAGGCAAGACGAAGGCAGACCTTGCTGTAGCCGGTGGAGGCGCAGACTTTGCTGCCGATCCCCGTGTCGTCCGGCTGCCACGGTGGCAAGGCCGCATCGCCGACAACCGGGCCTGTCCCATGGGAGAGCTCCTCCTCCATGTTGACGGCATGTGCCTCGCGGATCGATGCCGGCGCTTCCCAGCTCCGATCCGCCGCCCAGGCCGCCATCGCAGCCATGGTCGCTTGGTCTGTCTGCCCATTCACCGGCCCCGAATAGTAGCCGAGCCGGGATAGGGCAGATTGAACGCGACGAACAGTCCCATCTTCTGGACCAGAGCTTGGACGATCCTGTTCTGCAACCTGTCCCTGCGCGCGTTCAGCTTCCAGGGAATTGAGATGCGCGACACGGAGGGTTGTTGGAGCCTCCCATCCCCGATCGCGTGCCCACGCTGCTACCGAACTCCACGTGTCAGGCCCGGCATCTCCGTCGATCGGACCGTGATAGTAACCGAGTGCTTCCAGGGCACGCTGCAGGCGTTGCACTTGCGTTCCTGTCAGCTGTGACCGAAAAGTCGGCATCGGTTTAGACGTTAGGCGACCAGCCTCGGGCGGCGCAGCATCACGTGTGACGCCGTCGGTCAAGCTCCTGATGATGTCGAGTGGAGACTGCGACAGAGCCGGCTGCGACAGCAACATGATACATGCCAGAGCAATCCCCATTACCCTCATTGCTGCAGCATGGCCCCCAGCCAAAAGTTAATAAAGAGTATACTGCCGAAGAACTGAGGGTTCCTCAAGTGAATATTTCAGGACTGGTGCGTCTTACCCGTTACCGCCCTAGCAGAGCGCGTCGCCGCAGCGTCCACTACTACACGAATACGAGCTCGGCTTTCGCCGGCATCAAGTTATTCCTTGCCTTTGAACACTTTGTTCTTTCGACATCCAGAATGGCGCTCGATGCCAGCGGATGTGAATGATCGCAGTCCGGCTGGTCCTCGTCCATTTGTTACGGTGGAGGCGAATGTGCCGCCTGCGGTGTTGGCGATTTGGCGGCAAGAATCGCGACGATGCGAAAACCTTGAGTGGGCGTTCGCCGACGTCCACTCTCGATATCGCCTGTGAGGATTGGCAAGGCGCTCGTTATGGCGCCACGCCGAAGGCCGGCTGTGGTTTCTGGCGGGCGAGAGGCGGGAATGCCAGCGCTATCGCCGCGGCCCCCAGCCCGACCATCGCGGAGCCGATGAACAGCCAGGAATAATTGGCGAAAGTGTCGAATATCCAGCCGCCGATCAGAGGGCCGAACGCCATGCCGAGGCTGGAGAGCATCGTCGCTGCGCCCAAGACGGTACCGATGATGCGCTGGCCGAAATATTCCCGCGCCAGCACCGCATAAAGCGGCATCACGCCGCCATAGGCGCTGCCGAAGACGATGGCGAGCGCGTAGAATTCGCCGAGCTGGCTGACGATGAGATAAGTTGCCAGTGCCGCCGCCTGCACCAGCAGGCCGGCGACCAGCACCGGCTTCACCCCGATCCTGTCGGCAAGGCTGCCATAGAGCAGCCGGCCGCCCAATCCCGCCAGACCCTCGACGCTGTAGATGCTGACGGCCGCCATCGGTGCCACGCCGCAGATCGTCGCATAGCTCACCATGTGGAAGATCGGCCCGGAATGGGCCGCGCAGCAGGCAAAGAAGGTCAGGCCAAGCACGATGAATTGCGGCGACCGGAAGACTTTCGACAGCTGCGGCCGGGCGCCGTTGGCCGCGAACGCGGTTCCGGTGTCAGTGGTCTCCGTTGGCGGGCGCCTGACCAGCAGCGCGGCCGGCACCAGCAGCACCCAGGCGGCAACGCCGATGATCAGCATTGCCGGCCGCCATTCATAGGCCGAGATCAGCCAACGCGCGAAGGGTGAGATCGTCATCGGCGCAACGCCCATGCCGGCGGAAACCAGCGACACCGCAAGGCCGCGGTTTTCGTCGAACCAGGCGGTCGTCGCCGCGATCATCGGCGCGAAGAACGTGCTGGCCGCCAGTCCGACAAGGATGCCGTAGGTCAGCTGGAACTGCAGCAGGGTTTCGGTCCGGCTCGCCAGCACCAGCGCCAGGCCGAGCAGAACGGAGCCTATCAGCACGACCACGCGCGGGCCGAAGCGGTCGCTTGCCGCCCCCCAGAAGAAGCCGCCGAAACCCATGACGATGAAGTTCAGCGTCATCGCGCTCGCGATACCGACACGCGACCAGCCGGTCGCCGTTGCAATCGGCTCCTGAAAGATCGCCAACGAGAACATCGCGCCGAGCGCAACGCATGTCATCAATGCGCCCGCAGCGACGATGACCCAACGATAGGAAACACCCATGGCTTCATAACCTCCATGCCGACAGAGTGACCGCGACGCATGCGGCAAACCTACCGCACTTTACGCCTGCGATCTCAAGACGTTTGGGCCGCGGCGGATTCGACAGCGCATTCACATCTTTTTTAAGTGTCAAACCGGCAATGGCCCTATCGGCGCAGCGGCCCTCATCTGCAGCTAGTCCAACCCCAGTCTCTGAAACAGCTCGGCCGGCGCGCCGTACTGCTCGATGACTTGCCGCATCAGATGCGACATTCGTCCCCGCTCTTCGGGCCGGTCGTGCCAGAGGTCGCGCTTTTGCCCTGGATCATTGCGTCGATCGTATAGCAGCGGCTGGCTGTCCAGGTTCCGCCGGTCTCCGGGGCGGTCGGGGGTGATGGGAATTTTCCATTGCGGCATGTCGATACCGGGAATGTAGTGTCCATGATCGACCGGCTTGTCCTGCGGCTCGATGGTGGTGGGCACCATGGTCGAGTAGGCGTAAAGCGGTTTCTCGCGATCTGGCGGCTGGATCAGCGTCCATTCGCCATCGGTGCAGCAGATGCCTTGCCCGAATGTCCCGTAAATGACGGCGTTGCGCGCGTTGCTGGTATCTCCCTTGAGAAGCGGCAGAAATGAATGCGAGTGCGTCTGTCGCGGCGGCTCGACGCCGGCGATTGCCAGGATCGACGCGAAGAGGTCGACGGTCGACGTCAGATTTTGAATCGCGCCGCCATTGGCTTGGAAGCCGGGGTGCCAGACGAGCAGCGGAATGTTCGCGTGGCTGTCGAAATGCGGGAATTGCTTGCCATAGCCGCCGCGTTCGCCGAGATCATGTCCGTGATCGGTAGTGACGATAATGGCCGTGTCGTCCCAGAGCTGGAGTTCGTCCAGGGTGGTGAACAGCTTGCCCAGCCACCGGTCCGTCATCGTCAGCTTGGCGCCGTATTGCGAGCGAACGAAAGCCAGTTCCTCGGGGCTCGCCTGGCTCATGAACTCCGCCTGGCGTGCCGCATCCTGATAGGGCGGCCACAGCGTGAAGCGGTCGCGTGCCGCGCCGTCGCCGTACATCGATGCATAGGGCTCCGGCATATCGAAGGGCTCATGCACGTCGAAGGACTCGACCTGCAGGAAGAACGGCTTTCCGGTCTTCGGCTTGGCGAGCCATTCGCTCGCCGATGTCATCACCTTGGCGGGAAAGAAATCGGCCTCGTCGTTGAAGTTCGCGACATTGGAGAAGTAGCGGTGACCATAGCCCGGTCGCCACTTCTCGATATTGTGCGCCCATTGCGGCAGATCCGCCTCCGGCACGAGCGGTTGCCAGAAATCCAACTCGTGCCCTCGAATGAATTCCGCACCCTGGAAGCTCTGGATGTAGCCGTTCGCCGACTCCTCCCAGTAGTGATAGTGATCGGTGACGATCGCGGTTGTGTAACCCGCACTCTCCAGAAGTTTCGGCAGACGAAGGTCGAAGGGTTCGAGCGGTCCCCAAGGACGCCATTGCATGCCGCTGAAGCCGGCAAAAATCTCACGCCGCGCCGGCATGCAGGGCAGGCTGCCAACGAAGTGATTGTCGAAACGCCAGGCCTTTTGGGCGAAAGACTGGAGGTTCGGCGTCGCGAACTCGGTTCCGCCATAGGCCGAAAGAGCATTGCGGTTAACGCTGTCGATAAGCACGAGGATGATGTTCATGGGAGGACCTTCGATGTTCGTTCGAGGCGTTCACACCGCTACAGCTTCACTGCACCGGCCGCGAGATCGGAGACGAGCTTTCGCTGAAGCAGCATGAAAAGGACAAGCGTGGGCAGCGTCGAAATCACCGATGCCGTCATCACCAGATTCCATTGGGTGGTGTATTCGCCGAAAAAGCCGGCAAGCCCGACCGGCACGGTTTTGTTTTCGTCCGCTGTCATCAGTGTCAGGGCAAACAGAAATTCATCCCACGCCGACACGAAGGCGTTGACCGCGACCGTCACCACACCCGGCCAAGCGATCGGCAGAATGACCTTGAAGATGATCTGGATCGTCGAAGCGCCGTCGAGCTTGGCTGCCTCATCGAGATCCTGGGGAATTGTGTCGAGATAGCCGAGAAGCAGATAGATGGCGAATGGCAGGTTCATCGCCGTATAGGACAGAACCAGGCTCAGCGGATTGTTGATCAACCCCACGGCGAAAAACATCGAGTAAAGCGGTGTGATCAGGATCACGTAGGGAAAAAGCTGCGTGCAGATCACCAGGATCAGCAGTAGGCCGCGGCCGCGGAAATCGCGGTTGCGCGAAAAACCATAGGCGGTGATCAGCGAGATGGTAACGGCCGCAACAGTCGAGATCGTGCAGACGACGAGGCTGTTTCTGAGGTAGTTCGGGAATGGCGAATTCTGAAGGAGGGTGTAGTAGTTTTCCAGGGTGACGCTGGTGAACAGCTGAAACGTCCGGGTGAAGATTTCCTTGTCCGGGCGGAAGGAAATCAGCACCACCCAAATGAAGGGGAACGCCAAAATCAGCAGCAGGCCGAGACCCAGAATGACGGTGATCAGGTCCCTGGCGAACCTGATATGACGCGCTCGATGCGTCATTGAAACATTCATGACGACGCTCCCCGTTTCCTGCGGGAGAGAACCCCGAGGTAGATGAGCGCGAAGGCGAACATCATCAGGCTCATGAGAACGCCGATGGCGGCACCCTCGCCGACGCGATAGTCGACAAACGAGACCGTATACATCTTCGTTGCCAGAACCTGTGTGTAGTCGCCCGGCCCTCCTCGGGTGGCGAGCCAGACATAGACGAAATTGTTGAAGGTCCAGATCGTCGTCAGCAGCGCGACGACCGCGATCACCGGCTTCAGCATCGGCAGGATGATGCGCAAATGGATCTGAAACTCCGACGCGCCGTCGATGCGGGCGGCCTCCCTGAGTTCCCTCGGAATCGACTGCAGCGCCGCGAGGAAGGTGATGATGACGAAAGGGAGCTCGCGCCAGATCAACATGGTTTCGACCGCGCCCCAGACCGTCGACGTCCTGGAAAGGAACGGAATTCCCCTGTCGATGAGCCCAGTCGACAGGAGAAACTGGTTGACCGCGCCATAGCGCGGGTCAAGCAGCCACTTCCAGGCGGCGACGGCGACGACCGGCGGCGTTACGAATGGGACAAGGACCAGCGACCGGACGAGCCAGCCGATGCGCCATCTGGCAAAGACCTCGGCGTTGAGAAGGATCGCCAGCGCAAGTCCGAGTGCCAATCGAATGACGACCGTCACGAATGTCAGCAGGAAAGCCGTGTTGAACAACGCGCCGGCAATTCCTTCATCCTTGAGGACGGTGGCAAAGTTGGCAAAACCGACCCACCGACCCTCCTTTCCCAGATCGAAAAGGCTGAGGTCCTGAAAGCTGAGCGCGATATTGTAGAATGCCGGGCCGGCGAAAAAGATTGCCAGGATGAGCATCGCCGGCATGACCAGGCCATAAGGCTCGAAGTGCCAACTCCGGAATGATCCTCGTCTTTCGGCGCGCTTGGCCAGCGCGCCGTCCGGGTTTGCGGAAACAGACATGGTCAGCCCTTGCCGCGGGCGAGCAAGTCGTTGAGCTCCCTGATGATGACATCCGCAGCCTCATCAGGATTGCGCTGCCCGGAGAATACGGCGCCGAACTCACGATTGATGAGGGCTGTCATGCTCGACACCTTGATCGGGGAAGAGATGTAGCGCTCGAAGGTCTGCGCCAATGGAAGCATCGTCACATAGCCCTGCTCGGCCGGCGGAAACTGGAGCTGTGAAAGCAGCGACTTCTGCGAGGGATATTGGTTATAGGTTTTGAAGGTCTCGGGGCCGACCAGATATTTGACAAACTCCCAGGCCTCCTTCTGATGCTTGGTGTTGGGATTGACGCCCAGCGCACGTCCGCCAAGATGGGAGATGCGCTTTGCCGTCCCTTTCGGGATCGGTGCCGTCAGCAGCGGCTTGTCCGATTGTTTCTGGGCGGCCCTGAAGGTTTGCGGCGGAAAGAAAGTGATCGCGCAATCGCCTCGGCCGAGCCCGCCGATCAGTTCGGGATCGCCCCACGCATTTACGGTGATGAGATTTTCCGGCGCCGTTCCGTTCACGAAAAACTGGTTGAAATAGTTCATCGCCGCCGCCAGTTGCTCCGGCGTCACCGACACCTTCCATTTCCCCGGGCTTTCCTCCGTGACCAGGGTCGAGCCGTTGCTCCAGAGGTAATAATTCACAAGCGTCCACATGCCGCTGTCGGGTGCGCTGCCCGCGGGGAAGCAGAAACCGTATTGTTCAGTTTCGCCACCTTCGGTGGTCAATTTCTTGGCAGCTGCCGCAAGATCGTCCCAGCTATCCGGAAAGCTTGAGACACCTGTTGCCTGCAGGAGATCTGGGCGATAGGCCATTGAGAATGTATCTGCCGTCCATGGCAGGCCGAAGATTTTGCCGTCGAGGGTGGCGAGGTCGAGAGCCAGAAAATCGTCGGTGCCGGCTCCCGGCGCCTTCGATTGGATGAGAGGACTGAGATCGAGAAGCAGCTTCGATCGCGCCAGATCACGCGTCCACACGAAAGCCAGCTGCTGAACATCCGGTCCCGCACCGGCAGGAATTTCGCGCGCCAACTGGGCAAGCGTATCACCGCCCGACATCGTCTCCAATTTGACCTGGACATCGGGATGACCGGAGTTCCAGGCGTCGACGGCGGCAATCAGGCCTTGAATTTCGGTCGGAGGATCGAATTGACGAAACGTCAGCTGGACCTTTTCCTGCGCCGCCGATGGAACGATCGCAAAGATCATCGACGCCGCCGTCGTCACGGCGAAAATCAGCGGCCGGCCTATGCCATTTTTAAACATCGGTTCCTCCTCCTTCTATCCCCATCCCGCGCCCCGATTTCCTTGTCGAAGGCTTATTCTTCTGTGTCGAACATCCGTCGAGAACGTGCTCGGGGTACGAAACTCCACGCAATGAAGGGCTTTCGCAGCACTTGGCACGCCCGAATTAGTCTACTATTGTTGTGTACAATGTGGCGCAGATGGCGCTGAGGTCAAATGCAAACATGCTATATGTTATGCATAATTCGCATAGGGAGAGAGACGGATGCGGGAGCTACGTCAATTCGTCGAAGTGGCAAACCAGCGATCGATCTCGCGTGCCGCCAAGAAGCTGAATATTTCGCAGCCGGCGCTTTCCCGGGCGATCCGGCAACTCGAAGACAGCTATGGCGTTCCGCTGTTCAACAGGACCGGAGCCGGCGTCGAATTGAGTGTTTACGGTTCAGCCCTCTATAGCCGGGCGGTGCGGATATTGCCGGCGCTCGATGAAGCGAAAGAAGAGATCGAACATCTTCAGGGCCGCGCCAAGGCCGTCATTCGGGTGGCCACCGGCGACCTTTGGGGGCTCGTTATATTGCCGGGGATCATAAAAGCCTTCAGCCGGACGCATCCGGGTGTCGTCGTTCATGTCGAGATAGCCGATGACGGAACGCGTTTCGAGGGGATGCGGCACGGCGTCTACGATCTCGTCTTCGGAACGCTCTCCTACAAATATGAAGCCGTCATGCAGGTCGAGTTCGAAACGCTGGCAAGACAGGCGACCTACATCTACTGCGATAAGGATCACCACCTGGTCAAAGCGGCGGCTGTCACCCTCGATGATCTTCTGCGTCAACGCTGGATCAGCCCCGGCTACGGAGACGATGAAGGACCTGGTCAACTCGAGCGTCAGACCCGGGACTTTGCGGTACGCGTAGATTCCATGTTGCAGGCTCTGTTGATCATGCAGGCTTCGCCGCTGGTGATGGCGGCCTCAAGCGGCTTTGAGAAATTGTTCGATAGGTTCGGGATCAAACCAGTCATGTTCGAGGACCACGGTCGGGTACAAGAATCGGGCGCGATCTATTTTCCGCGTGCGCTCGAGAAATCTCCGGTCCGCGATTTCCTGCGTTTGGTGCGTGGTTCGATGCCGTTGCTGGAGTTGCCTGAATTCTCGCTCACTGAAAGTGCGTGATTGTTTTCATCGGCCGTGCAGATCGTCCGGTCGCGCAGGATGCCTCCATCGTCGTTGCACGCGGATGCTCGTCCTTGTCGACGACAACGGGAGCGCCCTTGCGCTGCGGGATGGTCACCGGCGTGATCTCCTTCGCCAGCCGTCCGCTCGCCTGCGCGACAGCGGCCTTCGCCTGGCTTCGCATGGCGAAGGCATCCTGGTCCTCGCGGCTGACATGATAGTCCTGGGCGACGTTCTCGCCGGTCTCCGGCATCGAATCGACGCCGTATTGCTTCTTCATCAGCGGGTTGACGAAGCGCCAGCCGATCGTCGTGTCGTAAATCTCGGCCGCGCGAAAAGGCCGTCTCCGCCTTCGGCATGACGAAGGGCGCACGCGACATGCTTTCAACGCCCCCTGATATCGTCAACTCGGCCTCGCCAGAGCGGATGGCGAGCAGCATCGCTTCGGCCAGAATGCTGTGGCGTAGATGGCATGCATGCCACGACGAGGCTGACGCATCAGAATATTGATTTCAGACATCAATAGGCACATCATAGGAGTCAATTATCAGAGTTTGCGCAAGATAAGCGATGCTTCAATCGTGATCACCGCCGCTCAGATGCGGGCCGCCCGGGCCCTTCTCGGTATCGACCAGCGCCAGCTGGCCGAACTGGCGGGAATTTCCGTCCCGACAATTCAGCGCATGGAAGCGAGCGCCGATGTCGTGCGCGGCAATGTCGACTCGCTGATGCGTTTACTGGCCGCGTTGGAAAGCGCCGGTGTCGAGGTGATCAACGAGGGAACCGTCAGCACGGATGGTGGGCGAGGGGTCAGGCTCAGGGCGAAACTCAAGCCATCAAAGAGCGGAGCGACGGAGCCATCAGGGCCCTTTCCTGCAGCGAGGGATGATCCGTGACATCGGTTTCTATCCTGTTGTCATGTGTGGCCGCGCTGCTTGGGATGGCTGTGCTCGCCGTGCCGATCGCCCGTTCGGCCTCGTCTACGCCTATCATCTACGGTGCAAGCCTGGTTTTCTCCGCCGTCGCTTTCGTTATCGCGCTCGCCTGTCTTGCCACGGCTCTCCCTGCCGCCGAGGCGGCGGCGCTTGCCCTTCCTCTCGGCCTGCCATGGCTCGGGAGCCATTTCCGGATCGATGCGCTTGCGGCCTTGTTCCTTGTGGTCGTCAATCTCGGCGGCGCGCTCTCCAGCCTCTACGGTCTCGGTTACGGCCGTCACGAACACGCGCCGCATCGGGTGCTGCCGTTCTTTCCGGCTTTTCTCGCCGGCATGAACCTTGTGATCATGGCCGATGATGCCTTTACCTTCCTCATCTCCTGGGAGTTCATGTCGCTCGCGTCCTGGGCGATGGTGATGGCCCATCATCGCGACGCTGGCAACCGCAAGGCCGGCTATCTCTATATCGTCATGGCGAGCTTCGGTACGCTCGCGCTGCTGCTCGCCTTCGGGCTGCTTGCCGGGGCTGACGGAAGCTATGGTTTTGCCGCCATGCGGGTGTCCGAACATACGCCGTCCACGGCTGGTCTCGTGCTCATGCTGCTGCTGTTCGGCGCCGGTTCCAAGGCTGGCCTCGTGCCGTTGCATGTCTGGCTGCCGCTGGCACATCCGGCTTCGCCAAGCCATGTTTCAGCGCTGATGAGCGGCGTCATGACCAAGGTCGCGGTCTATGCGTTCATCCGCGTGATCTTCGACCTGATCGGCGCGCCGACATGGTGGTCGGGCGTTATCGTCCTTGTGCTCGGCGGTGGCACGGCTGTGCTGGGTATCCTGCATGCGATGATGGAAAGGGATCTCAAACGTCTGCTTGCCTACAGCACGATCGAGAATATCGGCGTGATATTCGTGGGCCTCGGCCTGGCGCTCGCCTTCAAGGCGAACGGCATGGGTTTGGCGGCCGCGCTGGCGCTGACGGCCGCGCTGTTCCACGTTCTCAACCATTCCTTCTTCAAGAGCCTGCTCTTCTACGGCGCCGGCGCGGTGCTGACGGCAACGGGCGAGCGGGACATGGACAAGCTCGGTGGCCTCATCCACCGCATGCCGGTCACCAGCTTCCTTTTCCTCATCGGCTGCGTCGCGATCTCCGCCCTGCCGCCGTTCAACGGCTTCGTTTCCGAATGGCTGGCATTCCAGGCGATCCTGCAAAGCCCTGCCTTGCCGCAATGGGGCCTGAAGATCCTGGTGCCGGCGGTGGGTGGGCTGCTCGCCTTGTCGGCGGCGCTGGCTGCCGCCTGTTTCGTCAAGGCATTCGGCGTCATCTTCCTCGGCCGTCCTCGAACCATCGTCGCCGAACAGGCGCTGGAGGTCGACCGCTTCTCGCTTGCGGCAATGTCCGTATTGGCGGCGCTCTGCCTTCTCGCCGGCATCCTGCCGGGGATCGTCATCGACGGCCTTGCGCCGGTGACGCTGTCGTTGATCGGTGACCGGATGCCGGTGCAGACGGATATTCCGTGGCTGTCGATCGTGCCGGTGGCCGAAAGCCGCAGTTCCTACAACGGCCTGCTGGTCTTCCTGTTCACCCTCCTCTCGGCGTCGCTGACGGCCTATCTCATCCACCGCTTCGCTTCGCGGCGGCTCCGTCGGGCGCCCGCCTGGGATTGCGGCTTTCCCGAGGTCAGTCCGGCGACGCAATATGGCGGCGGCAGCTTCGCCCAGCCCGTCCGGCGCGTTTTCGGTACGCTGATCTTCCGGGCGCGCGAGCGGGTCGACATGCCGGCGCCCGGCGATCTGCGTCCGGCGCATTTTGCCGTCGAGACACATGATCTGGTCTGGGAAGGACTTTACCTGCCGATTGCAGGTGCCGTCGGATTTGTGGCCGAAAAGCTCAACCATCTGCAGTTTCTCACGATCCGGCGTTATCTCAGCCTGGTGTTCCTCGCGCTCGTCTTCCTGCTTCTGGTGCTGGCGCTATGGTCCTGATCGCAGCTCTTCTCATCCAGGCATTTCAGATGGCGCTCGTCGTGCTGCTTGCGCCGCTGCTGACAGGCTTCATACGCCTGGTCAAGGCGCGGTTGTTGCGTCGGCGGGGGCCTTCCGTGATCCAGCCATACCGTGACCTGCTGCGGCTTCTGCGCAAGGAAGTCGTGCTCGCCGAAAATGCTTCCTGGCTGTTCAGGGTGACGCCCTATCTGATCTTCGCCGTCACTTGGGTCGCAGCCGCCATCATTCCCACCTTCGCCACAGGCCTTATCTTCAGCTGGACCGCCGACCTGATCGCCATCGTCGCGCTGCTCGGCAGCGCCCGTTTCTTTCTGACGCTCGCCGGCATGGATGTTGGCACCAGCTTCGGCGGCATCGGATCGAGCCGCGAGGTGATGATCGCGACGCTCGCCGAGCCTTCGATGCTGCTCATCATCTTCACCCTCGCTCTCATCGCCGGCTCCACCCAGCTTTCGTCCATCGCCGCCTTCATGACCTCAACGCAGGTGGGCCTGCGTGTTTCCCTGGCGATCGCCCTGATCGCCCTGGTCATGGTCGCGATCGCCGAAAATGCCCGTATTCCGGTCGACAACCCTGCGACCCATCTGGAGCTCACCATGGTGCATGAAGCCATGGTGCTCGAATATTCCGGGCGACATCTCGCGATGATCGAGCTCGCGGCATCGCTCAAGCTATTGCTCTACATCTCGTTGATCGCCTGCATCTTTGCGCCGTGGAAACTGGCCGTCATGGGGACCGGCCCTGCCGTCTATCTGGCCGGCCTGCTCGCTTACTTCGCCAAGCTTGCGGCCGGCGGAGCGCTGCTTGCGCTGTTCGAAACCGCAACGGCCAAGATGCGGGTGTTCCGCGTACCCGAATTCCTCGGCGCGGCACTCATGCTCGCGCTGCTCGCCACCCTTCTGCGGTTCGTGTCGAGGAGTCTTTGATGGACGGACCGGTCTTCGACATCGCCCACATGCTCGCCGGCGGTCTGGTGCTGGTCAGCATGATGATGCTCTATCAGGACCGTCTTTACGCACTGCTCAACGTCTTCGCCCTGCACTCGTTGATACTGACGCTGTCGGTGGCCTGGCAGGCCTTCATCCAGGATGCGCCGCATCTTTATGTAACGGCAGCAATCGCCCTCGTTTTCAAGGCCATCGTCATTCCCGTGGTGCTCCACCGCATGATCCGCCAGCTCGGCATCCACCGCGAGATCGAGACCGTCGTCGGCATCGGCCCGACGATGCTCGCCGGTATCGGCCTTGTCGCGCTGGCGACGGTGGTGATGCTGCGCGTGACGCCGGAGGCGGATCCGCTGGCGCGGGAGGATCTCGCCTTCGCTTTGTCGGTGCTGTTGCTCGGGCTTTTGATCATGGTCACCCGCCGCAATGCCGTCAGCCAGGTCGTCGGCTTCATGTCGCTGGAAAACGGGCTGGTGCTTGCCGCCACCGGCGCCAAGGGCATGCCGCTGGTGGTCGAGATCAGTGTCGCCTTCTCTATCCTCATCGCCTTCATCGTCATCGGCGTTTTCCTGTTCCGCATTCGCGAGCGGTTCGACACCGTCGATGTCCGCGCGCTCGATGATTTCAAGGGGAGGAGGCGAAAATGAACATTTTCTCCCCTGTCCTGTCCTTCGATGCGGTAACGGCCGTCCTTTTGATACCGATCGCGGCGGCGGCCCTTCTGGCGCTCCTAACCGGCTACCGGATGACGGCGCGACTGAACGTCCTCGCGAGCCTGCTGACCCTGCTTGCCGCCCTTTGCCTGTTCGTAACCGATCGCCCGGCACCGGGACAATATCTCCTCGTCGACGATCTCAACATCGTCTTCATCGTCCTCAACGCCTTCGTCGGCTTCACCACCAGTGTCTTCAGCGCCGGCTACATCGCCCACGAGCTGGAGACGGGGCGGCTGACACCGGCAAATATCCGCTTCTACCACGCCATGTATCAGATCATGATGTTCGGTATGAATCTCGCATTCGTGTCGAACAATATCGGCCTGATGTGGGTTGCCGTCGAACTTGCGACGCTGACCACCGTGCTGATGGTCGGCCTCTACCGCACGCATGAAGCGCTCGAAGCCGCCTGGAAATATTTCATTCTGGGAAGCGTCGGCATCGCCTTCGCGCTGTTCGGTACCATTCTGGTCTATCTGGCGGCGCAGCCGGTAGTGGGCGAAGGTTACGACGCCATGGTCTGGACCATCCTGATCGATCATGCCGCCGCCTTCGATCCGGCGCTCCTCAACGTCGCCTTCATCTTTCTGCTGCTCGGCTACGGCACCAAGGTCGGTCTCGCACCGCTGCATGCTTGGCTGCCGGACGCCCATGCCGAAGGGCCGACGCCGATCTCGGCGGTCCTTTCCGGCCTGCTCCTGAATGTCGCGCTCTATGCCATGCTGCGCTTCAAGATGCTGCTGTCAGCCAGTCCCGAGGCGCTCGCTCCCGGGCCGCTGATGATGACGATGGGCCTCGCCTCGCTGATCTTCGCAGCCTTCATGCTCTACCGTCGCCGCGACATCAAGCGCTTGTTCGCCTATTCCTCGATCGAGCATATGGGTATCATCGTCTTTGCCTTCGGTCTGGGCGGGCCGATCGCCAATTTTGCCGGGCTGCTGCATATGGTCATGCATTCGCTGACCAAATCGGCGATCTTCTTTGCCGTCGGCCATATCGCCCAGATCAAGGGAACGCAGAGGCTCTCCGCCATCCGCGGCCTGAGCGAAACGCATCCAGGGCTTGGCTGGGGTCTGCTCACCGGCGTCATCGCCATCGCCGGCCTGCCGCCGGCGGGCATATTCATGAGCGAGTTCCTGATCGTCAGCTCGACCTTCGCCAAGCAGCCGTTGCTGGCCATTCCGCTGGTCTTGGGGTTGCTGATCGCTTTCGGCGCTCTGCTGCTCAGGCTGACAGGGGCCGTCTTCGGCCAGCCGCGCGGCAACACGGCGCCGGCCCAGGTGTCGTACCTGCCGATGTACGCTCATCTCGCGCTGGTGCTCGTCGCCGGCATCTACCTGCCGCCGCCGCTGGTCGCCTGGTTCCAGCATATCGCCAACCTTCTTCGATGATGCGGGGAAAAGATGTCGGCGCTGAGCGATCTGATTGAGAAGGGGGTGTCGGTTCAACATCATGCGCCGTGGTCGCGCGCTGTCGTCGATCCAGCGATATGGACATCCTCAACACTTGAGCTTGCGGAAAGGCGTTTGACCTTGCTCGGCCTTTGGGGAGAGGAGCACGCAGTTCACATGGCCCTCCTCGATGAATCCGCCAGTACGGTCGCTGTCATCAGCCTTGAAGGGCTGGCGGATGGCTATCCCTCCGTTGCGCGGCATCATCCGCCCGCGCTGCGGCTGGAGCGGGCGATCCACGACCTTACCGGGTTGGAGCCGCAGGATCTGCCGGATATCCGTCCATGGCTCGATCATGGACGCTGGGATCTGCGCCACCCGCTCGGCAAGCAGGCGGCAACCCTGGCCAAGCCCGAGCCCTACACCTTCCTGCGTGCGGAAGGTGACGGTCTGCATCAGATCCCGGTCGGCCCGGTGCATGCCGGCATCATCGAGCCCGGGCATTTTCGTTTCACGGCCAACGGCGAAACGGTCGTCCGTCTCGAAGAACGTCTCGGATATGTCCACAAGGGGATCGAGACGCTGATGGTCGGAGCGGACCTGCTCCGCGGAGCGCAGCTCGCCGGGCGGACGTCCGGCGACAGCACGGTCGCCTATGCCTATGCCTTTGCTCAGGCAGCGGAGGCTGCGGCCGGGCTTGTCGTCCCGCCCCGCGCGGTATGGCTGCGGGCCCTGATGGCCGAACTGGAGCGGCTCGCCAACCATCTCGGCGATATTGGCGCCATCTGCAACGATGCCGCGTTTCCGTTGATGCAGGCCCATTGCGGCGTGCTGCGCGAACGTGTGCTTCGCGCGGCCGAGACTGCCTTCGGCCACCGGTTGATGCGCGACCGCATCCTCCCCGGCGGTGTTGCAGTCAACCTCAGCGAAGATGGACGCGCCAGCCTGAAGACCCTGCTAGATGAAATCCACCGAAAATTGCCGGCCTTGGTGGAACTCTATGACAACACGGCCTCGCTTCAGGACCGAACGGTCGGAACCGGCAGGCTGCGAGGCGAGCTCGCCCGCCAGTATGGCGCCGGCGGTTATGTCGGACGCGCCTCCGGGCGCGGTTTCGACGCACGGGATGTCCTGCGTTACCCGCCCTATGATCAGCTTTCATTCGAGGTTCCGGTGCTGAACGAGGGCGATGTCAATGCCCGCGTCTGGATCCGCATTCGCGAAGTCGAGCAGAGCCTATCTCTGCTGGACCAGATCCTCGACCGGCTGCCGGATGGTCCGATCGTGAGGGATATCCCCTTCATCAATGAGAGCCGGGAGGGCATGGCGCTCGTCGAAGGCTTTCGCGGCGACGTTCTGGTCTGGCTGCGGCTGACTCGGGAAAGTAGGATCGAACGCTGCCATTTTCGCGATCCATCCTGGTTTCAATGGCCACTGCTGGAGGCCGCGATCGCAGGAAATATCGTCGCGGACTTTCCGCTCTGCAACAAGTCGTTCAACTGTTCCTATTCCGGTCACGATCTCTGAAGGCAATCCATCATGCGCAAGCTCCTCTTCGAAAGTCTCATCCGGCCGCCACTGACGGAACTGAGACCGCCGGTTTCCGACGCTGCGATGACAGAGCTCGCCGCCGCCATCGAAAGGAGCGCGCGCCGACGGCTTGGACGCAGCCTGTCGATCCGAGCCGTCGATGCCGGGTCCTGCAACGGCTGCGAGCTGGAAATGCACGCCCTCAGCAATGCTTTCTATGACATCGAGCGCTTCGGGCTTCGTTTCGTCGCCTCGCCGCGGCATGCCGATGTGCTGCTGGTTACCGGCCCGGTGACCAGGAACATGGTGCAGGCACTCGAACGGACCTACATCGCCACGCCCGACCCCAAATGGGTCGTTGCCCTCGGCGACTGTGGTCGCGATGGAGGCTGCTTCGCGGGCAGCTATGCCGTCCTCGGCGGGGTTTCGAAGGTCGTGCCCGTCGATCTGCATATTCCAGGATGTCCCCCTTCACCGATGGATATCCTCAAGGGTCTGCTCGGACTGCTTGAAGATGTGAACAGGGAGAGCCGCGTTTCGTGACGGGCAGTTTCGATGGTTCGACTTCTGCAGGCTGGAATCATTGCAATCACCACGCTGGCCGCGGCAGCGCCAAGGCTACTTGCAACCATTTGGCACCGGATCGTGCCACCGATACCGCCGCGCCGGCGGCACGACATTGCGCTGGGCGGTCAACCGGCGGATCCCGCTATGCGCATGGCAATCGATGCCGTCGAGAAGGTGTTTGTCCGGGATTTCAAATGGTCTTTTCGCAGGCTGCCGGTATCGAAGGTCGGCATCGATGCACGGGCCGAGATTCTTGATAGCGGGCGGCCAACCGGAAAGTTCCTGCCTCTTCAAATCAGATCGATACCATCATGGGTGGAAGCCGGTGGCGATTACATCCATCGCGGCGAGCGCAGCCATCTCGATTACTGGGCGAAACACGTGTTGCCTGTCTGTATCGTCATCGTCGACGCCCGCAGCGGGATAATGCGATGGCAGAGAGCCGACAAGGGGAACTGCGCGGAAACGGAGTCGGGGTGGGAGATGGTTGTTCCGGCAGCCAACGTGTTGGATGCTAACGCCAAGCTCTGTTTCGACGAGGCCGTTGCCTCCGATCAGGAGTCGCTGATGCGCTCTGCCTTTGCCCTTGATCGAGAGCTCATGGAGGAGGTTCAGGATCAAACAACTTTTTTCGTGTGGGACGAGTGGGGCGACACGACAGCGATCTTTTCCAACCTGCAGATCTATATTGGCGAAGACGGGAGGGACGAGCCGGATATTCGGATCGACTATCATCTTCGGGCAGACAATCTGCATGACGTCATGACCAGGCTCTTCCCTTGGGCAACCTACTCTTACGCCGAGCCGATCAAGGAATATTCCGAAGAAGTTGCCGTGCACGTTCTCGAGGTCGAACTTCGGCCTGAAGCAGAGGCCTATCTCGAGGCCGAAGACTTTCTGGTGGCGGGCTACCCCGATGAGGAGGAGCCGTGCGCGCCGGAATCCGAGGGTTATGTTACGGCGCAGGAAGAAGAGGCGTTCTGGCGGAGCCGGGGTGTTTCTCGCGGGCATCGTAATCAGGACGAATGACCATACGCAGCAGCATTTTTGGAAGTGCGTGATTGTTTTCATCGGCCGTGCAGATCATCCGGTCGCGCAGGGTCCGGGATCAAACAGCTAGAGCGTGCGAAACATCACCAATGCGTCGACATAACCCTGCGTCGGATGAAGGAAGACACCAGGAAGCCGGCCGACAATATCGAAGCCGAGAGATTGCCACAGCCCAACCGCGCGTTCATTGCTGCTGACGACGAAATTGAACTGCATCGCCCGAAAGCCCCGCAAGCGGGCATGCTCCAGGGAATGCTCATGCATCAGTCGGGCGACGCCACGGCCGCTTGCCGCAGCATCGGTCATGTAACCGCAATTGCAGACATGCCGGCCGCCGCCTGCCTGATTGGCCTTGATGTAATATGTGCCGAGGATCACGCCATCCTCTTCGGCGACGAAGGTCTCGCGGTCCGGTCCCATCCAGTAGGCCAGCGCATCGGCTTCGGTCAGATCGCGATCGAGCGCATAGGTTTCGCCGGCACGGATCGTCGGACCGATGATCCTCCAGATCGCGCCTTGATCGTTCTTGTCAGCGGGTCGGATCAGCATGCCCGATCTCTAACGAAACCGGGTGCCCCGCGCAACGGGTCGGCAGCCTCCAAATGCTGGAAGCGTCCCGACCTCAAACTCAAACTCTTTCAAGCGCGATCGCAATCCCCTGCCCGACGCCGATGCACATGGTCGACAGCGAATATTGTCCGCCGGTCTCCAGAAGCTCGAGTGCTGCCGTGCCGGTGATGCGTGCGCCCGACATGCCAAGCGGATGGCCGAGCGCGATCGCGCCGCCATTGCGATTTACGCGCGCGTCATCGTCGGCAATGCCCAGCGCGCGCAGCACCGCCAGCCCCTGGCTGGCAAAAGCCTCATTGAGTTCGATCACGTCGAACTGCTCGGCGGTCATACCGAGCCGTGCCATCAGCTTGCGCGAGGCCGGGATCGGCCCGACACCCATCACTCTTGGCGGAACGGCGGCAGCCGCGCCGCCGAGGATGCGGGCGATCGGCGTCAGGCCGTATTTCCGCGCCGCCGCTTCGGAAGCGACGATCAGTGCGGCCGCCCCGTCATTGACGCCGGAGGCATTGCCTGCTGTCACCGTGCCGCCTTCCTTCTTGAAAGGTGTGGCGAGTTTCGCCAGTGTTTCGATCGTCGTCGCGCGCGGATGCTCGTCCTTGTCGACGATAACAGCATCGCCCTTGCGCTGCGGGATGATCACCGCAGTGATCTCCTTCGCCAGGCGTCCGTTTGCCTGGGCGGCGGCGGCCTTCGCCTGGCTTCGCACGGCAAACGCATCCTGGTCTTCGCGGCTGACATGATAGTCTTCGGCAACATTCTCGCCGGTCTCCGGCATGGAATCGACGCCGTACTGCTTCTTCATCAGCGGGTTGACGAAGCGCCAGCCGATCGTCGTGTCGTGGATTTCAGCGGCGCGTGAAAAGGCCGTCTCGGCCTTCGGCATGACGAAGGGCGCGCGCGACATGCTTTCGACGCCACCCGCGACCATCAGCTCGGCCTCGCCGGAGCGGATGGCGCGTGCGGCCGTGATCACCGCATCCATGCCCGAGCCGCAGAGCCGGTTGATCGTCGTGCCGGGTACCGCGATCGGCAGGCCGGCCAGCAGCGCCGACATGCGCGCGACATTGCGGTTGTCCTCGCCCGCCTGGTTGGCGCAGCCGAAGATGACGTCATCGACAGCGTCCCAATCGACGGCGGCATTTCGTTGCATCAGCGCCTTCAGCGGAATTGCGCCGAGATCGTCGGCCCGCACCTGGGATAGCGAGCCGGCGAAGCGGCCGATCGGCGTTCTGACATAGTCGCAGATAAAGGCTTCGGTCATGGCTTTTCCTCAGAGTTTGGGGACAACAAGGTCGGCAACCGGGCCCTCGACATGCAGCGGCGCGCCGGTCATCGCCTGCAATTCCTCCTGCGACATCGCGGCCAGCTTCTCGCGCAGGACGAAACGTCCCTTGACGATGTCGATGACGGCATGGCTGGTATAAACGCGGGTGATGCAGGCGACGCCGGTCAGCGGGAAGGTGCATTTCTCCACCAGCTTGGGCTCGCCTGTCTTGGTGACGTGCTCGGTGATGACGCAGACCTGCTTGGCGCCGTGCACCAGGTCCATGGCGCCGCCGACGGCCGGCACGCCCTTGCTGCCAACCCGCCAGTTCGCAAGGTCGCCGCTCTGGGCAACCTGATAGGCGCCGAGGATCGCGACGTCGAGATGGCCGCCGCGCACCATGGCGAAGCTGTCGGCGTGATGGAAGAAGGCAGCACCCGGCTTCAGCGTCACCGCTTTCTTGCCGGCGTTGATCAGGTCCCAGTCCTCTTCCCCTGCCGCCGGCGGCTCGCCGAAATTCAGGATGCCGTTTTCGGTGTGGAAGATCGCCTGACGGCCGGGCGGCTGATAACGGGCGACCATTTCGGGAAAGCCGATGCCGAGGTTCACATAGGCGCCGTCGGTAATGTCCTGCGCGGCGCGCCAGGCGATCTGCGCATTGGAAAGCTTGATGTCTTCCCGGATGTTGATGGAGCTGTGATCGATGGTCATACGTAGGCCACTCCGGCTCGAATGAGCTCTTCTTCCTGCTGGGGATGGGGGACGGCAACGATACGGTCGACGAAGATGCCTGGTGTCACCACCTGCTCGGGATCGATACCGCCGGCCGGCACGATCGATGAGACCTGGACGATGGTCTTCGCCGCCGCCATGCACATCAGCGGATTGAAGTTGCGGCCGGCCTTGTTGTAGGTGAGGTTGCCCTGGATATCGCCGATCGCAGCCTTGACGATTGCGAAGTCGGCCTTCAGCCAGCGCTCCTGCACGTAATGGCGGCCATCGAATTCGGCGATGACCTTGCCATTGGCCAGTTCGGTGCCGTAGGCCGTCGGCGTATAAAAGGCCGGGATGCCGGCGCCGCCGGCGCGGATGCGTTCGGCAAGCGTTCCCTGCGGCACCAGCTCGAGCTCGATTTCGCCGGCCAGATATTTATCCGTGAAGGCGCGCGGATCCGATGAACGCGGGAAAGAGCAGATCATCTTTCTGACCATGCCGGCATCGATCATCGCAGCGATACCGATGCGCCCGTTGCCGGCATTGTTGTTGATCACGGTAAGGTTTTTGGAGCCCTTGTCGATCAAGGCATGAATGAGCTCGATCGGAGCGCCCGAGCCACCAAAACCACCGATCATGACGGTCGCGCCATCACCGATCTCAGAGACGGCTTCCGCCGTGCTCCCGACTGTCTTGTCCATGCGGGATCTCTCCTTGGCTAGATGCGGCCGGGAAGCTGATCCCGTCCTCCAGCGTCAGGCATAAGGCGCGGCGGACTGGACGGCAAGAAATTTGTGCGTTATTTGATTTTTGTTCATATATCGCACACAGAATAGACTGGCCTTTAAGTCCCAGATCAAGATTGACAGATATGCTGTTTGTTGTGCCGCTAGGATCGGAAAGGATTGAGGCTCATCTCGGCCTCAATCCGAGCATTGCTATCGATTCAATCACGAAGCCGTTGCGGCGCCAGCGATTGCGTCTGCGCATAGGCAAGCGGCGAACGGTTGCCAGGCAGGTTTTCGTCAAGGATCAGCGTTTTGATGTCGTCGGAGCGGACGTCGAGCGCGATCACTCGTTCGAGCTTGTCCAATGACCAGACGGAATAGCCGAGCGCCCGCGAATAGCCGCAATCGCATCCGCAGTCGTCGCGGGATATCTCTGTGGCCTTGACCGGGAGATACATGATCCGCGGCTTCGGCAGCTTGTAGCAATGACCCTCATAAGCATAACCATAGATCACGCCGATGCTGACCATCTGGACCTTGCCAGGATCGATCAGAATGTAACAGTTGCCCACCTTGAGCTTGATTTTGTCCGAACCGCTATCCTCGGTTGGCTTTACTTGAGCCCCTTGAGACGGATGAGCGTCTGTGCCGGGCTGACAAAATTCATTTCGCCCATAGAGACGGACCTCGCTGGGATTGAATGGCACTTTACCTGTTCCAATGAACGGAGTCTCAGAGCAGCAACTCATTTCCCCTCTCCTTTTCTGGCTCACCTCGAGCCGATAATTTCACGCCATGCAAAGTTTTCCTCTAATTGTGCGGCAGTCGATACATCCGCCGCCGAGATGATAGCCCGCGCGGCGTCCCTAAGCCGCATCGTGTCTGGATCCAAGCTATGAAGTGCTCCGCCGATCGCCCTTCCCACTGAATCCCTTGCCTTGGTCAGGGCCAGCTTGAAGAAGAGCGGTCGGTCCCGAAAGGCCGCCGCCGTCGATTGCCGGAACCAATCTAACTCATCCAGCGTCAGATCGCGAAGATCGACGGAGAGAAGACGGTGATCGGCGCAGCCGCTGGCAATCAACTCCCGGTGGTAGAGTTCAACGATCGCATCGAAGATCGCACCGAGGAAGGGCAAGGATCGGTCATGAACCTCGCTTGTGACTTCCGACATGCGCCGGAAGTTGGTCGCAAGGCGGATCTGCGTCTCCGGGCTTGTCTCGGCAAAGCGGTTGAGCTCGTTATAGAGAAGGAGGTTCCCCTTTGTCCTGCGCAGCAGGCGGTCGATGGCAGAATCGAAATGCAGGAACGAGATCAAGGATATGCTGTCCGACATGGCTTCGGAGAATGGAAAGAAATCTGCCTCACGAGAAAGAGTATTGGGAAGCCCCGTTTGCGAGAGCGTGATGAGATGACCGATCTCATGAGCGATCGTGTCGAAATTCAGCGCATAGGGCGATTGCTCGTCACCCACTTCCGAGTAACCGAGTTCGATGAAACCAAAGCCCGCTTGCGCGTTCTTCCACCGAACAAGGGGGACAATTTCAAGCCGCGGATAGAAATCAGAGAAGAACCAATGCATTGGTCGTGCGAGATAATTGCGCCAGACATCAAGAACGAAATGAATGCAAGCAAAGGCATGGGCGCCCAGGTAATCCCGCGATCTCGGGTCGAGGCTATCAAAGTGGCGATCCGGGCCTGACCGAACCGGCCGTCGTTGGGGACCACGGTATGGAGGTAAACCACCAAAACGATAAGGCTCCTTGTCGAACAGCGGATCCGCGACATACATCGACATGTCGCTAGGTCCATCACCGATCTCGTCAGGCAATATCGACAGCAAGACGCGATCTGGCTGCTCATATCCAAAGATAAAGGGCGGCTGAGGAAATATCCAGAATCGAGTCCCAAGACTGGGCTCAGACTTTCTAAGTGATATGTCAGGAGACAATTCCATAGCTCAACTACTCAGTTAGATGAGTTATATGGCAACAACTTAAATTAGTACTTGCTAATTAAATTGATGTCAATAGATCCAGCTTCAAGATCGCGCAGGAAGGTATTGGTTGCCGTAAAAGACAACCTCGCAGGCTTGTACTTCGACAAGCCTGGCGCCAACCGTAGGGCAAGGCGCGCATCGTCTTTCTTCTGTGCGATCAAATGGCTGCGTAGCAAGACCGATCTTTCCGCTGGCAATTGCGCTGCGGCGAGCACCTTTCGAACGGACCGCTCACGAAAATTAAGCCGTCGAGCTGCGGCGATACCTGCATCCATTTCGGATTTCGCAATCAGGCCACGTCGAAAGAGCGCGGTAAAACTGCGCTGCAGGTCCACCAGTGCTTCGGTCAAAGCAGTGAAGCCGAGTTCCGCGGGGCCGCATTCGACCGCGACTGCATCTTCCGCTGTCAGCGGCCAACGCCTGTACCATCGATAGATGAGACCGACACCGATCATTCCGAATGGATGCAGTTCGGCGGCCCGGAGCGCGCCCATGCTTGCAGCCCCGATCATCACGATACCCTGGGATAGCGCCCAGAGAATTTCCTTGTGACGCACAGCCGGCCTGTCCTCGAAAAGACCATCGATCAAGACCATCGCTTTCGGGCGAAATGCGTGAGCGGCAAGAATGATGTCTCCCTGCGAAACGGGCTGCAGGTAGATGGCGTCAAGAGTGCGTTGCGCGTCCGGCAAGCGGAGGGTCGGACCGAGAAAAACGAGTATTGGACCGTCCGCTTTCTGATCCATCCCGGACCCTCACCGCTCGACTGTAAAAGGGCGCATGCCCGCAAGTACCGTTCGCACGCAATGAATGTGCGGATTGTTCTCGGACGCGACTGGAACGGCGAGAACGGGGCCTAGACCGGCAGAAATGATCCTTTCCACGAGATCGGCAAGGCCGGCAACCGCGGGCAAAACGCCCACAAAATCGATCGATGGAGCACATTCACCAAGAATGAGATCGCGGGCATCGGCAAGCATAGCGCTGCTTGGTCTCGCATAGTGTTTCCGCGTCTGGTCGTCTCGCGCGCCGGATATTGCTCCGGCTCGGGCGGCCAGCGCTTCAAGTAACGCACCGAACGCCGCTTTATGAAGATCGAGACCGGCACAATAACCCTCCGTCGGGAGAGCCAATACGGGTTCGCCTTTGCCGGCTTCAATCGTCTGGCACCAGACGACCGGAATACGTGTCGGCGAAAGGGCGTACCAGAAGGCAGCCGATATTCCGAGTTTGGCCACGTGCGAGAGAACATCCTGAACTGCTGTGCCCAATTCCGATAAGGGCAGTCTCATCCGATCCATGAAGCCGTGGGTTTTGAATGCCCGGGCAATCGCATCCCGCTCTATGCATTCCAGCAACCCATGCCGCAACGCGCCAAAATCTGACCGATGGCATGCGAGGCCAGCTGTGGTGCGCAGAAAAACGCCATCATGGCGTGGGGGCGGATCGGTATAAATCGTGTGCACAAGTTCAAACGGGATGGGCGCAGTAGCGCCGGTTGCCATATCAACACCCATGATCCAGTCGATCTCGCGTTCACGCCAATTCGTGCGGGAATCAGCAAGGCAGAAATCATCGAAGGAACCAGCGCCAACCTCTAGCCTTTCTGCAGTCGATAGGAAGACACGGGACGCGGGGATTGCCTCGGCGTAAAGGCGCTCGAACGATTCCATGACCGCTCCGATCGCGGCAGACGCTATGGACATTCCACGGCCGAGCGAGGTGACTTCCGACAATGCGGCCGGTCGTATGGCCTGAACGACCGGAAATCCGATTCGATCAAGGCCGGTCAGATCGGCGACGCGTGTGATCCCGGCTCGGCGGCTAAACGGCAGCAGGGAGCGGAAATAGGCCTCGGCGTCCCCAGGGTCCGGTTCCGGCGATACGAGAGACATGTTTCCGTTCATGATGTCGGCATAAAATGCCGAGAGCATTTCCCTCCCGTCTTCGGAAGAAATTTCAGAGCTCGCCAGCAAGGCCAAGCTCCTTCGCCGATCGTTGCGACCGGTGCAGCAAGGCAACCGCACCTTGCTCTTGCGCAATGACGATCGCAGTCCTCAGATCCGGCAGGAGAGCCGGCTCTTCTACCTTGGCGCACGACAGCAGCAATGCGCGACGGCGGTGAAGCTCGGCCAACCAATAACCATGGCCTGTCGCATTCGCCTCCCGGATAGCTTCGGTGGCGACCTCGATCGCTGTTTGGTACTTCCGCGCCTGGCCGAGCATGGTCGCATGCATGTAGAGGTAGATCGGCAGATCGGCGACGGTTCCGAGCTCTCTCAGAAGCGCCAAGCCTGCGCGGAAGATTTCGTGGCCGCTGGATAGGTTTTCAATGTGCGCAGTCGCCCATCCGCGAAAGAGCATCGCGAGTGCCGATAAGGATTGCAGTTCGTGCTTTTTCGCAAAATCGCCCATCCTGCCCGAAATCTCGATCAGGCGTGCATGGTCGTTGCGATAGAACGCCGATACCGCCTCGGTATCCAGCGAGTGCGACTTGCTCGGCATATGCTCGATCCGATCCACAAAAGCGACCATGTCTGCAAGTGCCTTGCTGGATTCTTCGGTCTGCCCCGTCAGCCAGAGCGACAGCGCAAGCTGTCCGAGACCACAAACCTTGGCATCATGGCCACCAAAGACATTGCGGCTCGCCTTCGCTGCCTCATCGTCGTAGAGAGCAAGCCCCGCTCGTATCGCCTTTTGGGCCTCCCCCTGCCTTCCGACATTGAACTCGATTGCCCAGATCGAATGGTTGACCTGCAGTTCGATTTCGCGATCGGCGATTCCGGAGAGCATCGCCTGGACTTTACGGGCGCGGCTGTGCATCTCCATGAAGTTTTGCCCGGTCAACCACCAGCCCCAATAGAGTGGAAACCACTTGGGCTGATCTTCCTTCGGCTGACGGCGCGCGATCTCGACGCCTTTTTCGTAAAGGATTCGCGCCGGCGTCGAATTAGGTCCGACCGTTGCCGTCAGCAGCGGTCCGAGCACCGTCAACACCGAAAGGTGCAACTCATCGGAAACACCGTTGGGCATAGTCTCGCAAAGCGCTAGGGCTCGTTCGAGATGGTGGCGCGCCTCCACCATTGCCGATCGGCTGGCGTGCTCCATTCCGGCCCTCATGAACGACGAAACCGCATGCTCCGGAAGGCCGGCAGCCTCTGCATGCTCGGCAAGCGCACCCGCATCCAGCCAACCCGCGATGGCGCGATTGCCGTTCGCGGCCATGAACAGGCGTCGGTGGAGAAGCCGGCGTTGCGTTTTCAGCAGACCGTTGTAAATCGTCTCCTGGATCAAAGCGTGGCGAAAGCCGTAGGCGATGCCGCCATGGGCACGCACGCGGGTCAAAAATCCACTCTCGCATAAAGTTTCAGCAGCATGCAGGAGAGATTTCCTGCTTGCTTCCGGCAACAGTGGGCGGAGCAGCGAAACGGTAAAACGATCCCCTGCGACGGCCCCGGCGCGCGCCACATCCCTGGCGGAACCCAAATTCTCGAGCCGCGAATTCAAGATCCCCTCGAAGGCGGAAACATGGTTACGGGACGCATTTGCCGGCACGCTCATTGCATCTTCGGCAGCAGTCTCGAATGCCCATTGGCATATTTCCTCGATGAAAAGCGGTACGCCGCCGGATATGCGTTCGCTCACTTCAAGCAGCTGCGGCAACGCCTCCTGGCGATGGTTTGGCCATCGCGCGGCGATCGCCAGCCGCGTTTCGTCATGGTCGAGCGGGCCGAGCGAAATATGTCCTGGTTCGCCCTCGTCGAATAGGCTGGCATGGGGGTTCTCTCGGCTGGTGACGATCAGCAGTGCGGGAAGCGTCGGCACGAGCCGCGCCGCTTCGCGAAGCAGGTACTCGGACGTAGGATCGATCCAATGAATGTCCTCAACTGCAATGACCAGCGGTGTTTGTCCGCATATGACGCTCAACACTTTTGACAGCGCCTGCCGTGCGCTTTTCTGAATTGCCTTGGGAGAGCTGTCGGAGAAAGCTTCATTGCGCCCATCCGCGCCGAGCAAATGGGAAAATATGCCAATCACTTCCGGATCTTCGACACCATGGCGCGCGAACTGGGCGGCGACCGCGTCGACCGTCAGCCGCCCGCCATCCGCAGCATCGGAACGGCGCTGGGAAAAACTATTCACCAGCGGGTGAAGCGTCGAGCGAAACCCTCCCGGCAGGCATTGAAAGAACAGCGATCGGGCCGGCTGCGCATGGATCATGCGCCGGGCTTGCCGCAACAACCGCGACTTGCCGATGCCAGCCTGGCCTGTGATCGCAAGGACCTGGCCCTTGCCTCCGAGGGCCGCGCCCCAGGCCTTCTCTATTCGGTCAAGCTCCGTGACGCGGCCAACGAAGGTGCCGTCCAGCCTTCCGAATGCGTGGAAGCGGTCGAGCTCCCGTCTGTGGCCGATTGCTCTCCAGACATTTTCAGGCTCGGAGAAGCCTTTCAACATGCGTGTGCCTTCCGGAACGAAGGCGTGTGAGCGGCCGGCGAGGTTCCGGGTCTCTTCTGAAACCAGCACGCTGTCGGCTTCAGCGGCGGCCTCGAGCCGTGTCGCAAGCGCAAGTGCCGCGCCCGTGACCGGCTCATGTATCCAGTTCTGCAGCTGCGCATCCCGGATCAGGGCGACCGATGTCGCGACACCCACGCGCACGCGCAGATCGTCTCGATCAAGTTCACGGGCGAGGCGCTGACAGGCTTTCACGATTCCAACGCCGGCACGGATCGCAGCTGACGCGGCATCCCTCGGTCCAAGCTCGATCGGGAAAATCGCAACTCCACCGTCCCCGGCTTCGACGCGGACGACACCGGAATGTGTCGTAATCGCTTGCCGCGCCGCCTGCTGGAAGGCGGCGATCATATCCTGATAGTCCTCGATATCCATCAGATTGAAGAGATTGGTGGAGCCGATCAGGTCATAGCACAATGCAGTCACGACCCGCCGCTCGCCGCCATGTTGGGAAGAACGGCTATCGTCACTCGAAACGTCTGTGGATCGCCCCTGCTTATCGATTGGCGTGTCGCGACTCATAAGCGGCTCCTGCCTTCCGAGTATCGATAATCACGCTATTTCGGGCGATCATATCACGGCTTATCCGGGTTGTCGGCTGGGAATGTGGGAGGTGTTTCCAACGAAATCGTCAACGCTGCAGCTGTAACCCCCGCTACGAACATTCAGCGCGCCGATATGACACCTGCGGTGTCTGGCTGACTGCGCCATCGCTCTGATGAGCACTGGATCTAGCTAGGCCAAATCTATTGGCGCAAAATGCCCAAATCAAATAAGGATCGGTTCCAAGTGACGCAGAGAAACTGTCGTTAGAAAACTGCGCAAGCGCCAAACCAAAAGAGCATCAATAACCCGACCCATGCGCGAAACGGATTTTGTCAGCGGCTTTGCCCGCGGCCTGAAGGTGATCGAAGCTTTCGGTGAAACGCGGCAGCGGCTTTCGATTGCCGAGGCCTCGAAGCTGACGGAGCTTGACCGCGCCACCGTGCGCCGCTCGCTGCTGACGCTCGCCGAGCTTGGATATGCCGATTATGACGGCAAGTTCTTCACGCTGACGCCAAAGATCCTGCGTCTTGGCCACGCCTACCTCGCGGCGACGCCGCTGCCGGCGCTGTTGCAGCCGCATCTCGATCATCTCTCGGAAAAGGCTGGCCAGAGCGCCTCGGCCTCGGTGCTCGACGGCACCGACATCGTCTATATCGCCCGCGCCTCGCAGCGCCGCGTCATGTCGATCAACCTCACCACCGGCAGCCGCCTGCCCGCCTACTGCGCCTCGATGGGCCGCGTGCTGCTCGCTGCCCTTAGCGAGAGCGAGGCGCGCGCGATCCTTGCTCGCAGCGAACTGAAGCAAAACACAGCGAATACGAAGACCAAGCCGGACGAGCTGATCGCCGAATTCCGTCGGGTCCGCACTGAGGGTTACGCCATCATCGACCAGGAGCTGGAGCTCGGCCTCTGCTCCATCGCCGTGCCTGTCGACAACGAGCGCGGCGAAACGGTCGCGGCGATCAATATCGGCGCGCCGGCCGCCCTCGTCCCGGCCGCGGAGATGAAGGACCGCTATCTGCCGCTGCTGAAGGAAACACAGGCCGCCCTGCGGCCGCTGTTGCGGCGCTGACAGCAAAATTGGGACAGAACGGCCCGATCAGCGCCAGGGCCGCTCGTGATCGGTCAATGCGTCAGGTCCAGCGCGGCGGTCAAGTCGTCCATCGGTGGTCGGTCGTTATTGCCAAGCGGCTTGTCGCGGGCGATGACGCCCGGCAGCACCGGCAGACCGTAGCGCGCGGTGATGAAGCGGATGATCCACGTCGTGTCATACTGGGTATGATCGACCATGCCGCCCCCGGCAAAGGGTGAGATGATGAAGGTCGGAATGCGGTTGCTGAGGACGGAGACGCATCTCGCGACCGCTGCTTGAGAATATGCAATCAATGATTTATATGCTATCATTGATGAATGGAGGCAATGATGGCCAGCATGACGATCCGCAATCTCGATGATGGATTGAAGCAACGGCTGCGCGTTCGCGCCGCCACGCATGGCCGGTCAATGGAAGACGAAGCACGCGATATTCTGCGTACGGCACTTGCGACCACCGAACCGGCGGCGCGCAATCTCGCCGATACCATTCGCGCTCGCTTGCAATCGGTCGGAGGGGTTGAGCTCGAAATTCCGCCCCGGCAGCCGATCCGGGACGCACCGGACTTTGACGCGTGATCGTTCTCGATACCAACGTCATTTCGGAACTGCTCACGCCGGCGCCGAATGTGGGTGTAATCGAATGGCTCGGGGCACAACATCCACTATCGGTATTCACGACCGCGATTACCGAAGCGGAAATTCTATATGGCTTGCGCCTCCTTCCTCACGGGCGGCGTCGGAATGATCTCGAGGCGGCAGTCCTGCCGATATTCAATGAAGACATGAGTGGCCGTGTCCTGCCATTCGATCGTGACGCGGCAGACGTCTATGCCATCATTGCCACCGATCGCCGCAAAGCTGGCAGGCCGATCAGCCAGTTCGATGCGCAGATCGCAGCCATCGCCATTTCGCGCGGCGCTTCACTCGCAACGCGCAATGTGTCCGATTTCGAGGGAATAGGCTTGCAGATCATCAATCCGTGGACGGACCACTAACACCCTCGCATCGCAGAACTCTAAACCATCCAGGTCAGGCACGCTCGACCCAATCATTCCCACTTGATGTATCAGAATTTCCGATATACATCATTTCATCGGAAATACTGGGGGAATGATGGAACGCTCGTTTTTGACGATTGCCGCCGGCGAGAATAATGATGCGATACGCGCGCTTTCGGCGCCGGCGCGGCTCGAGATGCTCAAGCTGCTCTGCGCCAAAGGACCGATGAATATCAACGATATCGCGCGTGCTCTTTCTCTTCCTCAATCGACTGTCGCCACCGGGATCCAGATTTTGGAAGACGCCCGGCTTGTCGATTCCCAGCTGACGAAGGCGCGCAAGGGAAACCAGAAGATCTGCTCGGCGATCTACAGCGAAATTCTGATCAGCTTTGAGGAAAGTGCCGCCCAAAGGGCCAATAATATCATCGAAGTCGAGATGCCGGTTGGGCTCTACACCAGCTGTGACGTCCATGCGCCCTGTGGTCTTTGCTCCACCGAGAGTGTCATCGGCCCCCTCGATGTTCCCGACTATTTCCTCGATCCGCAGCGCATGCAGGCCGGGCTTGTCTGGTTCGGCAGGGGCTATGTGGAATATAAATTCCCCAACAATGCCAAGGTGTTGAACAAGGACATTCGCGCTATAGAGTTTTCGCTGGAGCTGTCGTCTGAGGTGCCCGGCACCAATCCGGACTGGCCCTCGGACATAACGCTCTGGGTCAACGGCATGGCGATCGGAACCTGGACGTCTCCAGGCGACTACGGCGACAAGCGCGGCGCCTTCACGCCGGCATGGTGGAAGCTCGAGGGCTCGCAATATGGAATGATGAAGACCTGGCGGATCTCGACGCGCGGAACCTTCATCGACGGTATCGCCGCATCGAATGTCACTCTCAGCGACCTCGCCCTTGCCCAGCACTCCTCAATCCGGCTCCGGGTCGGCATCGCGGAAAATGCCGGCCATACCGGCGGCGTGAATATTTTCGGCCGCGGCTTCGGAAATCACGGGCGCGACATCATCATGCGGCTGCATGTCTGAAAAATCAAAATCGGAAATCTTGATTTAAATATCACAATTCTTTCCAGTTCGGATCACCGAAAAAATCTCCCAAACATCTGTAATCAAAACGTTTTTGCTGAACTCCACATTAGTATGATTAAAGTCGCAACTTGGTTGACAGAACAACATTCCTGATATCAAGTTAGAGGCAAGAAAACAAAATACCTGATATATAAACGGGAGGATCCGTTGAAGACGAACGTTGTGGTTCATCGCGATTTCCGCATCGCGACCATTGATTCCAGGCTCTACAGTTCATTTCTCGAGCATCTCGGCAGGGCGATCTACGGGGGCATTTATGAGCCCGGTCACCCGACGGCCGATGAGGACGGATTCCGGCAGGATGTCCTTGATCTCGTCCGTGAGCTCGACACGCCATATTGCCGCTATCCCGGCGGCAACTTCGTCTCGGCCTATAATTGGGAAGACGGCGTCGGCCCCCGTGCCGAGCGCCCGGTCCGCCTCGACCTTGCCTGGCGCACCCGCGAAGCCAATCAGATCGGCGTCAACGAATTCGTCGACTGGTGCAAGAAGGCCAATACCAAGCCGATGCTCGCCGTCAATCTCGGATCACGCGGCCTGGATGCCGCCCGCAATTTCCTCGAATATTGCAATCATCCCGGCGGCACCTACTGGTCGGATCTGCGCCGCAAGCACGGCTGGTCCAATCCGCACGATGTCAAATTGTGGTGCCTCGGCAACGAGATGGATGGCCCCTGGCAGGTCGGCCACAAGTCGGCCTATGAATATGGCCGGCTGGCGGACGAGACGGCGAAGGCCATGCGCGGCTTCGACAAGTCGCTCGAGCTCGTCGTCTGCGGCTCGTCCAATTCCGATATGAAGACCTATCCCGAGTGGGAAGCCCAGGTTCTCGAGCAGTGCTATGACAGCGCCGACCATATCTCGCTGCATATGTATTTTGCCAACCGCGAGAAAAATACCCTCAACTATCTCGCCCGGGCGACGAAGCTCGACCGTTACATCACCACGATCGGCGGCGTGATCGACTACATCAAGGCGAAAAAACGCTCGAAGAAGACGATCGGCATTTCCTTCGACGAATGGAACGTCTGGTATCATTCCAACCAGCAGGACAAGGAGATCCTGGCGCGCGACGAATGGCCGGACGCGCCGCATCTCCTGGAAGACATCTATAATTTCGAGGACGTGCTGCAGGTCGGCGGCATCTTGAACACCTTCATCCGCCGTTCCGACCGGGTGCGCATCGCCTGCATCGCGCAGCTCGTCAACGTCATCGCCCCGATCATGACCGAGGACGGCGGTGCGGCATGGCGCCAGACCATCTATTACCCGTTCTATTACGCCTCCAGATATGGCCGTGGAACGGCGCTGCAGCTGGTCGTCGATGGCCCGACCTATGACAGCGACGAGGAGAACGACGTTCCCTATCTCGACGTATCGGCAGTCCATTCCGAGGATGGCAGGACCCTGACCTTCTTTGCCGTCAACCGCCATCCGAGCACGGCGCTCGATCTCGATGTGCGGCTGGAAGGCTTCGCAAATGCCCGGGTGGTCGAGCAGGTGGAGATGACCCACGGCGATCTGGAAGCCGTCAACACGGCAGCGCGGCCGCAGACGGTCACCCCCGTCAATGTCGAGAGTGGAAAGATCGAGGATGGACGGTTGCGGGCAGCGTTGAAACCGTTCTCCTACAACGTCATCCGGCTGTCGGTGTGACAGCTGCCGCCGGGTAGCCCATTGGGGCGCCTTCGGCTGAAAATATTCGGCTCGCTGCGAGGAGGCAGGGAGCCGGAGGGATGGTTCACCGAGGTCCTGGACCTGACTGTTCAAGTCCTGAGGCTTCTGCGGACCGACAACCGCGACGTGCCCATGCGTGCCTTTGCGGCCGCGGCATGATCGCTTTCAAGGGAGGAGTTCATGCAAAAGTGGAAGAGGTTTGCATTCGGCTTCGTGCTGGCCACGTTCGGCCTGACCGCAGTGGCCGGAGCCCAAGAATACACCTCCTTGCCGCGCAAGGAGACGCTCATCGTCGAAAATCCGGAAGGGACGATTAAAAATCCCGGCTGGTTCAACATCTGGGTCAATGGCGGCGGCGGCGTATCGACCGGCCTGCAGCAGCTGACGATGGATACGCTCTGGTATATCGACCCCGAACAAGGACTTGGCGGCGCGACCTGGGATAATTCTCTGGCTGCCGACAAGCCGCAATATAATGCCGACTTCACCGAGATGACCGTGAAACTGCGCAAGGGGCTCTTCTGGAGCGACGGCGTGGAGTTCACGGCAGACGACGTGGTCTATACCGTGAAGACGCAGATGGATCACCCCGGCATGGTCTGGAGTGCTGCCTTCTCGGTGCAGGTGGCAAGCGTCGAGGCGACCGACCCCTCGACTGTCGTGTTCAAGCTGAAGAAGCCCAACTCGCGCTTCCACGCCCTCTTCACCGTTCGCTGGAACGGCGCCTGGATTATGCCCAAGCATGTCTTCGAGAAAGTCGAAGATCCGCTTCGTTATGATTTCGCCAATCCCGTTTCGCTCGGCGCCTACAAGCTCAAGTCCTACGACCCCCAGGGCAAGTGGTATACCTGGGAGAAGCGTGACGACTGGCAGCGGACATCGCTTGCCCGCTTCGGCGAGCCGGCCCCGAAATACGTGACCTATACCGATCCCGGCCCGCCGGATAAACGCACCATCGCGCAGCTCGAGCACAATCTCGATATCATTCACGATAACACGCCTGAGGGCATGTTCACGTTGAAGGAAAAATCCAAGTCGATCGAAACCTGGTTCCCGGGCTTTCCGTTCGCCCATCCGGATCCGACACTTCCGGCGGTGATCTTCAACACCCAGAATCCGCCCTTCGACAACGCCGATGTACGCTGGGCGCTTGCCCTGCTGATCGACATCAAGGCCGTGGATATGGCGAGCTACCGCGGGGCGGCGACACTTTCGGCGCTCGGCGTGCCGCCGACGGCGGCCACGATGAAGGACTATCAGGCGCCGATGCAGGATTGGCTGAAGAATTTCGAGATCGATACCGGCAAGAGCAAGATCAAGCCTTATGACCCGACGGTCGGGCAACAGATCGCCGATATCCTGCGCAAGCAGCCGAAGTTCAAGGACCAGATCCCGAGCGATCCTGAGGCAATCAGCGGTGCCTTCGGCTATGGCTGGTGGAAACCGGATCCGAAGGCTGCCGGCGAACTGCTGGAGAAGGCAGGCTTCAAGAAATCCGGCGGCAAATGGCTGACCCCGGATGGACAGCCCTTCAAGATCCGGATGACGGTGGAAGGCGACACGCGCTCAGTCTTCACCCGCGCCGGAACCCTGATCGCACAGCAATGGGCGGCCTTCGGCATCGACGCCAAAGCCGTGCCGGCCGCGAAGCTTTGGCAGACGGCGCTACAGCCCGGCGATTTCCAGGTGGCGATTGCCTGGAGCGTCGAAACCTGGGGCGGCGACCCCGATCTCTCCTTCTTCCTCGATAGCTGGCATTCGCAGTTCGTGGCCAAGAAGGGTGACAACCAGCCGCCGCGCAACTGGCAGCGCTGGAGCAATCCGGAGCTCGACAAGATCATCGAGAGCATCCGCGGCATCAGCGCCGACGATCCCAAGGGCATGGAGCTCGGCAAGGATTATCTGAAGCTGGTCGCCCGCGAAATGCCGACGATCCCGCTGATGTCGTATAACGTCTTCACCTCGATGGATACGACCTATTGGACCGGCTATCCGACGATATCAGATCCCTATACCGATCCGGTGCCGAATTGGGCCAACTCCAGGCTGATGATGGTCAAGCTCAAGCCGGCACAACCGAAATAATCCTCCCAACGCCGGCGCGAGTGTTGCGCGCCGGCCCCCTAATCGACGGGCATGTGGCATGTCCGTCGATCCTTTCCACTTGATGAAGGGAACCAGAGAGGAACCACCGCCCTATGACGTCCTATTTGATCTTTGTGCTGAAGCGGTTCGGTCAGTTTCTGCTTGTCGTATTCCTTGGCGTGACCATCACATTCTTCGTCACCCACCTGACCCCGATCGATCCGGTCGAAGAAAGCATAGGCGCCATCACCCAGATGGGGCAGTCCGATCCGAATGCGATCGAGCTGATGCGCCAGTCGCTGCGCGAGCTTTACGGCATGGAGGGCTCGATCTGGCAGCAATATCTGAATTTCTGGCTGCGGCTTGCGACCGGTGATCTCGGTCCCTCGCTATCGGCCTTTCCCACGCCCGTTTCCACCATCATCCTACGGTCCCTGCCCTGGACTATCGGGCTGATGACGGTGTCGACCCTCATCACCTTCGTGCTCGGCAATGCGCTCGGCGCACTCGCCGGCTATTATCGGAAGGACATGGTGCTGAAGGCCGTCAGCCTCGTCTTCATCGCCCTGCTTCCCATTCCCTATTACATTCTGGCCTTCGTGCTCCTGATTGTGTTCGGCTATCTCTGGCCGGTGCTGCCGATCAATGGCGGCTACGAGATGAACGCCAATCTGGATCTCTCCTTTGCCCTCGTCTTCGATATTCTGAAGCACTCCATCCTGCCGGCCTTGTCGCTGATCCTGGTCGGCGCCGGCAGCTGGCTGATCGGCATGCGCGCGCTCGTTTCCAACATCATCACCGAGGATTACGTCGTCTTCGCCGAGCTCGGCGGCGTTCCGAAGCGGAAGATCCTGCGCTCCTATATCGCCCGCAATGCCATGGTGCCGCAGTTCACCGGGCTTGCCATGTCGCTCGGCGCGATCTTCAACGGCACGGTCATCACCGAAATCGTCTTCGGTTATCCGGGCATCGGCAACCTGCTGATCGAAGCAGTGCATGCCGGCGATTACAGCCTGGTGCTCGGCCTCAGCGCATTGTCGATCGTCGGCGTTGCCGCCGCGGTGTTCATCATCGACATTCTGAGCCCGCTGATCGACCCGCGCATCAAGGTGGAATAGAGCATGTTTACGATCGTCCGCGACCTCGCGCGCCAGAATATGGAATTCCTCAGCGGCCTGCTGCTCTTTGCCGTCATCGTCGCATTGATAGTGGTGTCCTATTTCTCGCCTTACAGCGCGACCGACATCTATCTTCTGCCGCCCGATATGCCGCCGGACGGCGAATATTGGCTCGGCACGACGTCGCGCGGCCAGGACGTTTTCTGGCAACTGACGACCGCGCTCAGGAACACCCTGTTTTTCGGCATCGGCGTCGCCGTCATTTCACGCATCATCTCGCTGGTCGTCGGCCTCGTCGCCGGTTATGCCGGCGGCGCGGTCGACCGGGTGCTGATGGCCATCAACGACAGCGTCATGGTCATCCCGCAATTTCCGCTGCTGATCCTGTTCTATTTTGTGCTGAAGGACAGCATGACCTGGACGGCGCTGATCCTCATCATGGCCTCGCTCGGCTGGTCCTATGACGCGCGCCTCATCCGCTCGGTGGCGATCAGCCTGAAGACCAGATCCTTCACCACCCAGAGCGTCTATTCCGGCATGAGCATGCGCAAGATCCTCGTCGAGGAGCACCTGCCCTATGTTCTGCCGATCGTCTTTGCCACCACGATGAACAACATGATCTGGTCGATCGGCATGGAGATCACCCTGTCGGTGCTCGGCTTCACAGATATCGAGACGCCGACCATGGGCATGATGATCTATTGGGCCAATGCCCATTCAGCGCTGATATCAGGCATATGGTGGTGGGTGGCCGCCCCCGTCGCCGTCATCGTCGTCCTCTTCCTGGCGCTCTTCCTGCTGTCCATGTCGATGAACGAATACAATGATCCGCGCAGCCGGCTGAACCGGATGGGAAGTTAGTATGGATCCTTTGGTCGAAATTGAGAATCTGAAAGCCTATTACCGTGCCTTCCTCTTCGGCGTCGATCGCGAGGTGCGTGCCGTCGACGATATCAGCCTGACCATCGCCCGCGGTGAGGTCTACGGCGTCGCCGGTGAATCGAGCAGCGGCAAGACCACCCTGATCAAGACCATCGCCGGCGCGATCCGGCCGCCGCTGCGGGTCGTGTCCGGTAAAGTGACATTCCATTTCGACGGCGGCACCCAGGATATCTACGCGATGAAGCCGGAGGATCGGCTGGCGCTGCGCTGGAAGCATCTGTCCTATATCATGCAGGGCTCGATGAATGTGCTCAATCCGGTGCGCCGGATCCGGCATTCCTTCACCGATTTCGCCTTTCGCCACATGAAGGTCAGCGGCCCGGTGTTTTTCGAAAGGGTCGCCACCCATCTGCAGCGGCTGAAGCTCGATCCGCATCTGCTCGACGCCTATCCCCACGAACTCTCCGGCGGCATGCGCCAGCGCATGACCATTGCGCTGGCCACCATCCTGACGCCCGAATTCATCATCGCCGACGAACCGACGACCGCGCTCGACGTCATCGTTCAGCGCGACGTGCTGTCGATGATCCGCGAAATCCAGCGCGAGATGGGCTCGTCCTTCCTGTTCGTCACCCATGATATGGGGGTTCACGCGACGGTCTCCGACCGCATCGGCATCGTCTATGCCGGGCGTCTTGTCGAGGAAGCGCCGACCCCCAAGCTCTTCAGCAAACCGCTCCACCCCTATACGCAGCACCTCGTCGGCAGCCTGCCGCGGATCGGCGATGCGACGGCCCGCCCTTCGCTCGAGGGCCGCCCCCCCAACCTCGCCATGCCGCCGGAAGGCTGCCGGTTCCACCCGCGCTGTCCGAAGCGCATGGAGATCTGCTCGCAGAAGGTTCCGCCGCTCGTCACCGTCGAGCCGGGGCGGCGGGTGGCGTGTTTTGCCGTTACGGGAGATCCGGTTTGAGCGCTCTTCTTAGCCTCTCGCATGTCACTAAAGTTTACCGCCAGGGCGGCATGCTCGGCCGGCGGCTGATCACGGCGGTCAAGGACGTCAGTTTCGAACTGGGAGCGGAGCCGGAGATCCTCTCGATCGTCGGCGAATCCGGATCGGGAAAATCGACGATCGCGGCGATGATCCTCGGTCAGACCGAACCAACGGAAGGCGAGCTGCAATTCAGCGGCAGGACCGTCGCCATCCACAGCAGAGCCGAACGCACGGCTTTCATGAAGGAGGTCCAGCCGGTTCTGCAGAACCCCTTCGAAGCCTTCAATCCGCTGAAACGTGTCGATCGTTATCTCTTCGAGACGGCCCGGAATTTTTCGTTCTCGGGAAACCGGCCGGACCGGCAGCAGGCGGAGAAGATGGCGGATGCAGCCCTCGTCCATGTCGGCCTGACCCTTGAAGAAGTGAAAGGCCGGTTCCCCCACGAACTATCGGGCGGCCAGCTTCAGCGCGTCGCCATCGCCCGCGCGCTGATCCCGCAACCCCGCCTGCTGGTGGCCGACGAACCAGTCTCCATGGTCGACGCCTCGCTGCGCATGGCGATCGTCAATCTCTTTGGCCGCCTGAAAGACGAACTCGGTCTTTCGATCGTCTACATCACCCACGACCTCGCCACCGCCTATTACATCAGCGACAACATCATCATCATGCGCAAAGGCGAAATCGTCGAACGCGGACAGGCGCGAGCGGTGTTGGATGATCCGCAGCATGAGTATTCGCGGGCGCTCAAGGATGCGGTGCTGGCGGCGGATTTTAGTGCGGCGGTGTAGGCACTGGGGGGAGATGCGGCGAAGGCCTGCGTCCGTCACCCGGCGCGAAACGCGGCTCGGCGGCAATTTGGAGAGATCGTTGTGACATAACTCAAGACCGGAGAACCGCTCGCGCTAATTGAATGGGTTCGAATCGCAGCGTGCATGCGCAAAGAACACATAGCGGCGCTACACGTTCACAGTTGTTGGGAGGGATCTATTTACCGTCTCCGCCGCGATTGACACTCTCTTCGCGTTGAAAACTCGCTTTGGAAACCTTTCGTTGCGAGAACTCAAAGGTATATTCGCTCATCCCCGAAGAGTTCATAAAGTAGATAAAATCGATTGAATTGCGGCTGATATCGACGTCATCGAAGGCGATGAACTCCTCTATAAATGACTCTTCAAATTCATCGTCGCCGAAGTCGTACCATTCGCCTTTGTACCAAAACATAGCTAAGCCGAGCTGAAGATACTTCTCCACGGCTCGATGGTTCCAAAACGGCTTGATACCCACGACCTCACCATCCGGAATCCAAGTCCTCGCCTGCCTTAAACGATCACGCTTTCCAGTTGACCGGCCAATTTTCCAACGAGATTGAGATCTTATAACGTAGATGTATCCAGGATCATCTGCCGATACCCCGAATCTGCCTAGATAGGCCGAAGGCTGAAAGCTCTCTAGCATGCATTAAATCCTCGATTCAGAATCGCGCTGTTTATACTTTATGCCAAACGCACTGAATCGCCTATTTTCCGGTTTGCTCCAATTGGCGCGATGGCAGACTCTAGGTTCTAGGCGGGACAGAAGGTACTTCAATCTGGGAAGGAGGTCGACATTTGGGAACGCCTGTCGCGTGATCTTCTGCCGTAGTTCGAGCGCTAGATTTAACAGCGTAGAGCATATCGTTCCTGAATCATTAGGTAATATATCGGGGCGTCATGTCCTACCGAAAGGTATCGTCTGTGACCCCTGCAACAATTACTTCTCATGTGGTGTGGAAGCACCGATCTTAAATCACATTTCTTTTCAAAACCTCAGAGCCAAATATCAAACACCCACTAAGCGGCGAAAGATGCCGTTCGTGCGCGGTTATGCCTACGGGACTGATATCGCGGTCGGAATGCGGAGGAATTCTGATTCCGGTAAAATCGAAATAGTCCCGCTCAAAGAAAACCAACGAGGAGAATTCGAGCGCTTGAGGCGCATGGGCACTTTTCTTATACGAAAGAACGTTTTTGTCTTTCCGATGTACGTCAGACCTCCCGAGAGACAAATGTCACGTTTTCTGGCGAAGATGGCGTTCGAAGCGATATTTGCTAGGTTTGCTTTGACATCCGGCGTTCCAGATGCGCGAGATCTTATTTCCATGGGACATTACGACAACATCCGGAAATGGGCACGCTTCGGGAATAACTTTAAGAACTGGCCCTATCACTACAGAGCATACTTCCCAGAAGAAACACTAATGGAGCATCCGGAAATGAAAAAGTGGGTGCAGTTCGGATTCGGATACGATCTGCTTCTAACCGATCATCCCGAAACGTACTTCGTGTTCTCATATCACGGTCACGAGTTTTCGATCAATCTCGGCGGCCCTTCCATCAAAGGCTGTGAGAGGTGGCTCGTCGAGAACAAAAATGTAAGCGCCCTTGTCGAAAAGCATGGCCCTTACGTACACACCGTAGCGGAGTACGGAAAAGAAAAACATTTACTGGTTCCGTTACTGAGTTTTTGAGGCACCTATCCCCCTCTATCCGCACCCATCCTGCTTCGCTCACCACGTATCTGGTAGACTGCACGCTGGAGAAGTTAGATCGATTAGTCGGTAAATATGGTAGCGGCCATTCGCAGGTACTTCGCGCCGGGGATAGTGCTTGGGGATACGCGCTTTCACCTGAACCCTTTTGTCCGAGCATGCAAAGACGGCGGATGCAATAGCCTGGACTTTGGGGCCACCAACGAAAACGCTGATGACTGCACGTTCACCAGCGCCCTTCACATAGCTCCTGAGCACGTCCAGATGAGAGGAAAGGCTGAATGCAGGGACGTCGGACACCTCGGCATCCTCAAGACGATACATCTCCTTGACCTTCGCTACCTGCTGATTGAGCAGAAGGTCAACTTCTGAATGCAGGCCGCTGCGTGGTACTAGGACAGAGACCCTCTCTGGACTGAATTCGTTCACAAGTCCGTAGAACATGTCGGCATCGCCTCCCAGTCCGACCAAAAGCAGTTTTTCTTCACCGATCCCACCGCTGCCCTCCAGCAAGGGCACGGTTTCGTACCTATCAACCTGACTGGAGAAGACGGCGGGATCGCCTCCTTTCTCGTAGGTCCCCTCAGCGTAACCAAAATCCATGGCATGTATCGCTCCAGTTCCGAGACCGTGTGCTATAAGCCACTGCATGTAGATACGCGGCATCGTTGAGCAGTCAACGAACACCCGCCGCAGCGACCCATGGTATGTCCCGATCTTGCGGCCGAGTTCGGCGAGGGTCATTTGCAGGGTATTTATGTTGCGTTGGTAGTCTATGGATTGATGAAGAACCAATTCGGTAAGCTCGGCGCGGCAATGCGCGGACATCTCCCGAAGCTTTCTTCTATTTTCTTCAATCGCGGGGTCTCCTGAGTCCGCGAGGGCAAAATCAAGCACAAGCACCTGCTTGACGGACAATGACACATGCCGCTCCAGCGCGGCACACCGGGTCTCCCATCCAAGAGCGATGATCGCAATGTCGGCCCTTATTGAAACGCTGTTCTCGGTGAGGCATTCAGCGATCGCTATGTTTCCGTACACGCCGAAGCGATCATTGAACATTATTGTCTCCATCATCGAACAGGGACCCTTGATGACGAATCCAGTTCTCTGTTGGGGGATACAATTCCCTGAAGACCGCGTCGGCCCAGTCCTCCGGCGTTTGCGTGCGGGTGAGTAGAAGCTCCACAATGCGTCCTGCTGGAATCACGTTGACCACATACGGACCACGGTAGGAGAACCGGAAATGTGGCGCAAAGCGCCGATGAAGCCGCACTGTCACCTCGGTAGCGTCCGGGTTGTGATAGGGAGTTTCGAGTTTACCTCGATCCGACACTTCCCGGATGAACCCGTCCTTCTCCGCGCGTTTGAGGACCTCATCGATCTTGCTGTCTGGAAGTTCCATCTTCATCGCAATCGTGCGCAGCTCACCGCGATTGATCTTGAACAGGCCTCGCTCTGTCGTTCCAATTAGTTGATTTTCGTCTAGTTCGGTCTGCAGCTTAGTAGTCAGCCTGCCAAGTGCGCGCACCATACGCACACTCTCCTCCTCGAAAGGCTGGGCAAGCGACTCCAGTCCCTGAAGCTTTTTCTCCGAAGCGGAGATAACAGCCTGCCGCTGCTGCTCGATCGGGATCTCGATCTCGGAATTGATAAAATCCAGGATACGGCTGTGGCTTGCATTAGCCCCGACTGCCCGGACGTAAATCTCGCCCATGATATCGAGAAAATCCCGGATGCACAGGTCGCTCAGCTGGATGATGATCTGGTGGCCCACATAGGGGTATTCGTGCAGGCGAAGCATGCGGCAGGCTTCGAGGAAAGCCCAGCTCTGCTTTCTGGCAATAGTTCGTTGAAATGCCTTCACGTCGATCGTGCGTGCGCGTCGTTCGCGATCTTCCTCCGGAATCTGGCTAAGCGCCAGCCCTTCAACATAAGGGCGCGCCTTGAAGTTCGGGGCAAGTTGGCCAATTTGGGATCGCGTCATGTGAAGGTCGAAGAACTCCCGAGCGTCTTCCGCAATTCGGATCAGTTTTTGCCGACCTTCGGAGCTCTCGGGGCTAGCGCTTTCGATTACCCTCTCGATGATCTGGTTGAGCGAGAGAACTCCCAGCCGCCGCCTCAGCGAGAATGCGGTAAGCGGATCGTTAACCTTCAGACCTTCCCGCGCATTGTCGGGCAACGCGTAGAACAGGCGCAAAGAAGCTACATTTTGGCAGAGGTTTGCGAACTCCTTGTCCGTTGCCGAGTCCAGATTTTCGACGTCTCGATCGGCGTTAGATAGGGACTGACCAGGGATGATCGTCCGGATGGTATCGTAGAGGCCACCAATATAGGCCAGCACCCATTTGACCTCGCCTCGGGTTTTTCTGACGATCGTGTTGAGGAACTGCTGCTGGAGTGGGGTAAGCACCTCACAGTCGTCTATCATTATCTTGAACTTCATCGGCTGATCTGCCGAGAAGGCGGGCCCAGCAATCAACGGAGACACTGCTATTACCACCCGGCTCAGGATCGACCCGGGATCAGTCGCGAAGAAAGGGGACTTCGTTCCGGTGCCGCCCATGAAAAAGGCATTAAAGCATTTCTCGATATATCTCGAGATCAGCGACCTGAGTTCATCGAGCCCGAAGAACTCAGGTCTCCCCTCGAAATTGAGAAAATGCAGTACCTCCCGATGAACTCGAAGCGCGATGTCTCGGTCGTCGGTCGCGGAATAGGCCAAATTTCCATCACGCCGAAGCGAACCGAGTGTCTCCAGGAGGCGCTCCACGATTTTCAGTTCGAGATAGTGTGAGAAAATTACGAACTGTCTATTCCTGACGGCCTCTGGATCGAGACGGATGGGTTCGGGAACGAGCGAGAGGACAGCGTTGTCGATAAGAGGCGAGAATGTTTCATTGAGCTGAAAAAAGACCCCGTACCAATGCAGAGAGCCGATCTGCTCCAGAAGATTCCGGTCGTCAAGAATATGGAGTGTAGACATCGAGCGCAGAATGCTGGTCTTCCCGCTGCCGCGCGTGCCAGCCACAAAGACTGGCTTCGCCGCCTTAGAAATGTCTGCGGATTTTTCACTGAACCAGAGGACAGGGCGGCTTTCGTACTCAATGCGGTTCGGCCCGAATGGATTTTGCATCTACTTGCCCTTCACTTGAATACGCCAGTCCCTATTCGATCTGTTCAGGCCATGGATGTCGATCTCACGGGAGGCGTGAAGCATGATGAGAGCATCCTCCAACGCGTTAGCCACCGGGGTCGACCGTACCAATTCGGCAACTTCGTTCCAGAACAGCAGATCCCGATTTCGCTCCGTGCGGTATTCCTTGAGCCGGCGGAGAAGAGCGAAAGTGCTTTCGTCGAGAAACGTTCGCGAGTTCAAGGATGTGGGTACGAAGCAATGCTCCTCCTCCACGAGCGTTCCGTCTCCCGGCCTAGTCCTGTAAGGGATTACCCTTACGCCAATGAGATCGTCTTGATCGGTGATGAAGAGGATGATCTCGTTGAACCCACTGCCAATTTCAGGCGCTGAAATCGATATGAGCTGACTGCCGGGCTTCCGAGGATCGCTGACTACTTCGATCGGATCCTGATGTATATGACCATGCAGATACAAGATCGGTTTATTGGCAGAAAGGATTTGTGTTCGCACGAATCCCGCATTGAGCATCTCCGCATAAGGAGAGATTCGCGGTGTTTTCTGTGGAAGAAGATTGTGATGACCGACAATCACGCCGAACGCTCTCCCCGGTTGCAGGAGGTGTTCCATCAGAGCGGTGAGCATGGTTGCAGACACATATGGGGTGTCAAGCTGATTATAATACTGATCCAGTAGGTCGCCGGGCGGCCCGGGGGATGCGGCGATGTTGGGCGCGGCAGGTCCGTCGTCGATCGACGAGGAGCTGCCCAGATCGATAGGAGTAGACCAGTCCTCAGTTCTTAACTTGTCTCTCAAAAACTTCGGCAGGTTCTGCAACTCCCAACTCCCTACCGACGTGTTCACGAGTAGGATTTCCATGCTGCTGCCGCTCCTACCCACGACAACGGAAACTGGACGATCCAGCGGCACAGGCTGCCAGCCAAATCTCTCCGCCAGCTGACTTATGTTCCGAAATTTCTCGATAGTCCCTAATTCGAGCGCATCCTTACGATCGACATCGTGATTGCCCGGGACGAAGAGCAAAGGGGTTGTTTGTGAGGTTGCACCACTACCACGGCAGAGGAGTGAGAAATGACGGAATGCACCTTCCAGGAACTCCGACTTGCCGCGAGAGGTGAAGTCACCAACGAAGACCACCCCGTTCATCGTCTCTGATGAAGCGAGGTGACGAAGCTTCCGCAACACCGCTCTAAAGGCTGAGCTTCGAAGACTCTCCGAAATGTTTGGCGCGAACTTATGATCCTTCGCGTCGATTTCGCTCGGTACCAGTTGCCAGTCCGGATAATGAATATCACCGACTTGAAGAATTCGAATTCGACGCATCTAAAATTACCCTTAGCCATTACGAGATAGATGCCGATTCCCGTTGCTCGATCGGTTCCAACTAAACATCCCACAGTTGCTTTACGGCCTTCTTCTCGAAGAGCCGGATGAACAGCGCTACCTCCCCACTGATAATCTCCGATTTTGGCCCCCGGATCGTGGATCGACCTCTCGGAAATCGGCACGACCTCCAAGCCCGCATCGTTGCTTTGTTACGACTTTCCGCTCAACCGAATAAGGTGTTGACGGGATCGTTCCTGCTGACCCCCGCCGGACGATTGCATTTGTCCCCACAACGACGCGATCGATCCTTCCGCTCGAATTCGAAACTGAGAACAGGACAAGATCTTTGCGCCGCCACCAAAAAACTTGGTCATCTATTCTACCTTTCACAAAGCTTCTTGTACGTCGTTCGGCCTTGTATATCGGCTCCGAGCTTCTTCCCGCTCATCTGTGCATGACGAAAAGGCCCTGCTGAGCACACCGTCGTCGAAGATCGAGCCAAGCGGCTGGAACCGGTCGATATCTGAAGCTGAATGAATGTAAACTTCACCGTCGTGGGCGACGATCGGATAGGTAAGCCGTCGTACGTGCCGTCGGTTTATCTCGACGCGGGTTTTCCCAAGTTCGCGAGGCAGACGGGCGAGGGCAAAAGTTAGACTTCCGGCCGGATCATCCCATTGTTCCCGGTTGGTCCCACCAAAAGACAGCGGCCAGTACTCGTAGACGCTCCAGATTGTCGGGGCGAGCGAACGTACGAGCTCGGCAGTTTGCAGCAGAGTGGAAGCGTTCACCTTCGTAACAACCGTATTGATCTTGATATCTAGGCCAAGCTCCCCGAGCCAACTCATCCGGTCGATGACAATATCGAAATGCCGGGGTTGCCCTCTTACCAATCCATGAATCGAGGCATCGGGTCCGTCGATCGGTAGGCCAAGCAGGTCGACGTAGGACCGCAAAGCGTCTTTGACACTCGCGCTACGGCGAAGACCGATACCGTTGGTGTCCAGGTGAACGAACAAACCCGCCATCTTGGCGCTGGCAGCAAGATCACGCCATTCGTGATAGGATGTCGGGTCGCCGCCGCCGATCGTTATCTCCGTGATTCCGTGCTCAAGGAGGCGGGCCAATACCCTTTGTGTTACCGAGAAATCCGGTCTATCCCGAACGAAAGGTACGTAGCACCAGTCACATTTCAAGGTGCATTGATGCTCGAAATTCAGGATAGCGCGCATCAGACCGGGAATCTTTTTTGGACGCGAAGTTCGGGGAGCGAAGCCATCTTTTCCTCGTTCTGATCCAGCCAGTTTACCAGCGGCGTCGAAGCAATCCAGAGCGTGTCGAAATGGCGGCGCATCATTTCGTAGTTCGATATCCCTTGCGGTACGCCGGTCTTGCTCATCTTGAGACACATGAACCGATTGGAAATCCTGCCGCCGTCCTCCGCGAGATGATATGGGTCGAAGTAGGCTTCTTCCTGCGTGATGAACACGCTGCACGTCATCCCCTTATCGGCAAATCGAACTTCCAGATGCGGAAACTCGTTGGAAGCACGGATGATATCGCCCATTGGCAATTTGCTGTCGTCCCGTTCACCCGCGGCGTTGACGGTGTTTCTCAGTGAGCGCTCCTCACAAAATGGATCCAGCAGGATGACTTTGAAGGGAACCCGTTCGGACAAACGGAGCCTGACGGCTGGCCAATGGCGTTGCAATCCGACCGACAGATATGACGCCCCAGAGTTCGCTGCCAGTGACATGGTCTGGGCCTTGTTTATCGTGACCACGGTATCACTGTTGCGGCGGTTCTGGTCCTCGGATTTCTGCATATTGTACAGGTCAGCGACGCCGTAGGAGGCGGCGGCGTCGGCCAGCGTGTCCGACAGCGTGGTGTGCGCTAACAGCGCGATACGTTGCGGCGTCAGAAGGCTCCATCGCACGAACGCGTACAATCCAGTCACGACGGTGGCGATAATGAGATAAGCCCACCACGACGTATTTATAAAGCTGGAAAGCAAAGTCGCACCGAACGCGCCTACAAGAAAGACGAAGACATCAACGGCAAATCCCGTTCTGAACACTCCTAGCCTTCCAATTTTCATGACTCACCAACCTTTGATTGAGCAGTGGTTGATATTACGATTACTGCTTTAACACAATTGTAGCTCGTCCATTTTTCGTGAGGGGTCCGTTCGAAGAGCGCCCGATCTTGCAGACGTTGTTCGATAAGACCACGACGATATGTTCCGCTCCCGCACACAGCATCGTCTTGAGTTTTTGAAAACGCGGAATACCCCTTCCCACGTACCCTATTAATATTGTCAGAATTCACGTCGCCTCGCGGTTGTCGCCACCGCGGGGCGCTTTGCCACTTCAGCCGCGGGAGGGCTTCAGGCGGCCTGGGCTTTGCGGTCCGTGCGGGCCGATTCGGGCAATCAGTCGCCGCGAGAAGTACGGATCACATGCGGTCAGTTGCGGCGGCAGGTCGCCGATCAAGGTCGGCTGACCGGAAGCGTCGAAGACGATCGGTTCTCCAAACTTTCAATTGACCGCTCCCGATGGCGAGGCGACACTCGCAACCTGTAGCGAGGCAGGAGGAAAAACGATGGACGACACAGACCGCTGGCGCGACATGGCAAGCGCACCGAGAGACGGTAGCCGGATCCTCGTCACGATTCGCCCGTCCGAACAGGGGCCGGCGGAAGTTGACCTCGCCTATTGGTCGAATGGCGATCAGTTCGCTGGAGAAGGCTGGCGCGCCTCTGATTCCTCGCCCGGGCACATCATCGAATATGCCGAGCCGGAATTGAAGTGTTGGATGCCGATGCCCTCGGCCAATCGCACCTCGATGCCCTCCCCTTGGCAAGGCGACGATGACCAGGAGCTCTACGGGTCGGGGATTTAAGCGATCGCGCGAAGTACAATTGGTTCCTGCCTCAGCGACCAGGTCCAGATGCCGTCGGCCACGAGTGCGGCGCGACGAAGTCGCCTCATACCGAACCCTGTCTGGTTGCCTTGGTATGACATGGCGGAGAAACTTTATGAGAAGAGAATCAGTCCGAAGCAAAGGCGCCTCAAGCGATTACGCATACGTCGACGAGCGGCGTTTTCAATCGTGATTGGACATCGGCTGCGACCTGAGCGACGCTGTTTTCGGGAGGCGGACCATCTATTTTTCCGGAGATAGGAGGCCGAAATGGAACAGTACGCATTAGACCAGTTGAAAAGCATCGCAACGGTCAGCCCGACCTGCAAGCGCCTTGAAATGACCAGGCGCGAGCGCCTTGAACGATGGGCCGAAAGTCTCGAAAGCAGCCCCAGACCGTTCCTCAAGACACTTCACGAAACCGAATATCAGCCGATTGCCGATCGGCTTGCTCTCAGGGATGACGGCACCCCGATCTCCGTTGCATTCGCTGATCCCATGCTGCGGGCGGCAGGAATGGAAAATGACAGCTATGGAGAAGCCAAACGGTTCTTCGAACTCAGCGATGAGCAATTGCATGATCTTGTGTGCTTCTGCCATTTCGGTGAACGCGTCAGCGCGGCAGTCGTCGCTCGCCGTTTGCGGAAGATGTCAGGCTCCAAACCAGACGGGTTCTTCGCTCAGCTTCGTGCGTGGTTTGCCTGATTGAGGCCAAAGGCCACCATCTGACGTGCTGGTCGGGGATGCATCGATCCCCGTCGGGTCGTTGCTCCTGCGGCATCGACTATCGCTGACTTTGAGGGGGCAGATTTCTGAAGCGGTTGGTTCCTGCTGGTCAGCAGGAACCAGGTTTTCTGCGCTGGCCGACCACGCCCCTAAGAACTCGGGTCAGGGCGTTCACCGCCGAGTGACTAGTCAGGGAGACGCTTGAAGAGGCCGTATCGCTACTTTGCCGCCAGCTAACCACGCGCTTGCCATTATAGGTAATTTAACGGAAAGTCCTCGGCGTGGCCCTTGAGGCCTGGGCAGCCTGCCATGATCGGAGAACGCCGTGCCTCTGAAAAACATTTTGGCCGCAGCAGCAATCGTCCTCATGACACTCTCAGGATGCGCAACTAGCGGATCGGACAACACAACCTATGCACAGCCGCAGGGGATAGGCCCAGTTCGCGGTGAGATAGGCGGTTACTAGCCCATCGACAGTGTTTCGACCGCTTTAGAAACACAGCCTGGCTGTTTACGACGAACCAACCTCGGCGTTCGATCCAATGTCGGTCGCTGTCGCGGAGGAAGGCATGCGGTGACCCACGAAATGGGCTTTGCCCGCAAGGTCGCGCAACGCGTGGTGTTCATGGATGCCGGCGGCGAGATCCTGCGCCACTAGTTCCGCCCGTTACGTGACTCGGTCACGGCTCCGACGCGACCTCACCGCGTTTACCACCCACGGATCGCAGGTACTGCATCGCGTTGGCAGATCGGGTGTTCATGCTGTCGTTGTGACATCGGGTCAGGCCAAAAGCATCACAGTCTCGATGAGGGATATCTGGAATGTCGATCTTGCTGAGAAGTTTGTCGTCCCTGTTGGTTGGACTAACATTGGCGGCGCCCGCCTCTGGCAATTGCTTGAGCGCTAAAGAAACCAAACAGGGCGTGCTGCTTACCAGAGAAGTGCCTTTCTTTTCCGCGTTCTACAAGCCGGACGGTCCGGGTCTCACCGAACAACGGCTGATGGAGCGTAACCGTTCACTGCAGCCGGTGTCGGCTGTATATTTGCACCCCTTGCTCGTCGAAAAGAGAGTTAGTGCCAGCGGGACGCATGAGCTGAAATACGCGAATGCGATCGCGTTAGACGATCTACCACAGAAGAAGAACTGGCAATCCGAGACTAAGCTTTTCATCAATGGCCAAAAATCCGTTTCGGGCGCTACTATTATTAGGTTCGACGGCTGGGGAGAAGAAGCTATCGCGTCTTGTTCCTACAAAGTTTGGGCCGTCAACAGCCGTCTCGAACTGACGGGATTGCCTCCGATTATTTTTGAACAATACTATTCCCCCGAGCTTCGTCTCGTTCTTCGTTCGGTAAGGCTAGGCCCCTCCAACCAGCCGTTGAGCGAGGTTCGTTTTGATCGGTTCCAAATTGGCTGGGGCAACTGATTGATCGTGAGGTCAGACTGCCAGTACGAAGCAGCTTCGCATCAATTTCATGAACGCTGAGCGACCGCCTCCGGCCGTGCCAATAACGTGCGATATCGGTGATGGCATCGCGAGACGGTTGGATCGTCGTTGTTCCAGACAACGAACCCGCTAAAGTTGCTTCACGAGGGTCCGGCAGTTGCTAAGGTTAGTCGACAGGCTCGCCGTTTGGGTTGGGCACCGGTGCCTCCCTCGTATCTCGAGCGGGGGGTTTGTGATCGTCAGTCTCTGGTGGCGCTTCCTTACGGTCAGGGCGATTGACAGGCTGCTCTCTAAGATTGCCCCCCTGTGATGGGGCATTATTCTTTTTGGACATGGTCAGCTCCTCCATTCAACGGTCCGAACAGACTGGCGAGATCAAAAGTTCCGAGGCAGCCAGACTGCCGTCGTCAGAGCATATATCCATCTGCAGCATAGCTATCGACCATTCGCAGGGATGACGCTTGATAAGCGGCGCCCGAGGCAAGGGGATGCACGCGGGTCAGCGCCAGTACGTGACGTCAGCGCCGGCGGCAAACGGCGGCCCTACCGTAGATGCGCAGTGTGGAATCGGATTTCTATTCAGGTGTGGCTCTCGATCAGAACACCAAGCTACAACCGCAACGACTCTAGTCGCGCTTCGAACCTCCGTCAGTGCCTCGGAACCGCCTGAATGAGCGGACTAGCCGGACTGGATGGCAGCAAAGTCGAGCCGCCCATTTGAAGGCTCTGCCCGACGACGAACGGCGGCTTCGGAGCAGTGCCGCGTCTCTGCGCTGGAAGGTCGTCGTGCGAGGAATTGGAAGCCGGGTAGATCGACGGGTGATCATTATCCACCCGATGACGACCTGGACAAGCTGAGGCATTCTCATTTCCAGGTTTTCCGCTATCATCCACAGGTCACGGGAGTAGGCGTCATGATTGCAGCGAGTTTGGTTCCGGATGCATTTTACTGGGCGAAGTCCTCGAAATATTTCGACGGACGACCGACGATCGTTCGGGTCTCCACGGTCTTCGGGGAGGATTCTGACTATTGGACGCTGGCGCTCCTGGGAACCGATCAGCACGCTATGCCCGCAGACTTCGAGATCATCGCTCTGGTGGAGCTCCCAGAAGAATACCCTCTCCGGCAAGCCGCCGAGTGAACCGTTCACCGGGCAAGCGAACGAGCGGCCTGACAGAGGGCACCCTTTTTGTCGGGCGTTCATACCGACAATCGCTTTTCCTTTAATCGAAACACAACGACCAACCCTTCGGGGTCCAGTCGTAGCAGATCGAACCGTCTAACTGACCGGTGACTGCCCGATGGAGAAGTTTGCTGCCATAACCCATCGGAACTTGCGGGAAGTTCGACGATGGGGCCGACCCAGTTTGAGCCCTGAAGACGCAGCCAACCTTGTTGGAGACGACACCGATGTCGTTTGAGGGGACACTTGCCGCCCTGGCTAACGGGCAAATAAAAAAGGCCGGGGCGAAATCGCACCGACCTTTCCAACATCGCTCTCACACCAGTGCCAGTACATCCGTGGTCAAAAGCAGATAAGCGATTTCGGCAGTCGCGAACGCTCGCGTGGAGCACTCACCAGCAACGCCGATGACCGTTAGATAGCGTCGGACTGTGTTTAATTCAAGTCGCCCGGCAAGAACTCCGCCAATCCGACGTATCGCCATCTCGCCTGCGCAACAGCCGATGGCCTGCCGGCACCTTAATCGAAAAAGCGCCCCACCCCACACGCGCAAAAAGCCCCGCGGTTGTTGCGACCGCGGGGCTTCTTGACGCCTCACCCGGGAGAGGGGATCAGGCGGCTTGTACTTTGCGGGTCGTGCGTGCCCATTCCGGCAGCCAGTTGCCGTGGGTGGCGAGCAGGTCGTCGACCAGCGACCAGATCTGGTCGAGGTCGAGTTCGGCTGCCGTATGCGGGTCCATCATCGCGGCGTGGTAGATGTGCTCGCGATTTTCCGTCATCAGCGCCTGCACCGTTAGCTCCTGGACGTTGATATTGGTGCGGATCAGCGCGGTCAGTTGCGGCGGCAGGTCGCCGATGAAGGTCGGCTGGATGCCGGAGGCGTCGACGAGGCAGGGCACTTCGGCGGCGCAATTGGCAGGCAGCGAGGTGATGCAGCCATTGTTGCGGACATTGCCGTAGATCACCGAGGGTTCGCCGGTCCAGACCGAGTTGATGATCGAGGAGGCATATTCCTTCGACGGCTGGACCTCAATCTTGTCGGCCGAACGATAGGCCTCCGCCTGGCCCTTCCAGCGCTCGATCTGCTCGATGCAGCGTTTCGGATATTCGTCGAGCGGAATGCCGAATTTCTCGATCAGGTCTTCGCGGCCCTCCTTGATGAAATAGGGCGTGTATTCGGCGAAATGCTCCGAGCTTTCGGTGACGAAATAGCCAAGCCGCGTCAGCATCTCGTAACGCACCTTGTTCGGGCAGCGCGGGTTCCAGCCGGGCTTCGGCGCCCTGCCCTCGCGGTAGCCGCGCACGAGATCGGGATAGAGGTCGCGGTAGGAACCGTCCGGCTGGCGATGCTCGAATTTGAGATAGAAGGCCATGTGGTTGATGCCGGCCGCGCGGTAACGGATTTCCTCGTAAGGGATGTCGAGGTCGTGGGCCAGTTCCATCGCCGTGCCCTGCACCGAATGGCAAAGGCCAACCTGGCGGATGGTCGGATATTTCTCCGATATCGCCCAGGTGTTGATCGCCATCGGGTTGACATATTGCAGCATGATCGCCTCGGGGCAGACGGCGAGCATATCCTCGCAGACCTTCCAGAGATGCGGCACGGTGCGAAGCCCACGCATGATGCCGCCGACGCCGAGCGTGTCGGCGATCGTCTGGCGCAGCCCGTACTTCTTCGGCACCTCGAAATCGGTGACCGTGCAGGGCTCATAGCCGCCGATCTGGAAGGCGACGACGACGAAATCGGCGCCGGCAAGCGCCTTGCGCTGGTCGGAATAGGTCTCGGCTTTCGCCTTGACGCCGAGCGTCGAGATCAGCTTGTTGACGACGATGGCGCTTTCTTCCAGCCGCTGCGGATTGAGATCCATCAGCGCGATCGTCGCGCCTGACAGCGCGGGCCGCTGCAGCACGTCGCCGACGATGTTCTTCATGAAGACGGTGGAGCCTGCTCCGATAAAGGTGATTTTGGGATTTCCTGCCATTATAGCCTCCGGCATTCGATAATCATGCTACCTCGAAAGCGGCCTTGACGAGCCGTTCGGTGTAGGCGGTCTTGGGATGGGATAGTACTTCGTCGACAGGACCCTGTTCGACGATCTTGCCATGCTGCATGACGATGACGCGATGGCAGAGCGCCCTGACGACCTTGAGGTCGTGGGAGATGAAGAGGTAGCTCAGGCCGCGCTCGTCCTGCAGCTTGCGCAGCAGTTCGATGATCTGCGCCTGGACGGAAAGGTCGAGCGCCGATGTCGGCTCGTCGAGCAGGATGAATTCCGGCTCCAGCGCGATGGCGCGGGCAATGGCGATGCGCTGGCGCTGGCCGCCGGAAAATTCGTGCGGAAAGCGCGACAGGATATTGCCCGGCATGCCGGCAGCAATAAGCGCTTCGCGCACCCGGTCCTGCCGTTCGCCCTTGGTTGCGCCCAGCCGGTTGACGACCAGCCCCTCCTCGATGATCTGGCCGATCGTCATGCGCGGGTTGAGCGATGAGAAAGGATCCTGGAACACCACCTGCATGCGGGCGCGCAATGGCCGCATCTCGGACCTGGACAGGCCGTGGATCGGCTGATTGTCGAACCTGATCTCGCCGCTGTCGGGTGTGTTCAGCCGCAGGATTGCCTGGCCGAACGTCGTCTTGCCGGAGCCGGATTCGCCGACCAGCCCCAGCGTCTCGTGACGGCGCAGCGTCAGGTCGAGGCTGTCGACGGCGACAAGCTCACGCATCGCCGGCTTGAGAAAGGTACCGTGACGCATCATGAAGGAGACGCGCACGCCCTTGGCATCGAGAATGACATCCGACCCTTCGGGCAGCGGATTGGCCTGGCCACGCGGCTCGGAGGCGAGCAGATGTTTGGTATAGGCGTCCTGCGGATTGGCAAACAACGCTTCGGTGGTGTTGTGCTCGCGCACTTCGCCGTACTGCATCACATAGACGTAATCCGAGAACTGCCGCACCACCGTCAGGTCGTGGGTGATGAGGATGACGGCCATCCCCAGCTCCTTCTGCAGGTTGCGGATCAGGTTGAGGATCTGCGCCTGCACGGTGACGTCGAGGGCCGTCGTCGGCTCGTCGGCGATCAAAACGTCGGGATCGTTGGCAAGCGCCATGGCTATCATCACGCGCTGGCGCTGGCCGCCGGAAAGCTGATGCGGATATTGCATGAGCCGCGCGGCGGGATCGGGGATCTGCACATGTTCCAGCAGTTCGAGCGCGCGCTTCTGCGCATCCCTCTTGCTGATCCGGCGATGCACACGGATCGCCTCGACGATCTGGCTGCCGATCGTATAGATCGGGTTCAGCGAGCTCATCGGCTCCTGGAAGATCATCGAGATGCGGTCGCCGCGCAGCTTGCGGCGCGCTCGCTCGGAGAATTTCAGGATATTGCTGCCGTCATAGGCGACCGTCGATTTCTCCGAGACGACGGCGCGCTTCGACAAGAGCCCCATCACCGTTCGCGCCGTCACCGATTTGCCGGAACCGGATTCGCCGACGATCGCGATGGTCTCGCCACGATAGAGCTGGAAGGAGACGTCCTTGACGGCTTCGACCATGCCGTCCTCGACCTTGAAATTCACCGCCACATTGCGGGCGTCGATGATCGGCGTGTCCGAACGGCCATCATGATCATGGCGGACGGGCGGGGCGAAGGAATTGACCAGTGCAAGAGCCATATCAATCACCTCAATAAGGATCGACCGCGTCGCGCAATCCGTCGCCGAGCGCGTTGAACGCGAAGACGGTGACGAGCACGAAGCCGACGGGAGCGAGAATCCAGGGATAGGAGCCGATGACCGAATAGGTCGCCGTATCCTGCAGCATCAGCCCCCAGGAAATCAGCGGTGGCTTGACGGCGAAGCCGAGGAAACCGAGGAAGGATTCCAGCAGCACGACACTCGGTATATGCAGCGTCACCGCGACGATGACGTGGCTCATCACGTTCGGCAAGATGTGCTGGAAGATGATGCGTGTGTCGGTGGCGCCGACGGCCATGGCCGCCCGGACATAATCGATGCGGGCGAGCGCCAGTGTCTTGCCGCGCACCTCGCGCGACATCTGCGCCCAGCCGAGCGCCGACATGACGACGATGACGAAGGCGAGGAAGACATTGGTCGGCGCCGTCACCGGGATCAGCGAGGTCAGCGCCAGGTAGAGCGGCAATTGCGGGAAGGCCAGCACCAGCTCGACGAAACGCTGCAGCCAGACGTCGAAGGTGCCGCCGAAATAGCCCGATACCATACCGACGGTGGTGCCGATGACGGTGACGATGAACACGACAGTCAGGGCAATCGTCAGCGAAATGCGCGAGCCGATGATGGCGCGCGACAGCACGTCGCGGCCGAACTTGTCGGTGCCAAGAAAATGCACCGGCTTTCCGTCGGTCGAGCCGAAGAAGTGGCGGTTGGCCGGGATCAGGCCGAACAGCCGGTATTCGGCGCCCTTGACGAAGAAGCCGAGCAGCCGCGGATTGTCGTAGTCGATGCCGACGATCGGCTGGAAGGTGACCGGGTCGAGCTCCTCGGAATCCGACAGCGCATAGACACGCGGCTGGAAGACAAAATTGCCGTCCTTGTCGTGGAAGCTCATCACCTGTGGCGGCGCGAAGCCGACATCGGTCGCCTTCGGGTCCATCGGCGCGAAGAAATCGGCAAAGATTGCCATGAGGAGCAGGAGCACGACGAGCACGAGCCCGGCCATGCCGGTCCAGGAGCGCCTCAACCGGCGCCAGACAAGGGCGATATAGCTCTCATGCCCCCGCGATGGCTTGGCCACGATGTCGGTTGTCGGCGGTGTTGCAGAAGAGTCGAAAGCAAGCATCTCAGGCTCCTCCATATTGGCGGACACGCGGATCGAGCAAAGCGAGCAGCATGTCGGCGATGATGTTGCCGACAATCAGCGTCGCCGACAGCACCATCATGAAGGTGGCGGTGACATAGACGTCGCCGACTGCCATCGAGCCGACGATCGCCGGACCGACGGTCGGCAGCGCGAAGATGATGGCGGTCTCGATCTCGCCGGTCAGCATGTAAGGCAGCACGACCCCCTGGTACATCACCAGCGGATGCAGCGCATTCGGCACCGCATGGCGCATCACCACCGCTCCGCCTGAAAGGCCCTTGGCCTTGGCCGTCTCGACATATTGGGCGTTCAGCGTATCGAGAAGGTTGCCGCGCATGACGCGCATGTTGTAGGCGAGCCCGCCGAAGGTGGCGATCGCCACGACCGGCCAGACATGGTGGACGAGATCGACGAATTTCGCCCAGGACCAGGGCGCCCCGCCATATTGCGGCGAAAAGAAGCTGCCGATCTCGGTCACGTTGAGCTGGAAGACCAGGAGATAGACGATGATCAGCGCCATCAGGAAGCGCGGCACCGTCATGCCGAGGAAGGAAATTCCCGAAAGCAGGCTATCGATCCAGCTGTACTGGCGGGTCGCCGCCCAGATGCCGAAACCGATGCCGAGCACCGAAGCGAAGATGTGGCAGACGAGCGCAAGAAGCAAGGTCCGAGGCAGGCGTTCGCCGACGACATCGGCGACCGGCTTGTTGTAGAACATGCTGTATCCGAAATCGCCGCGCGTCACGATTCCGCCGATCCAGTTGACGTACTGGACGACCAGCGGCTTATCGAGCCCGTGTTCGACGCGGTAAGCCTGCGCCTGCGCTTCGGCCTGGGCATAGGAGGCGCCACCCTGGTTGATCAGCTGGGAGCGGATGTAATCGGCATAATCGCCGGGCGGGGCCTGGATGATCGCGAAGGTCACCACGCTCAGGATGAAGAGAATGGGGATCGCGGAGGCTATGCGCACGAGCAGGAATCGTAACATCAGACGGTTCGCTTCTCCTTGCCGCCAGTCGCTCCTTGTCAGCGCGGCCGGCTCGTTGGTCATATCAGGCCGCGCGCGGCACGCGCGGCCTGGAACTCACTTCAGCTGGGAGGGAACTCTTCCCGCGCGTCGCATCGGATGCGACGCGCTTTAGCTCTTTGTTCAGGCAGCATGGATCAGTTGATGGGACCCTTCTCGCCGGGCTTGCCGGGCAGCTGTTCGGGGAACAGCTCATATTTGCCCTGCTTGTCGGCGGCCACCCACATGCGTTCGCGGATCACGGAGTCTTCAGCCCAGTTGAACATCATGATCGGCGTACCCTGCGGCACGTTCGAGAACCGCTTGTTGATGATCAGCGCGCCCGGATATTCCGTCAGGCCCACCGTGTTGACGTGCTCGGTCGAGATTTTCTGGTACTGCTTCATCAGGTCGACGCGTTCGTCATTGCTCTGGCTCGTCCTGAACTTGTTGATGACGTCGATAAGCTCCTGTTCGAACGGCATCAGATCGAGCTTGTCATCCTTGCCGGCGCGGTGGTGCCAGCTGGTGCGCGGACCGACAGGGGCGAGCTGCTCGGTGTTCTGCACCACCGACGACAGCTCCGTCGTGTTGCGCTGGATCAGCCAGTCGAAGCGGCCGGCATAGTGGGCGTCGTCACGCTTGGCCCCGTCGAGCGCATTGATGACGATCTTCAGGCCGAGCTTCTCCATCTGGCCGACGACACCTTCGGCAAGGCTCTTGTCGGTCGTGTACTGATTGTTGATCAGCATGACGATTTCGACATCCTTGCCGCCTGCCGTGCCGGCCGGAAAGTTCACGACGCCGTTGCCGTCGGTGTCCTTGAGGCCGGCCTTGGCGAGTTCAGCCTTGGCGCCCTCGAGATCGAAAGGATAGTAGACGGTCGAGTTGCGGTCGTAGAAGCTGGTGCCGGAGGAGAGCCCGCCGGGATAGATCGCGGTGAACGGTCCCTTGACCAGCGAGTCGCCGATCGCCTTGCGGTCGAGCGCCATGGTGACGGCCTTGCGGAAGTCCTCGTTGCGGTTCAGCTCACGGATCGCCTGACCGCGCTCGTCCGGGTTGCCCCAGCCGTTGGCGGAAAAGTTCATGCGAAGATTGTAGCCGATGAGGCGCGGACCGAAGGCAAGGCGGGCGGGCGCGGTTTCTTCCGCGGCACGCTTCAGCGAGGCGACGAAGTTTTCCGGCTGCTCGAGGTTCGAGATGTCGGCGGATCCGGCCACGGCCTGAACGTCGCGGTCGGCCCAGGTCGAGAGCTTGTAGTGCAGCTCGTTCAGATAAGGCAGCTGATTGCCCTTCTCGTCGACCTTCCAGTAATAGGGGTTGCGGCGCATGACGATGATGTCGTCGGAGCGATATTCCACCGGCACCCAGCCGCCCATGACCGGCATGTTCATGAACTCCGGCGGGAAGGCGTTCTTGAACTGGTCGTAGGTGTTCTTCGAATATTTCGGATGCTTCGGCTTCAGGATATGTGACGGACCCGGGCAGAAGTTCGGGTAGGACATCGTGTAGAGATATTGTTTCGGAAAGGCCTCCTTGAAGGTCCATTCGACGGTGTAATCGTCGATCTTCTTCAGCGTCGTCCCGGTGCCGAAGGCTTCCGGCGATGCGCCGCCGCCGAGCGGCGAGACGTTCGGGTCAATGACTTCGTCTTCCCAGTAGAACATGATGTCGTCGGCGCTGAACGGCGCGCCGTCAGACCATTTGGCGCCTTCGATCAGGTGCATGGTCAGCTTGTGGCCATCTTCAGACCAATCCCAGCTCTTAGCGAGGTTCGGCAGCGGCTCGGTATCGGAGGCCTGCACCTGGAACAGCGGCGCGGTGCGCGTCAGGCATTCGGAAAGGCCGATATCGATGCCGCCCCAGCCCTGCGTCTGGCCGGCGCCATAGTTCCAGCCTTCCGGCCGGCCGCCGATGACGTGGCGCATCGTATCGCCGTAGACGCCGATGCCGTCGGGCATATTGCCTGTTTTGAAGACCATGGGCTCCTTCGGCAGGCGATCCTTGACCGGCGGCAGCTTGCCGGAGGCGACGAAATTCTTCGTGACCCAGTCGGGCTCGTGATATTCGGGCAGCGCCTTGAACTCCAGGATGGAGTCGCGCGCAACATAGTTGATCTTGCCTTCGGCGGGGAAGTCCGCCGGTGCGGGTGGGATGGTTGGCTCGGAGGCATATGCATTCAGCGCCGCGGCTGAGACGCTGAGCGCCAGTCCGGCCAAAATGCCTGCGTTACGAAAATTCATCATCGTTTCTCCCTCTTGTTCCGGAGCGCGGCTCACGCGGCTCCTTTTCCTCGAACGACATGAAAGCGGGTCTGACGTCATGGATTTCCCTCCCGGAAACCCATGACGACCCATCCTTCAAGAACATCAGACGGCCTGTTTCAGCGCCGCCTTTTCCGCGCGCAGCTCCTCGATCGAGCGAACGTTGCGGCGTGCGGCCCCCGCCCAGTCGCGGGTCTGCACCTTCGATTTCGACAACCGCTCCTTGGCGGCCGGCACGGCATCGGCATATTGCGGCAGCCAGCGCGCCTGGGCAACGACCATCTCGTCGACCATCTGCCAGACCTCTTCCGGCGTCGAGACGGCGCCGACCAGCGGGTCGTGCAGCACGGCCAGCTTCAGAAGGTCGATGTCGCCCGATATCGCCGCATGCACCGACATGCGCTGGACGTTGATCGAGGCGATGCAGGTGGCCGCACAAGCTTCCGGCAGGGTGACGCCGGAGACCATGTTGATACCGAAGCGATCGACGAAGCCTGGCGATTCGATGATCGCATCGGACGGCAGGTTGGTGATGACGCCATTGTTCTTGACGTTGAAATGGCCGCGATAGACCCGGTTCGTCTCCAGCGCCTCGAGGATGTGGCTCGCATGTTCGTTCGAGCGCTTGGCGGGATCGATCGGCTTTGCGGCCGATTCCAGGAATTGCGGATACTCCGTCTCGAACCAGTTGCGCGTTTCGGTGGAATGGCGGAGATAGCCGCCGGTCTCGCCGTGGATCCAGTCGGACATATCGATCCAGCGGGTGATCTCGTCCGGCCGCTTGCGATACCAGGGCAGGTACTCCGAGAGATGGCCGTTGCTTTCGGTGGAATAGACGCCGAAACGCTTCAGCACGTCGATGCGCAATTTCTCCTGCTGCGAAAAAACGGGATGCGCCTCGAAGGCGGCGATCAACTCATCCTTGCCGATCCTGCGGCCGTTGAGGCGAAGGTCGATGAACCAGGTCTGGTGATTGATGCCGGAGCAGATGTAGTCGAGCTCGCTCAGCGACTTTGCGCCGAGCACCTCGGCGATCTGTTCGGCGCCATGCTGGACGCCGTGGCAGAGACCGACGGTGTCGACCTTGCCATGTTCGATCGCCGCCCAGGTGTTCATCGCCATCGGGTTGGCATAATTCAGGAATTTCGCGCCGGGTTCGGCGACCTCGCGGATATCCTTGCAGAAGTCGAGGATGACCGGGATGTTGCGCTGGCCATAGAGGATGCCGCCGGCGCAGATCGTATCGCCGACGCACTGGTCGATGCCGTATTTCAGCGGGATGCGGATATCATCGGCATAGGCCTCGAGCCCACCGACCCGGACGCAGCTGATGATGTAGCGCGCGCCTTCGAGCGCCTGGCGCCGGTTGGTCGTCGCCGTCACCTTCGTCGGCAGCCCGTTCGCCTCGACGACGCGGTCGAGGATCGCCTTGATCATCTCGAGATTGTGTTCGCTGATATCGGTCAGCGCGAATTCGATGTCGCGAAACTCCGGAACGCACAATATGTCGGTGAACAGCTTCTTGGTGAAACCGACGCTGCCCGCACCGATGATAGCGATTTTGAAACTCATGATCTTCACCTCGACCCAATCGAATGCTAAGAAAAAGACGGTTATGGAGGATCAGGCCGCATGCCGCCGCATGTGGCTCAAAACACCGCAAAATTGGCCTTTTTCCTCCCGGCCGCTCTGTCGGCCGTGGTCTCTTCCTCGTGTCGGCCGGGATTATGCCCGAAATCGGCAGGGCGACCAGAGAAGGATTATGCTTTCAGGGGTAATTTTGTGCTGCAGGATTTGATCGCCAACGGACAGTCGATGAGGACGGTTTCGCTGCCCCGCGGCCGCCAGCGATTACACGCCATGCCGACCAGCGCCGGTTATGAAGTGCGCGAGAACGAGACCTATGACTGGGACGGCCGCCGGCGCGGCCAGACTCCCTTCACCGTGCTCCAGCACACGATCAGCGGCAGCGGCCAGCTGCGCTACCAGCACCGCAACTATCGCCTTCAGGGCGGCGACACGCTGCTCGTCCTGGTGCCGCACAATCATCGCTACTGGCTGGAGAAGGGCGACCGCTGGGAGTATTTCTGGATTTCGATGAATGGCGAGGAAACCCTGCGTATCCACCAGATGGTGCTGTCGACGGCCGGCCCGGTGTTGAAGCTGCAGGCCTCGACCATCGATCATCTTGCCGATTGCAGCCTGCGCCTGGTCAAGGGCGCGACGTCGCCGGGTGCGGCCTCGGCGATTGCCTATGAAGCGGCGATGGCGCTTTACGACGATGTCTTCGGCTCGCCGGCCTTTGCCGCCGAGCTCAGCCTCATGCAGCCGGTGATCGACCATATCAATGCCAATCTCGAAAAGCCGCTGCCGGTCAGCGAGCTTGCCGGCATCGTCGGCCTCAGCCGCGCGCATTTCTCGCGCAGCTTTGCCGAGAGCGAAGGCATGCCCCCGGCCGAATTCGTGCTGCAGCAACGCCTGCAGCGCGCCGTCAAGCTTTTGACCAAGGCGGACTTCCTGCCGGTCAAGGAAGTCGCCATCATGTGCGGCTTCGAAGACCCCAACTATTTCTCCAAGGTCTTCCGCCGTGTCTATGGCACCAACCCCACCGAATTCCGCACGACCGGCATGTATGCCAGCATCGGAAAGCTGCGATAGCTGGTCGTCCCGGCCTTGGCTTCAGGCGCGGACTTCAAACACCATGTTGAACGGCGTTTCGGTGGCGCGCAGGAAATGCGTGAATCCGGCGTCGAGCGCGACCTTTCGAAGTTTCATTTCTCCGGCTTGCGCGCCGAGCCCGAGCCCCACCTCCTGGGAGAGCGATGCCGGTGTGCAGATCATCGTCGACGCACCGTAATAGACGCGGCCGACCGGATTGAGATTGTCCTTGAGATGGTCATGGGCAAAGGGCTCGACGATCAGCCACGTCCCGTTCGGCCCAAGCGTATCCTTGACATGCCGGCCGGCGCCGACCGGATCGCCCATGTCGTGAAGGCAGTCGAACATGGCGACCATGTCATAGTCTCGCCCCGGAAATTCCGCCGCCGAGCCCTGCTCGAAGGTCACACGGTCCGCAACACCCGCATCCTTCGCGGCGGCCTTTGCCCTTTCGATCGACGGGCCGTGATAGTCGAAGCCGGTGAAGCGGGAGGCGGGATAGGCCTGCGCCATCAGGATGGTCGATGCCCCATGACCGCAGCCGACATCGGCGACGCTGGCGCCGGCCTTGAGCTTTTCCTCGACGCCGCCAAGGGCCGGAATCCATTCATGGACGAGATGACTGTTATAGCCCGGGCGGAAGAAGCGCTCTGTTCCGCGAAAGAGGCAGGTGCTGTGCTCATGCCAGCCGAGGCCCTTGCCGGTGCGGAAGGCATCGGCGACCTTTGGCTCGTCCATCCACATGGATTGGACGACCTCGAAGGCACCGACGAAAAAGGCCGGGCTGTTTTCCTCGGCAAAGACCATCGCCTGCTCCGGCGTCAGGCTGAAACGATCGGTCTTCTCATCGTAAGCGACATAGTCGGCCGCCGCCTGGGCGCTCAGCCATTCCCTGACGTAGCGCTCCTTCACCCCCGTCTTCGCGGCAAGATCCTGGACGCTCATCGGCGTTCCGTCGGCCATCGCCTTGAAGAGCCCCACCTTGTCGCCAAGCACGACCAGGGCGCCTGACATGGCGGCGCCGACGTCGCCAACAAGGCGACCGACAAGCGCATCGAGTTTCTGCATATCTGGTTCACGCATTGTTGCCTCCCCCGAGCGTGATAAGGATTATCTAAATTAGACTTTAATGATATTCCGTCAATCACCTGGACCTTTTGCAGATGGGATACCAGCGGTCGAAGAATGTGATGGATGGGCTAACATCGCTTGTGTCGAGATGAGGTTTTCGTATAGTTTTGCGGAAGCAGACTACGCTTTTGATGCAAGGTTGTCGTTTTGTCTCTATCTTCTGCTCAATGTCGGGCTGCCCGCGCACTTCTGGAGTGGTCGCAGGACGATCTCTCGTCAGCCTCGAAAGTTGCCAAAGCGACGATTGCCAATTTCGAGGCCGGAAAGCGCTCTCCCTATGAACGCACACTTCAGGACATGAAGCAGGCGCTGGAAGTTGGCGGCGTCATTTTCATCCCCGAAAACGGCGGAGGGGCCGGCGTTCGCCTTGCGAAACGCGCGACCGCCTCGATCGACACGAACGAAACCCAGACGGTTCAATACGAGGAGCATCTCACAAATGACGCCCCTCCCGGGTGCAGGCGGCTGAATGGCAAAGAAAGAGAAGCTTGAACACTCCGAACTGGCGGGAGAATTCACCGACGACGGAATCACCGTGCTCGTCGATATCTTCCGCACATCGGGCAGCAATGAAGACTGGACGATGGAAGTGGTCACGCAAGCGGAAGACCTGATCCGCTGGGACGAGCCATTTGCGACAGACAGGGATGCCTTCGACGAATTCCTGGCCGTCGTCGCCCGCGACGGCATTCGATCCTTTCTCGAAGAAGACGAGCCATCCGTGCATTGAGGAATATCCGTGAAAAGCATCAATGATCTCGTCGCATCGGCGAAAACCGTCTGCGATCGGTACCGGGCCGGGCGGATGGAGCGCGAGACCGTGCGGGAATGGGTTCTGGGACTCGGCGCCTATCCGCCGCCGCATGGTGACCGCGTGCGGGAAGCTGCGGAATGGTTCCGGCTGCACAATCGCGAACCTGTCTCGGAAGACATCGTGCTTGTGGACATCGACCGGCTCCAGGCGATTTCAGCGCCGTGATCCCGATGGCGTGCGAACAGACGTGCCAGCTGCAACGGCCAGCCAATCCGATCCTCGCCAGTCATTGCCAGACAGTTCGATGCGGGGCGGTTCGCCGCGGCGGCGGGCGCTGTTTTGCGGTTGCCGCGCTGCCTCGATCCGGACTGGCGCAATTACGCCGTTACTAGGCGGCATAGGACCAACGGCGATCATGAGCCTTCTGCATAATACCTCATCGCAGCGTCCATGCGCAGCGGTCTTGGGGTTCCGCTGCTTCGGTAAATGTGACACCCCTACGAGGCTGACATGGCAACTGCATCTCAAGCGCGCAGCGTACGTCAAGCGCAGCTCGAGTATTTTGATTCGTGCGATAAATAGAAGGAACAGCACGTGGCAGCATTTCCGGAAAAGGCAAAGGTCGTCATCATCGGGCTCGGCGGTATCGTCGGCGCCTCCATCGCGCATCATCTCGTCGAGCGGGGATGGGACGATATCGTCGGCATCGATAAGTCGGGCATACCGACCGATATCGGCTCGACGGCCCATGCCTCGGACTTCTGTTACACCACGAGCCACGACTATCTGTCGGTCTGGACCACGCAATATTCGATCGATTTCTACGAGAAGATGGGCCATTACGCCCGCATCGGCGGCCTCGAAGTGGCGCGCACCGGCGACGATACCTGGATGGAGGAAATTAAGCGCAAGCTATCCTCGGCACGCGCTTTCGGCACGCGCGCCCATTATGTCAGCCCTTCCGAGATCAAGGAGAAGTTCCCGCTGATCGAGGAAGATCAAGTGATGGGCGGCCTTTACGATCCGGATGCCGGCCTCGTCATTCCGCGCTCGCAGACCGTTGCCGGCAAGCTGGTCGATGCCGCCGAAAAGGCCGGCAAGCTTAAGGTGTTCGGTAACACGCCGGCGAAGTCGCTGATCGTCGAAGGCGGTCGCATCAAGGGCGTCGTCACCCATCGCGGTACGATCATGGCCGACCGCGTCATCGTCTGTGCCGGCCTCTGGGGACGCCTGATCGCGGAGATGGTGGGCGAAGACCTGCCGGTCATGCCGGTCGACCACCCGCTCACCTTCTTCGGTCCATATAATGAATTTGAAGGCACCGGCAAGGAAATCGGCTTCCCGCTGCTGCGCGACCAGGGCAACTCCGCCTATATGCGCGATACCGGCGACCCGGCGACGACGGAGGGCGGCCAGATCGAGTGGGGATATTACGAAGCCACCAATCCGCGCATGTGCCATCCGCGCGATCTTCTCGAAAAACACGAAGCGCGCCTTTCGCCCTCGCAGCGCGATCTCGAGATGGAACAGATCATCGAGCCGCTCGAGCGCGCCATGGAACTGACGCCGATCCTCGGCGAACTCGGCTATAACGAAGGTCACTCCTTCAACGGCCTGCTGCAGGTGTCCGCCGGCGGCGGCGCATCCTGCGGCGAGAGCCAGAAGGTGCGCGGACTCTGGTATTGCGTTGCCATCTGGGTCAAGGACGGCCCGGGCTATGGCAAGCTGATCGCCGACTGGATGACCGATGGCCGTACTGAAATCGATCACAACAGCATCGACTACGCCCGCTTCTATCCGCATCAGTTGACGGAAGAGTTCATCGAGGGCCGCTGCTACGAAGCCGCCCAGAAGATCTATTTCCCGGCTGTTCACACCCGCGAACCCTATGCATCCGGCCGCAACGCCAAGCGCTCGCCCTTCTACGAACGCGAAAAGGAACTCGGCGGCTACTTCATGGAACTTGGCGGCTGGGAGCGTGCGCATGGCTACGCCGCCAACGAGCACCTTCTGGAGAAATACGCCGACCGCGTCCCGGTTCGCGAGAATGAATGGGATAGCCGCCATTTCTGGCGCGTGTCGAATGCCGAGCATCTGGCGATGAGCGAGGATTGCGGCATCGTCAATCTCAGCCACTTCCACATGGTCGATATCGAGGGACCCGACCATGTCGAACTGATGGAATGGCTGTGCGCCGCCAAGATCGGTGGCGGTGCAAATATCGGCAAGGGCATTTACACCCACTTCCTCGACGACGAAGGCATGGTGCGCGCTGACTTCACAGTCTTCCGCATGGCCGATCGATGCCGTCTCGTCAACGGCGCCGATGCCGGCCCGCGCGACCTGCACTACATGAAACGCGTCGCCGAAGACCGCGGCCTCGACGTGATCATCACCGACGTCTCGGAAAAATTCGTGACGATCGGCATCTGGGGTCCGAACGCGCGCGACACGCTGAAGAAGGCCGTGGCCGATCCGGCCGGGCTCGATCAGGAAAATTTCGCCTTTGCGGCGATCAAGCCGATCGAAATCGCCGGTAAGCCCGTCACCGCTTTCCGCATCTCCTATGTCGGCGAGCAGGGCTGGGAATTGCACATGAAGTACGAAGACGGCCTCGCCGTCTGGGATGCGCTGCGGTCGACCGGCGTGATGGCCTTCGGCGTCGAAACCTATGCAAACTCGCGCCGCATGGAAAAGAGCCTCCGCCTGCAGAACGCCGACCTCCTGACCCAGTACAACCTGATCGAAGCCGATCTCGCCCGTCCGAAGGTCAAGGAAGCCGATTTCCGCGGCAAGGCAAAACATCTGGAATACAAGGCGCGCGAACACCAGCCGGCCATGCTCTGCACCCTTGTGATGACCGAGAACACCGACAAATCGGGCGTGAAGCGTTATCCCGTCGGCAACATGCCGGTTGTCGATCCCGCTACGGGAGAGGTTCTGGTCGACGAGCTTGGCCGCCGATCCTACACGACCTCGGTCGCCTACGGCCCGACGGTCGGAAAGAACATCGCCTTGGCCTATCTGCCCTGGTCCTATTGCCAGGTCGGACGCAGGCTGAATGTCGAGTATTTCGCCGAGACTTATCCGGTCGAGGTTGTCGGCGTCGGGTACAAGCCGATCTATGACCCAGAAAATCTGAAGCCGCGCAGCTGAGCACTCACGTGCATGTGGCGCCGCGAGCACGTGGCGCCACGCTGAACGGCGGCTCGATGAGCTCGCTGGTGACACCTGTTCCAGGGGCCCAATAGCTGCTCTAAATCAAAGAAATAGAGCATGATGTTGTCGGCATCATGCTCGAGGCTATTTCCCCTGAAACTTCTTCCGCGCCGCGCGCACCACGCTCTCGGCGAGGATCAGCAGGCAGCCGAGGAGAAGCAGAGCGGCGGCGAGCAGCGCGTCGGCATGGGCGAATTTCACCAGCACGCCGACGACAGCGATCAGCAGCAGCGCCGCCAGCGCCAATGCGCCGTCGTCGATGAACATGCCGAAGAATTCCTTGAACACGACTTTAAGAATATTCGTCATGCGGCGACCTCGGCATGGGCGTTGAAATATTGGCGCAGCATCCGGACCGCGGCGAAGGAAAAGACGGTGAGCACGGCAAGGATCGCCAGGAGCGAAAGGTCGTCGCCCGGCCAGTCAGCGCCAATGCCCTCGCCGACCCAGAATATGCCGAAGGCGCTAAGCAGCAGCCCGACGACGAATTTGAGGCTGTTCTCCGGAACCGCCGAAAGCGGTTTGTGCACGAAGATGCCGATGATCAGCACCAACAGGCAAGCCGCGGCGGCCCCAAGGCTGGCATAACCGATCATGCCATGTCCGGCGCCGGTGGCGATGACAATGAACACCACTTCGATCCCCTCGAGCAGCACGGCCTTGAAGGCCGCAATGCCCGCCAGGAGATTCGCGCGGCGCTCGGAGGATTGGCGCCTCAGGCTATCCGTCTCGGCGGCAAAGGCCTTGTCCTCGTCGTTCAGCGCGATGAAGCCCGAAGCCCTGAGGATCGCCTTGCGCAACCAGCGCAGGCCGAAGAGAACGAGCAGCGTTCCGATGACGAACTGCATCAGCTCGACCGGAATGAGGCCGAGCAATGGACCGAGCGCCAGCACAAGGATTGCCAGAACGCAGAGCGCAAGACCGGTGCCGATGAAGGCCGGCCGCCAGCTTTGCGTAACGCCGACGGCGAGAATGATGGTGAATGCTTCAACGACCTCGACGAAGGAGCCGAGAAATGCGGCGGTGACCGTCGAGGTGATCGTTGTCAGAGTTGTCATGGTGCTCGTCCGTGATGCAAGCGGAGATCAAAGCGTTGTTGATGCCGGCAGCACTGTGCAACAGCTGCGAGATAGGGAAAAGGCGCGCGCTGCTAAAGATTGTGCATGAAGGATATTGAAGGATGACTTCGAAAATCTGGAATCGGCCCTGATCGAACCCCCTATCTCTCCGCCGCCTAGCGATGGACGAGACTTGGAAGAGCTATCTGCTGTCACCGTTTTCAGCTTCGGCGCCATCGTCAGGGGCGCGGCTTGGAATGAAGCGCTTCGAGATCAGCCAGCAGCCGAGCGCCCAGAGCGCGCCTGCGCACCATCCGGCGAAGACGTCCGTGGGGTAATGGACTCCGAGATAGACCCGGCTCAAACCGACAATGACGGCAAGGAAGACGCCGGCGGCCATGACGAAGATCCGCGTCGACGGATAACGCTGCGTTCGCGCGACAAGCGCGCCTAGGGTCAGATAGGTTACCGCCGACACCATGGCATGTCCGCTAGGAAAGCTGAGATCGCTCACTTCGACCAGATGCGGAACGATATCGGGACGCGGCCGGGCGACAAGGATCTTCAGTGTCGCGCTGGCCAGCCAGCCGGTCAGCACCGAGGAAAAGACGAAGATGGCGATCGGCCAGCGCCGGTCGAACAAAAGATAGATGGTGATCAGAGCCGTCAGGAGCGAGAGAACGGTGATGCCGCCAAGGGCGGTGATATCGTCGACGGCATGAGTCAGCCATCCGGGGCCGATCGGCACGGCAAGATCGTCCGCACGTCTCAACGCCAGCAGGATCACCTCATCGAAGCGAAAGGACTCGCCTTCCAGGACTTCACTCGTCAGCCGCTGGAGCACGAACAGTCCGCCCGCGATCGACGCGAGCGTAATCAGCGTCAGCGGTTCATAGGCGGTAAGCCTTGTGAGAAAACCTTGTCGTTGAACCTCAGTCATGCCTGCCGTCGAGCTCCCTTTACATGATGCCGGTCCTCGCCAGATTGGCAACGCGACCTCGGGATTCAAGGCCTAGCTGCATTCAAGGACGCTGCTAAAGGAAGTTTTTACGGTTCGCGAGGCCACCTTTGGCGGTTCATCGACACCACCAGCGAGATGGCGAAAGGCATTGTTCCGGTTGCGCTCCGACAAGGGACCGCTACTGCCGGGTCGGCAAAAACGCGCTGCCGCGGCACACCATCGAGGGCGATCGCACGCAGACCGTCATCCTTTGAAAAGCGCAGGGTCAACAGCTCACGATCGGAAGGCCTTGTTGATGGCCGCAATCAGCGCGGCTCCGGAAAACTGCTTCTGCAGATAAGCAACGCAGCCCACCTTTTCCGCCTCCGTCTTCACGGCGCCGGCTTCCAGCGCCGTGATGAAGATCACCGGAAGGGCCGTCCCCTCGGCCTTCAGCCTGCGTTGCAGATCAATGCCGGACATGCCACCGAGGTCGATATCAAGGACAAGGCAATCTATCGGCTTTTTCCGATCGCGAGCGAGAAAGTCCTCGGCGGACGCATACTCCTCAGCCAGAAACCCGTAGGCGTTGAGCAGCCGCCCGAGGCTGCGCCGCAGGCTTGCGTCATCATCGACGACAGCGACCGTGCGGCGAAGCTTCTCCACCTCATGCCCCCTCCTCTTTCGAACATATGAGAGATCGACGGTTCCTGGCCAGAGTAGGCCAGTTGGAGGTCGATTGATATTGTCCTAAGGGGAAGGAGTCACCTGTCACCCGCCGGCGATGCCGTATCCTGTTCGATGAGGCCGATATTCGCGGCGATCGACACCGCCTCTGCCAGCGAGCGCACGCCAAGTTTTTCCATGACCTGATGTCGATGTACCTTCACCGTGCGCTCCGAGATGCCGAGCGCAAAAGCGATCTGCTTGTTGAGACGGCCGCGAATGAGGAACTGGAACACTTCGGCCTCGCGCGGACTAAGCCCCGCCACCAGGGCCTGCTGGGCTCGAAGGCGGTCGTGTCCGGCCCGCTGCCTTTCATATTGGATGAGAGCGCGATCGATCGCCTTCATCAATGCCGCTGTGTTCGAACTCTTCTCCAGAAAATCCTTGGCGCCCGCCTTCATCGCCTCGACGCTTGCCTTGATGTCTCCTTTTCCGGTCAGAAAGACGACCGGCAATAGCGGCGCCAGCTCGCGCAGCCGCCGTTGGATCTGCAGGCCGGACTGGCCAGGCATCTGGAGGTCGAGAAGAACGCAGCCCGGTTCGCAAACGGAAAGGCCGGCGAGAAACTGGTCTCCGGATTCATGGGCTTCTACCTTGAGGCCGTGTGCGGAAAGCAGCCTTGCGATCGCCGTCCGGTAGGATTTGTCGTCATCGACGATATGGACAATCGGTTTCATCTCGATCGCTCCTCCCTGTGGGCGAGCGGCAGGGCCACGCGAAAGACCGCGCCTCCTTCGGGGCGGTTGTCGGCACGGATCGTACCGCCATAGGTCTCGAGAATGGCGCGGGCTATGGAAAGCCCAAGCCCGGTACCCGCCTGCTTGGTTGTATAGAACGGCTCGAAGATTCTGATCAGCCTCTCTTCGGGAATGCCGTCTCCGGTGTCGGAGACCCGCAGCTCCGCCTTCTCGTTCGCCAGTCCCGTTGCGAAGCTAAGCGTTCTCCCGGCCGGGACGGCGTTCAGCATGGCGTCCATCCCGTTGGTCGCCAGGTTGAGAATGACTTGCTGCACGTGAACCTTGTCGGCACGCACCGGTAGCTCGCCCGGCGGCTGGGTTGAGGTCAGCTTGATTCCGCGCCGTTCCGCCTCGCCGTGAATGATGCGGATTGCGCTCGATGTCACATCGTTCAGATCGAACTCCTGCCAATCGATCTCGTCTCTCTTCTTGAGCAGTCCTCTCATCCGGCTGATGATATCGCCTGCGCGCTGATCGTCTTCCTGGATGTCGAGGAGAATCTGCTGAATCAGTTCGTGATCCGGGTTCGCACTTCGCAGCAGCATCGAGGCTGCCTCGGCATTGTTCCGGATCGCCGAAAGAGGCTGATTCAGTTCGTGAGCGATGGACGAGGATAACGCACCGGCTGTCGCGGACTGATTGAGATGAACGGCTTCCAGCAAATGAAGTTGCGCGCTTCGCTCGGCGTCGCGCCGCCGCCTCCGCTCAAGCAGAAGCACCGAGATGATGCTGGCTTGCGCCAGCAGGAGACCGCTCACCGCCGTCAATATGACCCAATGCTCCTCCCAGAGACTCTTCTCCTTGTGCATCTGGATCGTGCCCGGTGGCAGATCCTTTTCGGCAAGCCCCCAGCGCTGAAGTTGCCGGGCATCGGCGACATAGGTCTGGGGCGCTTCGAGATCCGACACCGTCTTGCCGGCGATCGCATCGATGACCAGGTCGCCGACGGTGCGGCCCAGCGCATCAAATGTAACGGTATTGCCGCCGACGATGCCATGATCGATGTAGGTCTGGTAGGGGCCGTAGACAGGCGCACTGGCGGTCGCTGCGATCTGCCTGATGGCGTCGCGCGGAATGAAGTTGCGCCCTGTCCGATCCTTGAAGACCGTCAATGCCAGGATGATGCTGTCGGGCGGCACGCGCGAAGCGCGTTCGACGAATTCGTCGATCGTCAGATCTTCCAGATAGGTGGTCGTATCAAAGGACTTGGAGAACTGTTTCAAATCCGCGCGGGCGGTCGTCAGCCAAGTCCGGTCGAAGTCGGACGAGCCCCCGACGATGTAGAGGTGGCGGGCGTCGGGCTGCAGGCTCCGGGCCATCTCGGCCGTCTTCAGAATGTTGAATGTCGAGAAGGCTCCGATCACGTCATCCGGCAAAGCGATTTTCTCGGCGGTGGCGGTGCCAAAACCGGCAGCGACGATTTTTGCGCCGGGAGCGATCGTGCCGCGGTTCGCGACGATGAAGCTTGCCGATTCCCGGCCGACGGCCACGACCACGTCAGGGCGGCGTGCTGCGTATTTCTCGCCTAAATATTGGGCCATGCGCGCGATATGGTCGTTTTCCGGAAACCGCGAGAGATCCAGGAACTCGGAAAACAGATCGATCTTGCCGTTGGTCGCCTGCAGCAAACGGCTCCGCAACGCCTCACCGGCAGCGGTCGTCGCCGCGACCCTCTCGTCATAAGGATAAAGAACGAGGACGCGGGGAACCCGGTCGATGACGGCAATCGAGGGGTCGGAAGCTGCTGCCTGACGACTGCACACACCCAGGGCGGCCACCGCCAACAAAAAGGCAGTGCAGCATAATCGACCTGACCATTTGCCCAAGCCCATCAGCTTTCCCCCCAAAGCCGGGCGAACAATAACAGCTTCGCGCTGCGACGTCATCTGCCCCAGCACTACTTTCGATTGCTTCCCGAGAGCGGGATTCCCCAAAGTACAATATCGGGCGAAGACCGTATTCGCTAAGGTCCAGCGCGCCGGGGCAGATATGCGGTCGGCTTCGTAACCCGCCGGAGGCAGCTACGGCAGGAACGTCATTTTCAAAGCAGTCCGGTCGAGCACGCATGCGATCGCAGACCTTTGCCGCGAGCGACACCATCATCGACCGAACTCCAACGGAGGGATTTGACATGAACGGCAGAATCCTTATCCGCTGCATCGGAGCCTTGGCTTCATCCACCATTCTGTGGTGTGCAGCCTTGCCCGTGCAAGCGCAGGACTCTCAGCGAAAACCCAACATTCTGTTCATCGTTTCGGATGATACCGGCTACGGCGATCTCGGCCCCTATGGCGGGGGTGAAGGTCGCGGGATGCCGACACCGAACATCGACAAGCTGGCCGACGAAGGCATGACCTTCTTTTCCTTCTACGCCCAGCCGAGCTGCACGCCCGGTCGCGCCGCCATGCAAACGGGACGCATTCCCAACCGCAGCGGCATGACGACGGTCGCCTTTCAAGGCCAGGGCGGCGGACTGCCTGCGGCCGAATGGACGCTCGCCTCCGTTTTGAAGCGCGGTGGCTATCACACCTATTTCACCGGCAAATGGCATCTCGGGGAGGCGGACTATGCTCTGCCGATTGCGCAAGGCTATGACGAGATGCGGTACGCCGGCCTCTACCACTTGAATGCGTACACCTATGCCGACCCCACCTGGTTTCCGGACATGGACCCGAAGCTGCGCGAAATGTTTCAAAGGGTGACGAAGGGGGCGCTTTCCGGCAAGGCCGGAGGACCTGTCACTGAAGATTTCAAAGTCAACGGTCAATATGTCGATACGCCGGTTATCGACGGCAAGGAGGGCGTCGTCGGCATTCCCTACTTCGACAGCTATGTCGAAAAAGCAGCGCTGGAATTCCTCGACGCTGCCGCCAAGAAGCCCGACGAGCCATTTTACATCAACGTAAATTTCATGAAGGTGCACCAGCCAAACATGCCGGCGCCTGAGTTCGAGCACAAGTCGCTGTCCAAGAGCAAGTATGCCGACTCGATCGTGGAACTGGACACCCGTATTGGCCGGATCATGGACAAGCTGCGTGAAACCGGCATGGACCGAAATACACTGGTCTTCTACACCACCGATAATGGCGCTTGGCAGGATGTCTATCCGGACGCCGGGTACACCCCCTTGCGAGGCACGAAGGGCACGTTGCGCGAGGGCGGCAATCGCGTCCCTGCGATCGCGGTCTGGCCGGGAAAGATCAAGCCTCGCACGTCGAACCATGACATCGTCGGCGGGCTCGATCTAATGGCGACGTTTGCCGCAGTCGGCGCTGTCCCTCTTCCGACAGAGGACCGCGAAAACAAGCCAATCATTTTCGATAGCTATGATATGTCGCCGATCCTCCTTGGCACGGGGAAGTCGGAACGGAAATCCTGGTTCTACTTCACTGAAAATGAGCTTTCGCCAGGTGCTATTCGGGTCAATAACTACAAGTTTGCGTTCAATATTCGTGGCGACGACGGAGCGTCGACCGGCGGACTGGCGGTTGATTCAAACCTCGGTTGGAAGGGGCCGGACAAGTATGTCGCGACGGTTCCCCAGGTGTTCGACCTCTGGCAGGATCCGCAAGAGCGCTATGACATCTTCATGAACAACTTTGCGGAACGAACCTGGATGGGCGTTGTCATGGGCGAAGAGCTCCAGAAGATCATGGCGACCTACATGAAGTATCCTCCCCGAAAGATGCAGAGCGTCGGCTACACGGGTCCGATCACTCTCTCGAACTACGAACGCTTTCAATGGGTGCGGGATCAACTCGCCAAGGATGGCGTGACGCTCACCCTCCCGACCGGGAATTGACAAAGAGCGGCGGCTCTCGAGGCCGCCGCCCGTTTTTTGTTTCCCTGTTGCCAACCCTGGAGAATGACCGATGTCTCTTGTCCGCTTGGCGCCGCGATTGATCTGCCTCATGATCATTGCGCTCGGTGCCGCACTGCTTCATGCCACTTCCCCATTCGCTCAAAGCGATCCTTTGCCCTCCTGGAACGATACAGCCTCGAAAGCTGCCATCGTCTCTTTCGTCGAAAAGGTTATCGGTCAGGGATCGCCCGACTTCGTCCCGGAAAACGAACGGATCGCGGTGTTCGATAATGACGGCACATTGTGGGTGGAACATCCGATGTACACCCAGCTCGCCTTCGCCCTGGACCGCGTTAAGGCACTCGCTCCGCAGCATCCGGAATGGAAGGAAACCCAGCCGTTCAAGGCGGTGCTCGAAGGCGACATGAAGACGCTCGCCGCATCCGGCGAAAAGGGCCTGATGGAACTCATCATGACCACGCATGCGGGGATGACCAGCGGCGATTTCCAGAAAGTCGTCACCGATTGGCTTGCTTCAGCACGCGACCCGAAATTCAAGCGGCCATACACGGAGCTTGTCTACCAGCCGATGATCGAGCTTCTCGCCTATCTCCGCGCCAACGGATTCAAGACCTTCATCGTTTCAGGCGGCGGCGTCGAGTTCATGCGGCCATGGGTGGAAAAGGTCTATGGCGTCCCGCCGGAGCAGGTGATCGGCTCGTCGATCAAGACCGAGTTTAGGATGCAGGACGACACACCGACCCTCTTTCGGCTCCCCGAAATCAATTTCATCGACGACAAGGCCGGCAAGCCCGTCGGGATCAACCAGCAGATCGGCAGGCGGCCGATTGCAGCCTTCGGCAATTCCGACGGAGATCTCCAAATGCTGCAATGGACGACCATGGCGGGCGCACCTGCCAGGCTCGGCGTGCTGATCCATCATACCGATGCCGAGCGCGAATACGCCTACGACCGCGAAACCGAATTCGGCCGCCTCGACAAGGCGCTCGATGCCGCCTCCATCGCCGGCTGGACCGTCGTCGACATGAAGGCCGACTGGAAGCAGGTGTTCAAGGACTAGGGGAATGCGCCGAGCGCCGGAGCCTTGCATGATGGCGCCGTGACCTTCTGGAGCGTCGACGGGGAGCGATTGAGTGGCAGCGTCTGTCCGATCAGCAGCGGTGAGAGGAGTGGCCCTCCTGCTTTTCCTGGTGCTTTCCTTTGCCAAGCACAGCCTTGCGAGTGACGCCCTCTCGACGCCCGCTGCCGACCCGCGAATATCGATCCATGAGGGTTTCGTGGACGAAAAGACGTGCGCATCCTGCCACGCCGATCAGGCGGCGGCTTTTTCGAAGTCCCACCATGCCAAGGCCATGGCGCTCGCCGACGACGAAACGGTCCGCGGCGATTTCGACAATAGCAGGTTCGAACATGATGGCGTCGTCACGACCTTCAACCGCCGCGATGGCCGCTTCTTCGTGAACACCGAGGGTGCGGACGGAGGCGAGGGCGAGTTCGAAGTCAAATATACCTTCGCCTACGAACCGCTGCAGCAGTATCTCGTCGAGATCGGAGGCGGGCGGCTGCAGGCTCTCGATATCGCCTGGGATACGGTCAGACGGCAGTGGTTCTGGCTCGGCAACGGCACCCCGGCCAAACCCGGATCGACCTATCATTGGACAGGTCCCTTCTATCGCTGGAACCGCACCTGCATCGATTGTCATTCGACCGACCCCCAGGCGAAGTTTCAACCGCAGACCAATGAATACAAGTCGACCTACGTCGCCACCAGCATCGGCTGTCAGTCCTGTCATGGCCCCGGCGCGAAACACGTGGCTTCGGCGCGTTCGGGCAATGCTTCGTCCTCCATGCCGGATACAAGCCTGCCGAAAGTCGATGCGGGCATTTGTTTCGCCTGCCACGCCAGACGCACCCGGCTGCTGGACGGCTATCAGCCGGGAAAGCCCTTTCTCGACTATTTCTCCCCCGCCCTGCTGCGACCGGATCTTTATTTCCCGGACGGACAGATACTCGACGAGGTCTTCGAATATGGCTCGTTTCAGCAAAGCAAGATGGCAAGGGCGGGCGTGACCTGTCTCGACTGTCATCGGCCGCACGATGCCGGCCTTAAGGCTGAGGGCAATGCGCTGTGCACGCAATGCCACACCGAGACGAAGCCGGAGCGCTTCGTCAACCAGGATCCGAGCGGCCTGTTCGACACGCCCGCGCATACCCGCCACCAAGCCAGTTCGACCGGTGCACAATGCGCCAATTGCCACATGCCGGAACGCACCTACATGAAGGTCGACCCGCGCCGCGACCACTCCTTCGTCATCCCCCGGCCAGACCTGTCGGCAACCCTCGGAACGCCGAATGCGTGCACGACCTGCCATGTCGACAGAACGAATGATTGGGCAGCCGAAAAGATGGACAATTGGTACGGGACGCAATGGCGCAAACGCGCGTCGATCGCCCATGCCTTCACCGGAGCTGCAAACGGCGATGGAGCCGCGGTGGAGGCTCTGCGCGACCTTGTCGGTGACCAAACCCAAGCAGGAATTGTCAGGGGAAGCGCCATCGCCGCAATGAGCGGGACTGGCGGCGCGGATATCACCGCCGACATTCAAACGGCCGCAACCGATGCAGATCCGCTCGTCAGGCTCGGCGCTGCGGAAGCGGCAGGCAACATTCCGCCGGAGCAGAGGCTGGATGCGATCGGCAAGCTGCTCGGCGATCAAACGCGCGCGGTCCGCGTTGCTGCCGCCAACGTGCTCGCCGGCACTCCTCCCCACCTCTTTGGCGATCAGCAAGTCAATTTCGAAGCCGCCGTCGCGGACCTGCGCGCCTACGTGGAGGCGAATGCTGACGTCGCGGAAACCCAAAGCAATTATGGCTTCTTCCTGTTCGCTCGACAGCGTACGGCCGAGGCCGAGGCCGCCTTCCGGCGGGCGATTTCGCTCGACTCGACACTGGAGGGAATGCGCATCAATCTCGCCGAGTTCTACCGCGCCACCGGTCAGAACGACAGGTCGGAGCAGACCTATGCCGAAGCGATCGGCATGGCGCCCCAACGCGCGGATCTGCGTTACGGACATGCGCTGTCCCTGGTGCGCAATCAGGCATTGGCCGAGGCGATAACGGAACTCGCAGAAGCGGTGCGGCTCGATCCGCAAAACTCCCGCTACAAGACGACCTTGGCCGTCGCTCTGGATTCGGCTGGCCGGACGGAAGAGGCGTTGGACAGGCTCGATGGTTGGGCGGCGGGCGGAGACGCCGACGTCATCGGCTTGGCACTCCAATACAGTCTCAAGCTTCGACGGCTGCCGGGGGCGTTGAGACATGCGGAAGATCTGGCGCGACTGAGGCCTGAGGACCAGCAGATTTCAGGCCTCATCGGACAGCTGAAGCAGGCGATCAACGGAAAATAGGTATTTAAGCTTGTCCAAATCTACTTCTCGCTGCAAAGTGCCGACTCGGGACAACAGTGCCGAGGCGACAAACGAGATCGGGGGATTCTCATGAAAGCCATACACTTGCATGCCATTCTGTTACTGGCAGGCGTCTGCGCGGCGTCGGCCGGTAATGCCGCTGATGTCACGCCACTTACGCCGGAAGCAAAAACTGTCGAGAGCCAGAGCGGCTGGGAATTCACCTTCGCGCCATATTTCTGGGCTGCCGGCATATCCGGCGATATTGGCCAGTTTGGGCTTCCGGAAGTTCATATCGACGCGGATTTCGGCGATATCCTCAATAATCTCGACTTCGCTTTCATGGCGGCAGGCGAAGCAAGATACGATCGCTTCAGCATCGTCGGTGACGTGATCTACACCAAGCTCGGTGCCGACGCCGACACACCTGCCGGCATCCTCGCCGAGAGCGTCGATGTGACATCGAAGACCTTCGCGGGATTTCTTGGCGTCGGTTACGCCGTGCTCGAAGACCAAAATGGCCACCTCGACGTGGTCGGTGGCATAAAGGTCTGGTCGGCCAAAACCGAGATCTCCTTCAATGGCGGCATTCTTGCCGGAGTGGATGTCGAAGACAGCGCCACATGGGTCGATGCCGTCGCCGGCGTCCGAGGAAACTACTTCTTCACGCCGCAAATCTATGTCACCGGATGGGGCCTAGTGGGTGCTGGCGGCGCCGATATCGACTGGGACGTGGCATTGGGCCTCGGCTACAAGTTCAACGATACTATCTCGGCGGTCGCCGGGTATCGTGCACTTGGCGTCAATTACGATAATGACGGGTTCGTCTTCGACGTCGTCCAGCAGGGGCCGATTATCGGGGTTGCCGTCCGGTTCTAGCCGACGGCGAGCTTCGTACTTTCAGTGCTGGTATGCCCGCCTTGGGAAAGTAGGTGTGGTGCAGAAGCTGGAACGGCGACGCCACCAAAAAAGCAGAGAGCCGCTTTAAAACGGTCGCTCATGATCAATCTTCTAAGAAGGTGGTAACGAATCCGAAGACCCACCCACGCCGTTTTCGATCTGTTGTGGAAGGAACTCGATCCCGGACTGACCGCCAAGCTGATCGACGGTCTGCCTGCCCCGCTGCGGTCTCTCTGGCCCGCCATCGCAGGCCGCTAGCGGGGCAGTTGCCTCGGCGCTCGACGCGGGCGGGCAGGTGCTTCTCGATCTCGTTGAGCGGCAGGTTGACGAGTTTTCTGTCATGTTTCGCGCGATCCGCTGCCTGATTCCTCATCAAATGCTCTTCGAACAAGGCCGTGCGCCCACGGCTAATCTCACTGGTGTCTGCGCAGGCGGCCAAAGCGAAAACCATCTGATACCGCGGCGCGGACCATCATCATTTCTCCGATTGTCTCATGCGTCATGAGGCCGATGAGATGATCTGCGCCGTCAACGACAGCGATGGCCGGCACATTTCCCTGCCGCATCAATCGCAAGCTTTCTTCCAGGCTCTTGCGATGATGGATTTTTGGAATATCGACGCGCATCGCGCTTGCGACCGGCATGTCAGGGCCTTTGTCCTTCAACCCACGGATCATGTCGTCACGCGTCAGGAGGCCTTCAAAATGACCGGCAGAATCGACCACTGGAAATTCGCGTTGTGTTGTCGCAAGCAGCATCTCGATTGCCTCGTCGATACTCGCTGAACGATCGAGCCTTGCGAATTTGGTGACCATGACATCGCTGATCAGAACGCTGCCGGAGATCTCGCGGATCTGCGCATTCTGCGCCTCCGCCGCCGCGGCGAGATAGACGAAGATACCGACAAAGATCAGCAGCGGGTTATAAAAGAGGCCAATGAAACCAAAGACAAAGGCTAGCCCCTGGCCGATCATCGCGGCAATCTGTGTCGCACGCGACCAGGTAAGACGCGAAGCGAGAGCGGCACGCAGCACCCGACCCCCATCCATCGGAAAGGCGGGGATCATGTTGAAGAATACCAGAAAGACGTTGACGCCGGCGAGCCTCGTGAGGAAGCCGATCTTCGGGTCGTCGACTTCGATGATCTGCTCCACGCCCACCGATGCGCCGAGCACGAGAACGATCAGCCCGGCGATCACGAGATTGACCAGCGGACCGGCGATGGCAATCAGCAGTTCCTGATGTGGTTCTTCGGGCATGCGCTCAAGACGGGCGACACCCCCTATTGGCAGCAAGGTAATATCCGGCGTTTTGATCCCGAAGTAGCGCGCAGCGACAATATGGCCGAACTCGTGTAACACGACGCAGGCAAAGACGGATAGGATGAAGGCAATGCCCTCCCAGGCCGCGGGCGCGCCGCCGACCCGATAATGCGCAAGCCATATCCAGACGAGCAGGAGCGAGAAGGTGATATGAACGCGTATCACCGTGCCGCCGACCGTCCCGATCTTGAAAGACCATCCCATCAGGCACTCCCTTCCGTTCTGGTGAAGATTTCGGACGCAATCCCTGGCAGTAAAACGGCGGCAAATTGGCTCTGACGCAGATTTGGTGCAATTCTCTCATGTCGAGCCGATCAGGCGGGCTTGAAGAAGATGGATCAAGCTTTCCGCGACCGTACACCTGGCGCTTTACCAGCTTGAGCTTGGTGATCTGCCCCTCAGTTTGTCCGTTGGACTACGGTGAGACGATCGCTGCTCGGACTGCCTGTATGTCTTTCGCAACGCCACTGGCAAAGGAGGCAACCAGACTTTCGCGAGCGCGGTCGATCCACGATGCGAGCTCGTTTTCCGATTTGCGCCAGATCATAAAATGGAAGTCGACAATGATATTGCAAGCAGCGACGAGTAAGGGAACGCCGCTTTCGATCGCGGCGATGGTGACGGTCTCGAATTTCGTCAGGTTGTCTCTGAATGCGGAGACGGTCCGGCCGCTGCCATCGGGACGTAAAAGCGACACCGAGCGCGGCCGTCGCCTGATCTCAGCCCGCTTACTGAATAGTTCCTTAGATCGGAAAACGATTTAAGGATAAATTATGCAGCAGTTCAAACTGCTGCGGCGTCCTTTGCGTGCCTGAAAAGACGCGCGGCGCTGTAGTAGCAAAAGCTCAACCTTCTTTTGCTATTGCTGGAGCCGATTGCGTTGGAGGTGATTTCGGCGATGAAAATTCCGACAGTGATGGTTCTGATGGCGGCCCTCCTGCAGCCGGTCTCAGCCTTCGGCGAGACCGAATGGATAGGCGGCGCGAGGCAATGGTCGGTCGGCTTTGCGAACGCGAGCCCGCACCCCTATTGCCGCCTGCTGTGGGACAGCGAGATCGGCAAGACCATGGAATTCCGCCAGAGCGCAACCGAGACGTTTTGGCTCGTCAAAAAAAACACATGGGACATTCCGGCCGGCACCAAGACCGAGGTGACGCTGACCGACCGTATGGCGACGAAGGTAATCGCTGCCGATTTCTTCGACAAGAACACGCTTCGCCTCTGGGGTCCGGCCAGCAAGGGGAGCGCCGGCCTGAAGAAGATCATCAAGAATTCCTTTGCCGGAATGCCTGACGTGCAGATCAGCTTTGCCGGCGACGAAGGCGACTGGACGCTGCCGCTCTCGCGGGTGGAGCAGCTCTACCCGACCTTCGTCCAGTGCCTCAAGCGTCTCGAGGCCGGCGAAAAGCCAAAGCAGAATTCCGAAACCCAGCCATTCTGAGGCCGATCATAGCGGCGGCGCAGTCTCGCGGATCAGCGTGCGGACAGCCTCGATATCGCCGTTGAGCGGCCGTTCGTCGCCATAATGGCAAACATGCTGCCGCACCGCTTGATAGACAAGGTTCGTGCCTGGCGCCCGCGGCGCCGTCGCCGCCAAGAAATCATGCGCTTGGGCAGCCGCCATCAGCTCGATCGCCAGGATATATTCGGCATTGTCGATGACGGTGAGCAGCTTGCCGGCGGCGGCCGTAGGATGCGCGAGAAAATCTTCCTGCAGGCCGGAGGTCAGCCCGCCGTCCATGGCCGCCGGTGCGGCAAGGCGGCGGTTCTCGTTGCTGAGGGCGGCTGCGGTATATTGGGCGATCATCAAGCCGGAATGGCGGCCGGCGTCGCTGGCCAGAAACGGAGGCAGGCCGCTTACCAGCGGATTGACCAGCCGGTCCATGCGCCGTTCGCTGATCGCACCGATCTGAGCGAGCGCAATCGCCAGGCTATCGGCTGCCTGCCCGAGCGCCGGGGCGACCGCATGCGCCTCGGAGCAGACGATCGGCTGTTCCGGCGTGCCTGAGACAGCCGGATTGTCCGTCACTGAGGCAAGCTCCTGATCGACGACGCGGGCGGAATTGTCGAAGACGTCGCGGGCGGCGCCATGCGCATGCGGCACCGAACGAAGGCTGAGCGCATCCTGCGTGCGCCGGCCGAAGGCGGCGGCGACAAGGCCGCTGCCGGCAAGCCGCGCGCGCAGCGTCGCTCCCACTTTCTCTATTCCCGCCGATGGGCGCAGCGCCAGCACAGCCGCGTCGAAGGCGGCGATCTGGCAGCCCGCCGCTTCCAGCGTCAGGGCTGCGGTGGCATCGGCCCAGTCGAGCAGCCGTTCGGCGCGTGACAGCCCCACGGCGGTCAGGCCGGTGGCGCAGGCCGTGCCGTTGACAAGGCTCAAGCCTTCCTTGGCGCCGAGCACCAGCGGTTCGAGCCCGATCGCAGCAAGCGCCTCGCGACCGCTCATGCGCCGGCCGGCCACGTGAGCGCTGCCTTCGCCGATCAGAACAAGCGCAATATGGGCATTGTGGACGAGATAACCGGCAGAGCCTTTGGATGGCACGTCGGGAATGCAATCATGTTCCAGCAGAGCTGTGAGATGCTCGACGATCTCGCGCCGCACGCCGGAATGGCCATGGGCGAAATTGGCAATCTCAGCAGCGATGATAGCACGCACCTCGCGGGCAGCCAGCAATGGCCCGACGCCGCAGGCATGGCTGAGCACGATGCTGCGTGACAACAGGCTCTGCGAGGCCCGATCGACGACGGTATCCGCCAGCGCCCCGACGCCGGTATTGACGCCGTAGGCGCGCACGCCCGTCTCGACGATACGCGCAACGATGCGGCTTGCCTGCTCGACCCGCCCCCAGGCGGCCGGCGACAGCGCCAGCGCTTCCCCTGCCCCGACGCGCGCGACATCGCGCCAGGTCAGCACGGCATCGATGGTGATCGTCATTGACCGCTTCCGAAATGGCCGATGAACTGGCGGAAAGCCGGTGTCGCGCCGCCGGTGAACATCTCGTCCGGCTTGCCGCTGCTTTCGATCAGCCCCTCGCGCATGAAGACGACGCGGTTCGAGACGTTGCGGGCAAAGCTCATCTCATGGGTGACGACGAGCATGGTCATGCCTTCCTCGGCAAGCGCGCGCATGACGCGCAACACCTCGCCGACAAGCTCTGGATCGAGCGCCGAAGTCGGCTCGTCGAACAGCATCACCTTCGGCTTCATCGCCAGCGCGCGCGCGATTGCGGCACGCTGCTGCTGGCCGCCGGAAAGATGAGCCGGATAGGCGTGGCGTTTATCGGCGATGCCGACCTTTTCGAGCAGCGCTTCGGCCTCGGCGATGCAATCGGCGCGCGGCCGCTTCAACACATGGATCGGACCTTCGATGACGTTCTGCAGGATCGTCATGTGGGACCAGAGATTGAAGGACTGGAACACCATGCCGAGCTCGGAGCGGATATGGTCCACCTGCTTCTGGCTGGCCGGCTTGCTTCGCCCGCCCTTGTGCACCATGCGGACCTCCTCGCCATCGACCCAGATCTCGCCGTCGCTGGCGGTTTCGAGCATGTTGATGCAGCGCAGAAAGGTCGACTTGCCGGAGCCGGAGGCGCCGAGCAGCGAAATCACATCGCCGTCTTCCGCATCGAGGGAAATGCCGCGCAAGACCTCGTGCGTACCGAAGCTCTTGCGGATATTGCGGACCGATAGTCGGGTTACGCCTGGCATGGGTGCTCCAATCGGGTCAAAACTGCTACGCCTTCAGCGCCTGCGGGGCCGCGCGGCGGTGTCGGGAGAGCGAATATTCGAGCAGAGCCATGCCCTGCAGGATGATGAAGTTGAGGATGAGATAGATGATCGCCGCGCAGAGAAAGACTTCCATCGTGCGGTAGGTCTGCGAGATCAGCCGCTGGGCGACGCCGGTCACCTCCCAGACAGTGACGAGGCTTGCAAGCGCCGTCGACTTCATCATCAGCACGATCTCGGTGGAATAGGCCGGCAGCGCGTGGCGGAAGGCGATCGGCGCCAGGATACGGCGGACCAGCAGGAAGCCGGACATGCCGATCGAGCGCGCCGCTTCGATCTCTTTCGGGGAGACGGCGCGAATGCCGCCGCGGAAGATCTCCGCCGTATAGCCGGCGGTGCAGAGCGCCAGCGACAGCACGGCGCAGACCATCGGCTCGCGCAGGAACGTCCAGAGGAAGGAATAACGGATGAAGCCGAACTGGCCGAGGCCGTAGAACACCAGGAACATCTGGATCAGCAGCGGCGAGCCGCGGAAGATGAAGATATAGCCTTTGGCGAAACCCGAAAGTACCGGATTGCCGCTGGTCCGCATCCAGACGATGACGAGCGCCAGCAAGCCGCCTGAGATGATCGACAGCGAAAACAGGATGAGCGTCGTCGGTACGGCCTTGAGCAGGGTGACCAGGGTCGAGGCGATGAAGGTAAAATCCATTGTCGCCTCCTTACGCCTGGCCCATGGCCGATGCCGGCATGCTACGGTTGGCGCGGCGCTCCGCCCCGTTGAAGATGCGGTCTGAAAGGCTGGTCAGGATGAGATAGAGGCAGCCGCCAGCGATGAAGAACAGGAAATACTGCCGGGTCGAGCCTGCCGCCACCTGGCTGGTTCGCATCAGCTCGGCAAGGCCGGTGACGGAGATCAGCGCCGAATCCTTGAGACTGAGCTGCCAAACGTTACCGAGGCCGGGAATGGCGAGGCGAAACACCTGCGGCATGATGATGCGGCGAAGGCGCATGCCACGATGCATGCCGATCGCCGAGGCGGCTTCGAGCTCGCCCTTGGAGATGGCAAGGAAGGCGCCGCGGAAGACCTCCGCCTGGTAGGAGCCGGAGATGATGCCGACGGCAAGCGCGCCTGCGATAAAGGAGGGCAAGCCGAGGAAGCCCTCGTAACCCATTGCCTTGCCGATCGCGGTGACGGCCGAGGAGCCGCCGAAATAGATGAGATAGATGATCAACAGTTCGGGCACGCCACGAAACACGGTCGTATAGACGTTGCCAAGCGTGATGAGGATAAGATTGCCGGAGAGTTTCGCCGCCGCGACGATCGCGCCGAGCACCGCGCCGATCGCCAGCGCCGTTGCCGTGACGGCCAGTGTCATCAAGGTGGCGGCAATGAGCAGCGCGCCCCATCCCGTCGAGCCGAAGCCAAGCAGTTCCAAACTTGCCATATCGTCCGTTCCCCGTCCGCGGCAGTGTTTTGTGGATTGACAATAACACGCAGTCCCCGGCGATAAAGCCGGAGACCCGTGTCTGCGGCCGAAAGGCCGAAACGCCTACTGCTGCGGGCTGACGTCCATCTTGAACCACTTCATCGACAGGGTCTTGACCGTGCCGTCGGCAAGCGTCGACTTGATCGCCTCGTTGAACTTGTCGCGCAGGTCGGTATCGGCCTTGCGCAGGCCGAGACCTTCACCCTCGCCCCAGATCGAGCCGGCGATTTCTGGGCCGGTGAAGGCGAGCGTGTCGTTGGCGGCCTTGAACGCGTTGGCGAAATAGACGGCGTCATCGAAGCCGAGGTCGATACGGCCGTTCTGCAGGTCGAGGTCGCGATCGGCGCCGGTCTTGTATTCGCGGATCTCGGCGATGTCGCCGAAATTGTCATAGACGAACTTGGCGTAGACGGTGGCCGCCTGGATGCCGATCGTCTTGCCCTTGAAGACTTCCTTCAGCGCGTCGATCTCCTTCACGCCGGCCTGGCCGGGCGTCATCTTAATCGTGGCGCCGGTGCCGGCGGCGTTCGCCAGCGGGCTGTCCTTGGCGGCGGCGAAGGCGGCGGGCGTGGCGGCATAGGGAATGGTGAAGTCGATGATCTTCTTGCGCTCTTCGGTAATCGATAGCGCATCCATGATAACGTCGAACTTGCCGGCGTTGAGCGCCGGAATCATGCCGTCCCAGTCGGAGGCAACCAGCGTGCACTCGATCTTGGCGCGTTCGCACAGCACCTTGGCGAGTTCCGGCTCGAAGCCGCCGAGCGTGCCGTCGGCATTGGTGAGGTTCCAGGGCGCATAGGCGCCTTCGAGAGTAATAGTCGCCTTCGTCCAGTCCTTGGAAAAGGCAGGCGCGGCGAAGGCGGAAAAAGCCGCCACGCCACAAAGCAGGATTGCGCTGAATTTCATTTGTGAATTCTCCTCTGGAGTTGAAACAGACCTTGCGGCACCACGACCGATCTTCGCCGGCTTGCCCTTTCTTGTCCTATTTTTCTCAAAGGACCGATTGGGAGGTTGTATATGGTACCATATGAGATATTTTGTGATATGCAAGTGGGAAAGTTGAATTATGTGGCGAATTCCATTCGTGCAAAAGGAATAGGCAATGAAGCGTCCCGGCGAAATGAAGCGCGAACTGGCGGAAAATGACAGCACTCCGCTTTATGCCGGCGTCAAGCAGGTGATCCTCGACCGCATCCATAGCGGCGAGTGGCCGCCGAAATATCGCGTGCCCTCGGAAAACGAGTTGGTCGTCGAACTCGGCGTCAGCAAGATGACCGCCAACCGGGCGCTGCGCGAACTCGCCAATGAAGGCGAACTGATCCGCATCCAGGGCGTCGGCTCCTTCGTCGCCGAGCGCAAGGGCTATTCGGCACTGTTCGAAGTCCGCAACATCGCCGAGGAAATCGCCGAACGCGGCCATGTCCATGAGGCCGCCGTCGTCGTTCTCGCCCAGGAAACCGCCTCTCCCGAGATTGCCGACGCGCTGGAACTTGCAATTGGTGCTGCGGTTTTCCACTCGCTGATCGTCCACAGCGAAGACGGTGTTCCGGTGCAGATCGAGGATCGCTTCGTCCATCCGGAGGCGGCCCCGGAATATCTCGCCCAGGATTTCACCTCGCTGACGCCGAACGCCTATCTGACGGCCGCAGCCCCGCTCAGCGGCTCCGAGCACGTCGTCGAGGCGGCAATGCCGCAGGCCTGGGAATGCAAGCTCTTGACCATCATGAAGACCGAACCCTGCCTGACGATCCGCCGGCGCACGTGGTCGGCAAAGCAGGTGGTCTCAACAGCTCGCCTCGTCTATCCCGGCCACCGCTACCGGCTCGAAGCGCGCAGCGGTAAGATGTTCGAGGAGTGAAAACTGCCCATATTGTATATGGAACATGGGGGATTTATTGCGATGCCGGCGTGAAACGCGCCACCAGCGCGTGACGATCACCGGGATAGGTGAAGCGCACATGCGTCACCGGGCCGGCATTGCTCCAGGTGCGGCGTTCGACGACGAGGCAGGCGGTATTGCGTGGTATATCGAGAGCCGCGGCCAGCTCGGCACTAGCTGAAATAGCGTGGATCCGATGTTCGGCCGTGCTCCACGGCACCTGGTTGAGCAGCCAGGGGCCTGGCGCCATCGTCAGGAAATCGGCATCGGCGGCTTCCGGTACGGTCGCAAGACTGATCAGCCGCTCCTCCAGGCAAAAGGGGCGCATGCCGGCATTGTGGATGCAGACGACCTCGACGACCGAGGACGCCACAGGCAGTTCCAGCCGGCGGCTGTCGTCCGCCTTGGCCTTGCGGCTCGTCTTCTTCGAAACCGCATAGGAATAGGGCAGGTTCAGCGACTGCACCTCGGCCTTGATGTCGTGGATTTCAAGAATGGCCGATTGCGCCTGTGGCTGGGTGACGAAGCTGCCGGACTTCTTCCGGCGCTCGATAAGGCCGGCCTTGGCAAGCTGGGTCAGCACCTTGTTCACCGTCATGCGCGAGCAGTCATACTGCGTGGCGAGATCGACCTCGAACGGAATGCGGTGCCCCGGCGGCCAATCGCCCGAGACGATACGGCCCTCAATGTCGCCGAGGATGCGTTGATGCAAGGTGATATCCCTGCTTTGGTTCATCGCCACGTTCCGATTGGTCTCCCGCTATCTCTTTGTTTTTACGCAATCCCGGACGCAAAACCGCTACACACTTTGCTGGAATTGCTCTAATTCGAATGCTTGGACAGGAAACGCTCTTTTCAGACGGCGAGCAACTCGTCCATCGCCGCGAGGAAACGCCGGTCGATAGCATCGCGCCTGAGATGGCGTCCGCCCTCCACTTGCTTGCGGCCATGCGCCCAGACGCAATCGACGCCGACGCCGCCTGCAAACAGCCAGTGGTCGAGGATCTGGTCGCCTGTGAGATAAGGAACGGCCGCGGCATCGAGTGAGACGATATCGGCGTAGTAGCCCTCAGCAAGACCTGTTGGCGCCTTCAGCGCGGCACCACCGCCGGCAAGTGCATGTGTGAACAGCGAAAGCGCAGTCGAACCGCCGGGTGCCGCGACGACGTTGCGGGCGCGAAGCGCCAGGCGTTGCGAATATTCGAGCTGGCGCAGTTCCTCCGGCACGGAGATCAGCACGTTGGAATCCGAACCGATGCCGTAACGCCCACCCTCTTCGAGGAAAAGCGGCGCGGCAAAGGCGCCGTCGCCGAGATTGGCTTCGGTGATCGGGCAGAGGCCGGCGATAGCACCGCTTTTCGCCATCCGCCGCGTTTCGTCCTCGGTCATATGCGTCGCATGGATCAGGCACCAGCGTTCATCCACGGGCGCATGATCGAGCAGCCATCGCACAGGCCGCGCGCCGGACCAGGCGATGCAGTCCTCGACCTCCTTCACCTGCTCGGCGACATGGATATGGATGGGACCGTTGCCCGCCATGGGCACCAGCATTGCGAGCTCGTCCGGTGTCGCGGCCCGCAGACTGTGTGGTGCCAGCCCGAGCTCGGCGCCGTCGAGACGGCCGGTCACCGCCCGGCATCCCTCCATCAGCCTTTCGAAGCTTTCGAGCGAATTGATGAAGCGCCGCTGGCCGTCGATGGGGGCGGCACCGCCGAAGCCGGAATGGGCATAGAAGACTGGCAGCAGCGTCAGGCCGATACCGGCCTCTTCGCTTGCCGCGCCGATGCGTTCGGCAAGCTCGGCGATATTGGTATAGGCGCCGCCATCCCTGTCGTGATGGAGATAGTGGAATTCGCCGACACGGGAAAAGCCTGCCTCCAGCATCTCTGTATAAAGCTTGGCCGCGACCGCTTCGACATGCTCCGGCGTCATCGCCAGGGCAAACTTGTACATGACAGTGCGCCAGCTCCAGAAGCTGTCATTTGCCGGGCCGCGCACTTCCGCAAGGCCGGCCATCGCCCGCTGGAAAGCATGGCTGTGCAGGTTCGCCATGGCGGGAACGAGGAGAGCGTGGCGTTCATCGCCGGGCTCGGGAGCAGTGCCGATTTCGACCCGCGCAATGCGCCCGGCCTCAAGCGTCAGCCGCACATCCTTCTGCCAGCCCTGCGGCGTCAGCGCCGTGTCTGCGTGAAGTGTGGTCATCGCCTTCCCTCTCCTCTTGCCGTGCCGATCTTTCTTTTCCAGAAAAGCGCACAAAATTTCTCTTGTCACCTCTCGATTATGTATATACATGTTTTGGCATAAGGAAAGGCGCAAAGCTGATGACCGGGAACAATTTTTCAGAGGAAGCCCCATCTGCCGACACCCGCCCAGTGCTGTGGCGCAATGCGCGGCTCGCCACGCTCGCGCCGACAAAATCGGGACTCGGTATCGTCGAAAAGGGCGCCTTGCTGATCGAAAATGGCTGCATCGCCTTTGCCGGCGCTGAAAGCGAGCTGCCGGCATCGGCCATCGAACATTCCGAAATCGTCGATCTCGAGGGCCGGTGGGTAATGCCCGGTCTCGTCGACTGCCACACCCATATCGTTCACGGCGGCAATCGCGCCCGCGAGTTCGAAATGCGCCTGGCAGGCGCGACCTATGAGGAGGTCGCCCGAGCCGGCGGCGGCATCGTCTCCTCGGTGAAGGCGACCAATGCGCTGTCGGTCGAGGAGCTTGTCGCCCAGGCCTTGCCGCGGCTCGACACGCTGCTTGCAGAAGGCGTCACCACGATCGAGATCAAATCCGGCTACGGGCTGAACCGGACCGGTGAAGTGAAGATGCTGCAGAGCGCCCGCCTGCTCGGCCATATCCGCCCGGTCCGCGTCGCCACCAGCTATCTCGGTGCCCATGCGACGCCCGTGGAATATAAGGGTCGCAACGGCGATTATCTCGACGATGTCGTCCTGCCCGGTCTCGACGACACGCATGGCCTCGGTCTTGCCGATGCCGTTGACGGCTTCTGCGAGGGCATCGCTTTTTCCACGACCGAGATCGCCCGCGTCTTCGACAAGGCCAAGGCGCTTGGCCTGCCGGTCAAGCTGCATGCCGAGCAGCTCTCCAATCTCGGTGGCGCCAGGCTCGCCGCATCCTATGGCGCACTTTCGGCCGATCACCTCGAATATCTCGACGAGGATGGCGTTGCGGCGATGGCCGCAGCCGGCACCGTCGCCGTGCTGCTGCCCGGCGCCTTCTACGCCATCCATGAAAAGCAGAAGCCGCCGGTAGAGGCATTGCGGCGGGCCGGCGTGCCGATCGCGATCGCTACCGATTGCAATCCCGGCACCTCGCCGCTCACCTCGATGCTGCTCACCATGAACATGTCGGCCACACTTTTCGGCCTCACCGTCGAGGAATGCATCGCCGGCGCCACTCGCGAAGGCGCCCGTGCGCTCGGCCTGCTCGACAAGACGGGAACGCTCGAACCCGGCAAATCCGCCGATCTCGCCATCTGGAATATCGAAAGCCTCGCCGAGCTCGTCTACCGCATCGGCTTCAATCCGCTTCACACACGCGTCTTCAAGGGCGAAAGGAACGGCCGATGACCATCACGCTCCACCCGGGCTCCGTCTCGCTCAAAGATCTCGAAACTATCTACTGGACGGGCGCACCGGCAAAGCTCGATCCCGCCTTCGATGCGGGGATCGCCAAGGCCGCTGCCCGCATCGCCGAGATCGCCGCCGGCAATGCGCCGGTCTATGGCATCAATACCGGCTTCGGCAAACTCGCCTCGATCAAGATCGACAGCGCCGATGTGACAACTTTGCAGCGCAATCTCATCCTGTCGCATTGCTGCGGCGTCGGCGCGCCGCTGCCCGACAATATCGTGCGGCTGATCATGGCGCTGAAACTGGTCTCCCTTGGGCGCGGCGCCTCCGGCGTACGGCTGGAGCTGGTGCGGCTGATCGAAGGCATGCTTGATAAGGGCGTCACTCCACTGATCCCGGAAAAAGGCTCGGTCGGCGCCTCCGGCGATCTTGCGCCCCTTGCCCATATGGCAGCGGTGATGATGGGCGAGGCCGAAGCCTTCTTCGCCGGCGAACGGCTCCCAGGCGCGCAAGCCCTCGAAAGGGCCGGGCTGAAACCGGTGGTGCTCGCCGCCAAGGAAGGCCTGGCGCTGATCAACGGCACCCAGACCTCGACGGCGCTGGCACTTGCCGGCCTCTTCCGCGCCCATCGTGCCGCACAGGCGGCGCTCATCACTGGCGCCATGTCCACCGATGCCGCCATGGGCTCTTCGGCCCCCTTTCATCCGGATATTCACACATTGCGTGGGCATAAGGGCCAGATCGACACCGCGGCGGCACTTCGCGCCCTGCTCGAAAATTCCATCATTCGCCAGAGCCACATCGAGGGCGACGAACGTGTGCAGGATCCCTATTGCATCCGCTGCCAGCCGCAGGTCGACGGCGCCTGCCTCGATCTGCTGCGCTCGGTCGCCCGCACGCTTGAAATCGAGGCCAATGCGGTCACCGACAATCCGCTGGTGCTCTCCGACAATTCCGTCGTCTCCGGCGGCAATTTCCACGCCGAACCCGTCGCCTTCGCCGCCGATCAGATCGCGCTCGCCGTCTGCGAGATCGGCGCGATTTCGCAGCGCCGCATCGCGCTGCTCGTCGATCCGACGCTCTCTTACGGCCTGCCGGCCTTCCTCGCCAAGAAGCCGGGCTTGAACTCCGGCCTGATGATCGCCGAGGTCACGTCTGCGGCGCTGATGTCGGAGAACAAGCAGATGTCGCACCCGGCCTCGGTCGATTCGACGCCGACATCGGCCAACCAGGAGGACCATGTCTCCATGGCCTGCCACGGCGCCCGCCGCCTGCTCGGCATGACCGAGAACCTGTTCGGCATCATCGGCATCGAGGCGCTGACCGCGGCCCAAGGCGTCGAACTGCGCGCGCCGCTGTCGACGAGCCCGGAGCTTGGCAAGGCGATCACTGCCATCCGCAGCAAAGTTCCGAGCCTCGACGTCGATCGCTACATGGCAAACGACCTCGCCGCCGCCGCCGAACTGGTGGCGACGGGCGCCCTGAACGCCTCGGTTTCGAATGGTATTCTGCCGGTTCTGGAGGGCTAATCGTGATGGTTCTGCACTTGGTACCCCCCTCTGCCCTGCCGGGCATCTCCCCCACAGGTGGGGAGATCGGCTGGGCGCACCCGCTCGTTCCAGCATCAATTGTTTGGCAAGCTTCCATCCACGAGTCGATCTCCCCCCTTGTGGGGGTCCGAAGGACGGGTCGAGACCCGCGGCTCGACCCCGGGTCCGGCAGGACAGAGGGGGGTAACGCCCCAAACGCCGGAGCGCTCTGCTCATGACCACTCCATACGAAATAACGCGTGGCACCTCCCCCGTCATCCTCGGCTTCCCCCATACCGGCACCGAAGTGCCGCCTGAGATCGCCGACCGCCTCAACGACGAGGGTGGGATCCTCGCCGACACCGACTGGCACATCCACGAGCTCTATGACGGCCTGCTCGACAACGTCACCACCGTGCGCGCCACCTTCCACCGCTACGTGATCGACGCCAACCGCGATCCAGCCGGCGTCAGCCTCTATCCCGGCCAGAACACCACCGGCCTCATTCCCCAGACGGATTTCGACGGCAAGGCGATCTGGAGGGATGGGCAGGCGCCGGACGAGGCCGACATCGCGGCGCGGCTGCGGGACTTCCATGCTCCCTATCATGCGGCGCTCGCGGCCGAGATCGAGCGCGTCAAGGCCATCCACGGCGTCGCGATCCTCTACGACTGCCACTCGATCCGCTCCCACATTCCCTTCCTGTTCGAAGGCAAGCTGCCGGATTTCAATATCGGCACCGATATGGGCAAGACCTGCGACAGCGCCATCGAGCAGGCGACGCTCACCGTCGTCGAAGCCGCCGAGGGTTACGACAGTGTGCTCAACGGTCGCTTCAAGGGCGGCTGGACGACACGCCACTATGGTCGGCCCGACACTGGTGTGCACGCGATCCAGATGGAGCTCGCGCAATCGACGCATCTCCAGACCGAGGCACCGCCCTTTGCCTACGACGCCGCCAAGGCAGACAGACTTCGCGTCCATCTCAAAAACATTCTGGTGCGCATCGAACAGATTGCGCCGGGCCTGAAACGATAACGATCACTCGACAGGGGAACCGCCATGAACAATCCACGCCACAATATCCGCGAAATCCGCGCGCCCCGCGGCAACGATCTCAATGCCAAGAGCTGGATGACCGAAGCGCCGCTGCGTATGCTGATGAACAATCTCGACCCAGACGTCGCCGAGAATCCGAACGAGCTCGTCGTTTATGGCGGCATCGGCCGCGCCGCCCGCACCTGGGAGGATTTCGACCGCATCGTCGCGACGCTGAAGACGCTGACGGAAGAAGAAACCCTGGTCGTCCAATCCGGCAAGCCGGTGGCCGTCTTCCGCACCCACAAGGATGCGCCGCGCGTGCTGATCGCCAATTCCAATCTCGTGCCGCATTGGGCGACCTGGGATCATTTCAACGAGTTGGACAAGAAAGGCCTTGCGATGTACGGCCAGATGACGGCCGGTTCGTGGATCTATATCGGCACGCAGGGCATCGTGCAGGGCACCTACGAGACCTTCGTCGAGGCCGGCCACCAGCACTACGGCGGCAATCTCAAGGGCAAATGGATCCTGACCGGTGGCCTCGGCGGCATGGGCGGCGCCCAGCCGCTCGCCGCCGTCATGGCCGGCGCCTGCTGCCTCGCCGTCGAATGCAATCCCGATTCGATCGATTTCCGCCTGCGCACCCGCTATGTCGACGCCAAGGCCGAGACGCTCGATGAAGCGCTTGAGATGATCGACCGCTGGACCAAGGCCGGCGAGGCAAAGTCCGTTGGCTTGCTCGGCAATGCTGCCGAAATCCTGCCGGAGATGGTCCGCCGCGGCATCCGCCCCGATATCGTCACCGACCAGACCTCGGCCCACGACCCGATCAACGGCTATCTGCCGAAGGGCTGGACGATGGGTGAGTGGAAGGCAAAGCGCGAAAGCGATCCGAAGGCTGTGGAAAAGGCGGCCCGCGCCTCGATGCGCGAACATGTCGAAGCGATGATCGCCTTCTGGAATGCCGGCGTGCCGACCCTCGATTACGGCAACAATATCCGCCAGGTCGCCAAGGACGAAGGCCTCGAAAACGCCTTCGCCTTCCCGGGCTTCGTGCCGGCCTATATCCGCCCGCTGTTTTGCCGCGGCATCGGCCCCTTCCGCTGGGCCGCCCTTTCCGGCAACCCGGAGGATATCTACAAGACCGACGCCAAGGTGAAGGAACTGCTGCCTGACAACAAGCACCTGCATCATTGGCTCGACATGGCCAGGGAGCGCATCGCCTTTCAGGGCCTGCCGGCGCGCATCTGCTGGGTTGGCCTCGGCGACCGCCACAAGCTTGGCCTCGCCTTCAACGAGATGGTGAGAACAGGCGAACTCTCCGCCCCGATCGTCATCGGCCGCGACCACCTCGATTCCGGCTCCGTTGCCTCGCCGAACCGTGAGACCGAAGCGATGAAGGACGGTTCCGACGCCGTCTCCGACTGGCCGCTGCTCAACGCCCTGCTCAACACGGCATCGGGCGCCACCTGGGTGTCACTGCATCACGGCGGCGGCGTTGGCATGGGCTTCTCGCAGCATTCGGGCATGGTCATTTGCGCCGATGGCACGGACGATGCCGCAAGACGCCTCGAGCGCGTGCTCTGGAACGACCCGGCGACCGGCGTCATGCGCCACGCCGATGCCGGTTACGAGATCGCCATCGACTGCGCCAAGGAAAAGGGCCTGCGCCTGCCCGGCATTCTCGGGAACTGAACCCGGTGAGGATCCTGCGCGCCGGCGATCACAAACGCATGCCCTGGAAAAACGGCAAGGGAGAGACGGTGGAAATCGCCGTCTTTCCACCTGGCGCTTCGATCAACGACTTCGACTGGCGCATCAGCATGGCGACGGTCGCAGAGGACGGCCCGTTTTCGATCTTTCCCGGCATCGACCGCACGCTGGCGATCCTTGATGGCAACGGCATGGTGCTCGATGTGGCAGGCAGTTCGCCGGTGCTGCTGACAACGGCAAGCGATCCGCTGGCCTTCCCGGCGGATATCCCCGTCGCGGCCAGGCTCGAGGACGGAACGATCACCGATCTCAATGTGATGACGCGCCGTGACGGGCTCGCTCATACGCTGATCCGCATCGACGTCGATGGCGGCAAGACCGTGCGGCTTTCGCCCTCGATATGCCTGTTGCTTTGCCATCGCGGCGCATTGTCATTCCGGCGGGACAGCGAGACCGGCGCGCTTGCGGCCGGCGATGCGCTGCTGATCGAGGACGCGGCCGCAACCGCGCTGAAAATCGATGGCGAAGCCAGATGTTATCTCGCTTCGATCACCACAGGCTGATCTTCGAAGAAATAATTGAAAACATTAAACAATCTAGGATTTGGCGAAGCATGTGCATAAACCATCGCCATCGCGGGCCATGGACGTCATTCCTCGTTTCGGTCTAAACTTCGCCCTTCTGATGCAGAAGAAGACCTAGACTGCCCGCAACGTGCCGGGGAGCAAGGGAGCAGGCGTGACGGATCCATACGATATTCTCGGCGTTGAACGCGATGCGGACGAGGCGCAGCTGAAGGCCGCCTATCGGCGCCTGGCAAAGGTTGCCCACCCCGATTCGGGTGGTGATTCGGAAGCCTTTGCCAATCTGCAGAAAGCCTATGGGCTGCTTCTCGATCCGGTCCGGCGCAAGGTCTACGACGATACCGGCTACGACGTCGAATTCGCCGATGCCGCCGAGTTGCAGGCACTCGTGATGATCGAGAAACTCGTCACAGACGCGGTGCTCGACGAGCGCGCGCCCGGAAGTTTCGACCCCGTTGCCGTCATGCAGGACAGCCTTTCCGAAGAACTGCGCAAGGCGCGTTTCAGCAAGAGCGAGCTGGAGCGCCACGCCTCGCGCATCGGCCTGCATCTGGAGCGGCTCGAAAAACAGTCCGGCCGCGATGTGCTCGCCCACATGTTCCGCGCCCGCATCGAGGCGATCTCCAAGGCGGTCGCGGAAACCGAGGCGAAGATCAAGGCGACGGAACGCGCCGCCGACATGCTCTCCGGCTATGTCTACGACATCGACCCGCCGCTGCCGGATGCCGCGGTCACCAGCATCGAATGGGCCGAGA
>NZ_JAWDIV010000013.1:0-222133 GCF_032464655.1 Rhizobium sp. 25PS6
ACATCTGCACTTCCTTGACGTCAGCGGCGTGGGCGGACACGCTGGCGCCGGCCAGAGCCAATGCGATCATTGCAGTCGTGGTCAAAAACCTGTTCATCGAAAGACCTCCCAGTCTTACATTTGGAAGGTGCGGGACCCATTCCCGCACCAGTCACCCGCCCTCCTCGAGCGTAGTTTGGCCGCCGTTACAGCGCCGCGCGTCTTTTCAGACGCGCAAAGGGCGCTGCAACACTTTGAATCGACGCATCGTGCTTTCCGAAAATCGATTCCGATTTTCGGGCCGATACGCTAAGCCAGCTTTTCTGTCTGCGGCATCCACCAGTTGGTGCGTTTGCCGATATGCATGTTGAGCGTCTTGGTCTCGGTGTAATCTTCAACCGCATGGCGGCCGAGCTCACGGCCGAGGCCGCTTTGCTTGTAACCGCCAAAGGGAAGTTCCGAGGCGCCGTCCATAAAGGTGTTCATCCAGACCGTCCCGGCTCGCACCGAGCGGCCGATGGTCAGGCAGGTGTCGAAATCGCGGCTCCAGACACCGGCCGACAGGCCGTAGTCGATGGAATTGGCGATGCTGATCGCTTCGGCTGCAGTTTCGAATGTCAGGACCGAAAGCACCGGGCCAAAGACTTCCTCGCGCGCCACTGCCATATCAGGGGTGACCTCTTCGAGGATCGTCGGCGACATGAACTGCCCCATGCCGAGGTCAAGCGTCTCGCCGCCATGCGCGACCCGGGCACCGCTGCCCCTCGCGCCGGCGACGTATCCTGATATCTTCACCAGATGCTCAGGCGTGATGATGGCGCCGACCTGCGTCGAAGGATCGAGCGGGTCGCCGACCTTCACCGCCTTCGACAGCTCGGCAATCCGCTTGACGACATCGGAAGCGATTGATTTGTGAAGGATCAGCCGCGAGCCGGCATTGCAGCACTCGCCGGCATTGAAGTATGCGCCGAAGACCGCGGCATCGATGAAGGCATCGAGATCGGCATCCGGAAAGACGATCTGCGGGTTCTTCCCACCAAGTTCCAACGAGACCTTCTTCAGCGTCTGTGCGGCATTCGACATCGTCAGCTTTCCGACACCGGTCGAGCCGGTGAAGGACACCATGTCGACGTCGGGATGCGACGTCATGACCGCGCCGACCTCAGGTCCCGTACCGGTGACAATGTTGACGACGCCATCCGGAATGCCTGCCTCTTGCAGAATCTCTCCCAGCACCAGCGTCGATCCTGAGGTCAGTTCCGAGGGCTTGACGACGGTCGTGCAACCTGCGGCCAAGGCGAATGGCAGCTTCTGGCCGACGATCAGGAACGGAAAGTTCCAAGGCGTGATGATCGACACCACGCCGATCGCTTCGCGCAAGACGACACCCAGGGTGCCATCGCCGAGCGTGTTGTAGCTTTCACCATGGAGGTCGCGGGCAAGAGCCGCCGCGTAGCGCCATATGTCGACGGAGCCTGCAATTTCTCCCCGCACCTGGGTGATCGGCTTTCCCGCCTCGATAGCATCGAGAAATGCCAACTCCTCTGCGCGCGCCGCGATCAAATCGGCAGCCTCGAGCAGGATGGCGGAACGTTCGGAAGCGGTCATTCGGGGCCACGGCCCGAGGTCGAACGCCTTGCGTGCCGAAGCGATCGCGCGCTCGGCGTCCCTCTTGCTGCCGGTCGGAAACCGGCTGACCACGACACCATGGCTTGGCGCGACACGCTCGATCGGATCGGAGGCGCCTGCCTCCCATTTGCCATCGATGAGCATCTTGAAATCACGCGCTTTGTGGTCGCTGAGCGCGGTGGGGTTGACGAGGACCGTCATTACCATTCTCCCTTGAACGTTGCCGGGCGCTTCTCGCTGAATGATGCGACGCCCTCCTTCAGATCGCCGGTCTTCGCAGCGAGGATCGAACCCAGGGCTTCGACCGCGGTTCCATTGTCTTCGCCGTTTGCCGATGCGATCATCAACTTCGCGATCTCCGTCGCAGCCGGCCCCCTTGCGGCAATCCGCCCAGCATAGTCCCTGGCAGCATTGAGTGCGTTTCCAGTGGGGACGACCGCGTCTACGATCCCGAGCAGGCGGGCCTCCTCGGCGGTGAATATCTCGCCGCCCAAGGCCATGCGCCGGACGGCCTGCGCCCCGAACCGGCGCACAAGACGCTGGGTCCCGGACCAGCCCGGCACCATGCCAAGGCCGGTTTCCGGGAGACCGATCTTGATCTGTTCCTCGGCAAGGCGAATGTCAGCGACTCCTGCAAGTTCAAGCCCTCCTCCAAGGGCATGGCCATTCAGAGCCGCGATCAGCGGCATCCGGAGCGTCGCCAATCTCTCGAAGATACGGTGGCCGTGGCGAACCCAGAGATGACCAAACTCCTGAGGCAACATTCCGCCCCAGGCCTTGATATCGCCGCCGGCGGAAAAGCCCTTTCCTTCGCCCGTGAGAATGGCAGCGCGCACATTGGCGTTCGCCTCTACCGCGTCGGCCGCGTCCGCCAACGCCTTGAGCATGTCGAGATCGAGCGCGTTCAGCTTCTCCGGACGAGAAATCGTCAGCGTCGCAACATGTCCATCGACGTCAATTCTGATTGTTCCGCTAGCCATGGAAGCTGCCCTCCAGCGTCCGTGCCCTCTTTTCTGGAAGGGACAGGCCGATGTTTGTCTCCTGGAAAAGCGCGGCGTCCATGACCTTCAGATCAGGCGCCACGATCAGCGGAAACTCCGACTGATCGAGGATGTGGGACTGGAGATCGACGCCTGGGGCAACCTCGGTGAGGACGACGCCACCGGGCGTCAGCTTCATCACGCACCGCTCGGTGACATAGGTGATGTCCTGCCCCTGCTCGATCGCGCGTTTGCCGCTGAAGGTGACATGTTCCACCTCGTTCACGAGCTTCTTCAGCTTGCCTTCCTTCTCGATGAGAAGAGCGCCATCGACGATCGAAAGCTTCGCTCCGGCATTGAACATGCCGGAGAAGACGATCTTCTTCGCGCGCGCCGTGATGTCGACGAAACCTCCGGCGCCAGCCGTCACATGCGGCCGGAAGGAGAGCTTGGAGACGTTGACCGAACCGTCTTTGCCGATCTCGAGGAAGGACAGCAGCGATGCATCGAAGCCTGCACCCTGGAAATAGGTGAACTGATAGGGCGACGGCATGTAGGCGTCGGCGTTGGAGGCGCAACCAAAGGCGAAGTCCAGCAGCGGCACACCACCGACCGCGCCTTGCTCGATGACCCAGGTGACCGCGCCGTGAAGCCCTTCCTCCAGCAGAATGCGCGGCACGTTGGCCGATATGCCAAAGCCGAGATTGACGCAGCTTCCCGCTTGCAGTTCCTGCGCAACACGGCGCGCGATGACTTTCTGAACATTGAATTCCGGAACGCTGAAACTATCGAGCGGGCGGAAGATCTCCCCGGAAATTGCCGGATCATATTGCGTCTGCGTCGTCTGCTTCTGTTCCGGATCGACGACCACATAGTCGACCAGCATTCCAGGCACCCGAACGTCATGGGGCTTCAGCGAGCCTTCCTTGGTGATCTGCTTGACCTGCGCGATGACGATGCCGCCGTTGTTGCGCGCGGCCAGCGCCTGATCGAGGCCGCCGAGATAGGCGCCTTCATGTTCGTATGTCAGGTTGCCGCGCTCGTCGGCGGTGGTGGCGCGGATGATGGCGACCTCAGGGGCGATCGAGGGAAAGAACAGCCAGTCGTCGCCCTCGAAGCTCACGCGCTTGACCACCGGATGTTCCGACGCCAGGCCGTTCATCGCGCAACCCTGCCGCTTGGGATCGACGAATGTGTCGATCCCGATCTTGGTCAGGACGCCTGGCCGCTTCGCGGCGGCCTCGCGATGAATATCGAAGAGGATACCCGAGGGAATGTTGTAGGCCGGGATTTCGTTGTTGGTGATCATTTGCCAGATCAGCGGCGGCTCTGACGATGACGGACCGGACGGATAGGAACCACCGATGATGCGCTTGAGCAGCCCCTTCTTGGCGATATGGTCGATGCCCTTGATGCCGCTCATGTCGCCGGCGGCGATAGGGTGAAGGGTCGTGATATCCCGCGGATGACCGGTCGCATCGAAACGCTCGCCAATCGCCTTCAGCATGAGGTCCGGGCAACCGAGACCGCTCGAGGAAGACACCGTTACAACAGCGCCATCCGGGATCAGCGCGGCCGCTTCGGTGGGGGTGAGATGCTTCTTCATCGGCATTACTCAGAGTCCTGTTTCGATTTTTACGCTCTGGCGGGCTCCGCAGCTCTCGCGAATGACCAGCCGAACGGCTGTTGTCACCGTCTCCGCCTCGGCCTTGCCTGCATTGATCTGCTTCAAAAGCAGTTGCGCGCCCCGGCGCCCGATGCCCTGCGGATCGACCGAGATCGTCGTGAGCGCGGGAACCGCTGCCTGAGCCTCGATGACGTCGTCGAAACCTACGACTGCGAAGTCGGAGCCGGGCTCCAGACGGCGCGCACGCAATCCATCGCAAACACCGAAGGCGACGGCATCGTTGAAGCAGACGGCTGCCGTGGGCTTGTCGGCAAGAAGGATTGCTTTTCCGATCGCCTCTACCCCGCCGGCTCGCGAAGGCGCGGACGAGATGACAAGTTCTTGGTGATGGTCGAGCCCGGCTGCCTCCATGCCGCTTCGGTAACCGGCAAGGCGGTCGTCGAAGACAGCGGTGTCGGGAAAGCCGCCGAGAAAAGCGATGCGCTTGTGGCCAAGCTCCGCCAAGTGCTTGACCGCGGACATCATGCCAGCCTGATTGTCGGAGACCACGGACGAGACTTTGGCGCCGGGCAGGTTTCGCACGACGACCACCACCGGAATCCCCGCGGCGACAAGCGGCTTGAAGTCTGCGGCATCGGTGGCGCGCGCCGGCGACACGATGAGCCCGGAAATGCCATGTTCCCGCATCGATGCGACAACCTCGCGCTGCCTGTCGATGCTCTCGCTGGTGTTCGACAGGAATTGCACGAACCCGGCCGACTGAACGACCATATCGACGCCGACCGCCAGTTCCGCGAAGAAGCTGTTCGTCAGGTCGTTCACCACGACCCCGATGATCCGCGATTTGGCGCCGGCCTGCCGAAGATTGGCTGCGCCGCGATTGTAGACATAGCCCAGCTCGCGCATCACGGCATTAACCTTGGTACGCGTCCCTTCATTGACCAGGGAGGAGCCCTGAAGCACCAGCGAAACCGTCGATTTCGAGACGCCGGCGGCCTTCGCGATGTCGATGACGGTTACCCGCGCCTTTGTCATTTCCCCTCCCGACACCAACGTCGACTGATTGCTTAAATATTTGGAACGTTCCAAATATGTCAAGAGAAATTTGTGCGGATTGTTATAAACCTACTCATTATGGCAGACTTTTGCCCTTCTCGTAGCGCTGGAATCCCATCTTAGAAATTGGAACGATCTAAAAATTGCCCTTGCCTGAGAAGCCTATGTCGATGTTTCTGCAAAAATGTGGAAGATTCGGGCTCGTCCGTTATTTCCGTCGAAGCGACAAGACCTTCTAAGAAAAACAGGAAGGGCTTCTGAAGTCCCTCGCCGCTGCCATTCCAAGAGGATTGAAAGAGTTAGAGCGTCTTTGTGCGTCCGAAAGAACGCACGGCGCTCTAGCAGACTTTCCTGGTCCAACAGGGACGACTATCTACTGCTCAGCCTGGCGTTCCATCTGAAGTCGACATACGGTTCGCCGCAGCCTGCCGGAGCAAGCAAAACAGCGTCTTCATTGAACCCTGGATCGGCTATCGCAATACGGTCGCGATAATCAAATCAAGCGGGCCAGTCGGACAGCAGGGTGATGCCAAATTTCGCGGAAGCCGTTCTGAGGCGTTCAACCTCCTCGGGTGTCGGCGGTACGGCCACTTCGCCTTGCCGGCGTTCGTGGCCAGCTTCTTCAAGGAACTGATCGAAGAGAGCCGGCGTATCGATCAGGATATAGCGTGCCGGCCGGCCGCTCATATTCATCAGTTGATGTGGCACCCCGCGCTCGAGAAAGATGCTCTGACCAGCGGTCAATCTGTGCCCTTCTCCGTTGACCACGGCGGTCAGGGCGCCCTCCATGACGTAGATGGTTTCGTCGTCCTCGGCGTGGACATGGATCGGCGTCTTCGTGTTTCCGCCGCTGATGTTTTCGAAGAGGCAGAACTGACCGTTGATCTGCCGGCCGGACAGTAGGCGTTTCATAACCACGCCGGCCAGAACAAACTCTTTCGTTTCCATGCTGCTCATAGCGATCATCCTTATTGGAATTTCGGGGTTTCGCTCCCACACGATCATTGCCAAGCGCTATCACCGGCAAACTAGCATGAGCCATTCGTCGGACAATAAAGCCAGTACAGGCCATGCTGCGGCGACCCGCTCTCTTCCAGGTTTCCGTCGAGGAATTCCCGACGATAGACATTAGCGAAACTTTATCGTTTCTGACGAATGCTACGGATACATGCAACGCGCCAGATCTGAAGCAGGACCGGATGATGCCACTCTTGTTTGAATCTATCCTGGAGAGCCTGCCTCAGGGCATTGTTCTGCTTGATCCTGCCGGTACGGTGACGGCTTTCAATTCCCGCACGCTTGATATTCTCGGCCTTGCGGAAGGAGCCATTCGCAAAGGCATGAATATCGACGGATTGCCGGGCACTGCGGACTGCCGTGCAGTGGCATCCCGCCGGTCGATGGCCGGTGCAGCGCCCACGTCTCAATTTGCCCTTTCCGACGGAGGGATGGTCGCATTGACCTGCGCGCCGTCGAAGGATGGAGGCTGGATCCTCAGCTACGAGGACATCTCGACCCTCATTCGCGTCGAAGACAGCCTGACTGAGCAACATCGCCGGTTCGACGCAGCCCTCAGCAATATGCCGCATGGGCTGTGCATGTTCGATTCGTCAAAGAATCTCATTCTGTGCAACGCCTCCTATGCACGAATGTACAATCTGCCGGACCTGCTGACGCAACCGGGAACGCCACTTGTGGATATCCTGGCCTATCGCAGCCGCGAGGGAAATGGCCCGGCCGATACCGCCGCCTATTTTGACGTGGTCTTCGAAGCGACCGCACGCGGTGCGCCGGCCAGCCAAAATATCGTCCTGGCCGATGGACGCGTTATCAAGATCACCCACAATCCGATGCAAACGGGTGGATATGTAGCCACGCATGAGGACGTGACAAAGACCGTGCGACTTGCCGAAGAGCTGCGCCGGCATCACGATCAGCTCGAAGCGACGGTTAAGAGCCGCACGGCGGAAGTCGAGCGGCAGGCGCGGGAGCTCGAGCGCATGCTGGCGCAGGAGCGGAACATCAACGAATTGCAACGGCAGTTCGTGGCGATGGCATCCCATGAATTCAGGACCCCGCTTGCCATCATCGACGCTGCTGCCCAGCGGTTGTTGCGAAAAAGGGGGGCGGTCGAGCCCGAATTTCTCAGCGACAAGGTCGATCAAATCCGCGCATCGGTGACCCGGATTGTCGATCTCATGGAGAGCATCCTGTCAGCCGGACGCCTTGATACCGGCAAGATCGATATCAATTACGACGCCTGCGCATTGAGATCATTGATAAAAACATGTTGCGAGCGGCAGTCGACGATTGCAAAATCGCACAGCTTTGTGTTGGATATCGATGGGTTGCCGGAGTTCATCGATGCCGATCCCCGCACGTTGGCCCAGGTCTTTACCAACCTGCTTTCCAATGCCGTCAAATACGCGCCTGGAACCTCCGAAATTCGCGTCACCGCATGGGCAGAGACGGGAAACGTCAAAGTTTCGATCAGCGATGATGGCGTGGGGATCGATGCCGAAGACGTGCCCCGGCTGTTCCAGCGCTATTTTCGTGCCCGGACGTCGACCGGGATTGCTGGAACCGGTATCGGCCTCAATCTGGTGAAGCAGATCGTTGAACTGCACAACGGCTCGATAGAGGTTCGAAGCGCAAGAGGATGCGGATCGACGTTTACCGTAACCCTTCCCATCAAGAGAAGTGGCAATGCTTCCGCGGCCAATAACGCTGCCTGACGTTTCAGGATTGCTGTCCTGCATATCTACCCTATCCTTCTCACTATAGAGGAGGATCACGCCATGGCTTTCATTCACACCCCCAACGCATCCGCCAGCGAGAAGACGACGTCGATGTATGCGTCGGCCGAGGCGAATTATGGTTATCTGCCGAACATGTACCGGGCCTTCGGCCATCGGCCGGAGGTGATGGAGAGCTGGGCGGCGCTGCTATCGAGCATTCGCGGCCATATGAGCTTGCGGCGCTACGAACTGGTGACGCTGGCGGCGGCCAAGGAGCTCAAATCCTCCTATTGCATGCTGGCGCACGGCTCGGTGCTGCTGCGCGAGGGTTTCACCAGCGACGGGCTGACGGCTGTTGTCAACGAGACGGAAAAGGCGCCGATCGATGCCGGCGAACGCGCGATCATGGCTTTTGCCGCCAAGGTGGCGCGCGATGCGACGTCGGTGACGCAGCAGGATATAGACGGGCTAAAGAAACATGGGCTGAGCGACGCCGATGTCTTCGACGTCACGGCTGCGGCAGCGGCCCGGTGTTTCTTCTCGAAAATGCTGGATGCGCTGGGCGCTGCACCCGACCACGCCTATATCGAGCTGCTGGAACCGAATGTGCGAAAGGCGCTCAGCGTCGGCCGGGAAGTCGAGCGGCCTCTGGCGCCGTCACCGTCTCGCGCGCAATGATGCGATGACGGAGGCGCCAGGACGCCTGGTCCTGCGGCCCTATTCCTGCGGTTTGTCGGCAAAATGCCGGATCGCAAATTCGGCGATATTCTGGCTCGACCGATCGGCATCGTCGAGCAGAGAGGGAAACAGCTGCCACTGATGGGGCATGCCCGGCCAGACCTCGGTGGTGACATCCACGCCCGCCTGGCGCGCCTTGTCGGCGAGCCGCAGCGTGTCGTCCAGCAGGACTTCGCCGGAGCCGACCTGCAGCAGCAGCGGCGGAAAACCGATCATGTCGGCATAGAGCGGCGACGCCTGGGGATCGGTCGGAGATCGGCTGCCGAGATAAGTCTTGCGCAAGCTCTCGATTGACATCTTGCTGACCAGCGGATCGCTTTCGGCATTCGATGTCATCGAGCCGCCCGTCGCGGCAAGATCAGTGATGGGGCTGAGTGCAATCACCGCCGCCGGCAGCGGTTTCGCCGCTCGCATCTGCCGCAGCACCGTCTCGATCGCGATATTGCCGCCGGCGCCGTCTCCGGCCACGATGACATTCTCGCTCCGATAGCCGTTGTCGAGAAGCCAGCGATAGGCGGTCAGCGCGTCGTTGATCTGCGCGGGATAGCCATATTCCGGCATCAGCCGATAATCAATGAGAAGAATGTCGCTGGATGCGGCCTTGGCGAGCGAGCCGGCAAGCAGGCTATGTGTGCGAATGGAGCCACTGGAAAAACCGCCGCCATGAATATAGAGAATTACCCTTTGGCCGATCGGGTGATGAAGACGGGCAGGCCACATCAGCTCGGCGTCGACGCCGTCGGCATCGACCTGCCGCACCTGGATGCGCGTCGGCCCCGGCGTCGTCTCCATCAGCGTCCTGAAGGCCGTTCGCTGCTGCTGCAGGCTATCGGCGCCGGCAAAGTGATCTTTCCAGAGGCCGACGAGTTTTTCGACCTGTTCGCGCGAGGCCGGGCTTTGCGGCCCAATGTCCCGCCCGACCGCCGCCGAGGCGAGCAGCGTCAGTGCAGCCAAAGCGGGGAACAGACATTTGAGCCGCTTTGGGGCTCTTCGAATACCAGCTGGCAAAATCCGACCGTTCATCAACCTCTCCCGACGATGCTGGCCAAGGTGGCATCTTTGGCCGGTTCGTCCACCGGAGTCAAAAGGGTGACAGGCGCGAACCCCCAGCTTTTTCATTCCACGAACATCGCCGCACCCGTCCGGGCCTGGGTGCGGTCGATGCCGCCTTGAGGGCCGTCCATATCAGGCGGCTGCTCGATGACGGAGATAGGGCGGATCCTCTGGACGTCCCTCCGCTCTGCCTGGAATGAAAGTCGGCAGCTGCCCGTTCCCTGTGGATTCGTCAGACTGCTCTTAAAAAATTGAACAATGGCTGCCAGCATGGCTTGCCATTTGCCGCGCTTCCGTCGGAAATGGACGACGTGCCTGGTTGTCCCCTGCCCTCGGCGCCTCGTCTTGCTTGTGAGTGAAGGATACCGATGACCACCATTTACCTTGCCGGCCCGGAAGTCTTTCTTCCGGACGCCATGCCCATCATGGCCGAGAAACGCCGATTGGCGCGCCAGTTCGGCTTCGAGCCGACCGGTCCCGGTAGCGACGAAAACCAGACGCCGGTGAAGCGGACGGCCGCAGAGATCTACGCACGCAATGACGACGCCATGCGTCGAGCCGAGATCTGCCTTGCCAACATCACTCCTTTTCGAGGCGTCAGCGCCGATCCGGGTACGGTCTACGAGATCGGCTTCATGATTGCGCTGGGAAAAGCGGTCTTCGCCTATACCAATCATCCCGACAACTATGGTCTGCGTGTTCGCTCGATCTGGTATGCGGGACTCGATATCGATGAGACGAGCGGGCGCCCACGCGGACCGGATGGCATTGCGATCGAAAACCACGGGATGGCCGACAACCTGATGATCGACGGAGGGGTTGAGGCGACGGGAGGCAAGGTGTTTCGTGCGGCCGCGCTCCCGGCGGATCCTGCCCGCGACCTGGCGGTTTATTTTGAAGCGATTCAGACGATTGCCGGAATGCGTGCTGATGGCAGTCAGCTTTGACATTGGATCGCGCTGACGGCACCGACTTCTTCCCTGTCAACGCTTCTCGTTGATATCAGAGAGCCCGGTCCGCCAGCACGCTCGCGAGCGAGAAGAGGACCGCAGCGATACGGTGGCCATAATCGAAGAGCAGCATGCGATCGCGCAAAGGCTCACCGTCTGGCGCCCGCTCGCCTTGCTTGCGGCAAATTAGCATTCGCCTTACGCCTTTCATGGCCTAGATCTAGGTTCGATCACCACCATGAAGAGGCGAGCATGTCCATCAAGTCCATCTGCATCTATGGCGCTGGGGCGCTCGGCGGCGCTATCGCCGCCAAGCTGGCACGCCAGGCCGGAAACGACGCCACCATCTCCGTCGTCGCGCGTGGGGCGCATCTCGACGCCATCCGCGACAACGGTCTCCGCCTGCGCGAAGCCGATGCGGAAAGGCCGCTCAATGTCCGCCTCACCGCGACCGACGATCCCATGACATTGCCGCCGCAGGATCTCGTCATCACCGGCCTCAAGGGGCATCAGCTGGCACCCGCTGCCGAAGGCATTGCAGGCCTCCTCAAGGAGGGCACCCGCGTCGTCATGATCCTCAACGGCATCCCGTGGTGGTATTTTCACCGCGATACCCAGAGCCGGCATGCCGAGCTGCAGTTCGATGAGCTCGATCCCGGCGGCAGGCTCTGGCGGCTGATCGGGCCGGAGCGCGTCATCGGCTGCGTCGCTTATCAGGGTGCCGAGGTGATCAACCCCGGCGAGATCCAGCTTTCCCACAACGGCAGCTTCGTGCTCGGCGAGCCCTCCGGCGACATCTCGCCCGATCTCGAGGCGATCGCCGCGGTGCTGACCGGCGCCGGCCTCAGCATTACGACGACAGCTGATATCCGCGGCGAGATCTGGAGCAAGCTGATGGGCAACGCCGCCTTCAACCCGATCAGCGCGCTGACCAGGGCGCTGATGACCGACATCATGGCGGATCCCGCCCTTTCGGCTACGGTCGGCAGGGTGATGAGTGAGGTCCGCGCCGTCGGCGAGGCCTTGGGTGCGCGGTTCAGCATGACCGTCGAACAGCGGCTGGAACAATCGCGCCATATCGGCGGCGTGCGCACATCGATGCTACAGGATCTGATCGGCGGCAAGGCGCTCGAAATCACGCCGCTGGTCGGCATGGTGGTGGCGCTCGGACGCCTGAGCGCCGTGCCGACGCCGGTTTCGGAAACGATCCTGGCGCTGGTGACCCAATTGGATCGGGAAAACCAGCGCGGCAGCTGATTGCGGAGGAAGGGCGGCCGGGAAAAACCCAGCCGCCTTCGCTTACTTTCCGACCTGGTCGGCCCAGTTCGGCGCCTTGCCGCCACCAGCGAGGAAGGTCATCGCCACATTCGCCATGAGGGGCGAGGCGAAGGTCTCGTAGTGGGTAAGATCGGGCAGGATCGCCAGCCGGTTCTTCGACATGTTTTCCCGCATCCAGCCCGCATCGCGCAGACCGCCGCCGAGCTTGTGGTAGAAGTCGATCATGTGCTCGGGCCGGATCATGTCGGCATCGCCATAGATCAGCATAACCGGCATGGTGAGCTTGGCGACGGCATCGCTATAGTCGATGGGTTCGCGCATCAGCGCGCCCATGGCGTCGAGCAGCTTCGGAAATTCCGAAACGTCAGGCGCCACCGCCTTGTAGGAGAGGAACATCGGCGTGTCCTTCATCATGTCGGCCATACCGGCGCCGACGGCCGCCTGCTGCGGCAGCATCTCCGGGAAGAAGCCGTTCTGCGCATAGGGTGCCGAGAGTATCACCAGCCGGCGCACCTGGTCGGGCGCGTTCGCCGCCATGTTCAACGCCACCCCGCCGCCGAAGGAATAGCCGAAGACGTCGAGCTTGTCGTAACCGAGCTGCTTCACCAGGATTGCGAGATCGGCGCCGATGGCCGGAAGCTCGATCGGCCGGTTGCCGAGCGGGGTGCGGCCATGGCCCTGCAGGTCGACGGCGATCACCTGCCGGTGGTCGGCGAAAACAGGCATGACCGGCGCGAACATCTCGATCTGCCCGAGGCCGCCGTGAAGGAGCAGCAGCGGTTCGCCCTCGCCGCGGATCTCGTAATAATAATCGATGCCGTTGACCGGCAGACTTCCCTTCCTGACAATCGGCGCTGCAGCCTTCTTCTCCTCGATAACAGGCGTGCTGCTGTCGGCGCCCGATATACCGGGCGCTGCCAGGAATGCGGCAGCCGTTGCGATCATCGAAATCAGCGTCATCTTCGACATGTCCTTGCTCCGTGTTTGCATCGATACCGCAAGGACGGCGGCGCTCATGTCTTTCCGACAGCACGCTTCGAAATTTCGCGCATCGGCCTTTATGCCGTTCCTATATTTTCGTGCCCCGCTCCGAATGGATTTCCTATCGCGCCCAGCAGTAGGCTTTCGCCATCACTGCAAAGGTCAAATGCCATGCGAAATGTCATGTCCTCCGGTTTCCAGCGCTTTCGCCCACACAGGGTCAAGCGCGGCAGCCGGCAGATGCGCGAAAAGCGCACCGCCCAGGCGCTGATCGTCTTTGGCGTGGTGCTCGCCTGCGTCGAACTCTACGTCATTTTCGGCGCGCTCTGAGATCCGCCATGGAAACGGCGAGAATGCCGCGCCTTGGCGGCGCGATCACCGCTCTTGTCACGCCTTTTCGCCATGGCGGCCTCGACAGGCCGGCGTTTCGGGCGCTTGCAGAATGGCAGATCCTCAGCGGCGTCGACGGGCTTGCTGTCTGCTCCGTGTCAGGGGAAGGCCCGACGCTTTCGCCGCAGGAGCGCGCTGAGGTGATCGACCTCAGCATCCGGTCCGCGGCCGGCCGCGTTTGCGTCATCGCCGCCACCGGCACCAACTCCACCGAAAGCACGATCGCACTCACCCGCGAGGCCGAAGCGCTCGGCGCCGCCGCCGCACTCGTCACCGTGCCCTATTATTCCAAACCCGGGCAGAAAGGCATCATCCACCACTTCGAGCAGGTGGCAGCGGCGAGCCGACTGCCTGTCATCGTCGACCATGCGCCGGCGCAGGCGGCGAGCGATCTTTCGACGGACACGTTCTTCAGCCTGGCCGCCATCCCGGGGATTGTCGGCATTCGCGACGCGACGGGCGACATCGCTCGCTTCGCCGGGCTTTCGCCGATCCTGCGACAGCGCTTCCGCTTCTTTTCCGGCCATGACCCTTCCGCGCTCGCCTTCACCATCGCCGGCGGCGACGGCGTGATCTCGCCGGGCGCCAACGTTCTGCCAAGGCTCTTCACTTCGATGCAGCAGGCAGCACGGGCCGGAAACCTTTTGGCCGCGCGTTCTCTGCAGGATCGGCTGCTGCCGCTGATATCGGCCCTCGGGCCGGAGGGCGATCCGGCGAGGATCAAACACGCGCTTCGGCTGATGCGCGGCCTTGAGGCCGAGCTTCGCCTTCCGCTTGTCGCTGCCGAGCCGGAGATGCGTTTCGCCATCGGCAAGGCGCTTGCGCCCTTCGTTGACGAAAGCAGCGCGAAGATGGCGTTATCCGTATGAGATTTTTATATCTTCGTTTTCGCCGCCAAATGGAAACCCTATCCACCCGAGCTTATTTTTGAAGCGTGACACCGCCGCTCGATCAAGCGGCGGCTGAGACTTCGAAAGGACAAACCGATGTCACACCTGACTGAACCGAGTGCCGAGAGCGACCCGCTGCAACGCAGCCGCCTCAGCACACTCGCCGCCGATCCCTCCCATTCGATGCTCTCCGGCCTTGCCGCGATTGCGCCCCGCCTTGCGATGACGCTGGCCTTTGCTGGCCTGGTCCAGATGATGTTCGACCTCATCTCCCGTTGAGCATCAGGACCGAAGGATCACCACAATGGCAAACGCACAGCAACGCCGCAGCCTTCCCGCTACGCCACCCTCGCCTTCCGCCCGCTTCACCGTCGGCCGAGAGAGAAGCGGCCACTGGATCGTCCACGACCGCGAAGGCCTCGTCGGCGGGCTCTTCATCAATGAAGCGGCCGCCCTCCATTTCGCAGCTGGGGAATGCAACTGCCCCTCCGCCGATATCCACAGGGCGGCCGCAGGCACGGTGCTCGAATTCGCGCCCTTTGCGCGCGGCACCGCGAATATCCACTAAATCTTGCCGTACTCCCGCTGTTTTCATGCAGCGGGAGTGCGAAGACATGAGCTGAACGGCCGATTTCCAACTTTTCCTTAACCCACATTCTGGTAAAATCCCCGGCGCAGAGACTTCAGACGCCACGAGACCGATGCCGAAACCGAATTTCCGCTTCACCCATTACGATCTCAAGGAACAACGCACCGGAACGATCATCGAGGTGTCGTTGAATGCCGTGAACAATGTCCGCCTGATGACGGCCCCGAATTTCCAGCGGTTCACCGAGGTTCTCGATTTCAAATATATCGGCGGCGTGGCACGCAAATCGCCGATCAAGATCGCGGTTCCGGAAAGCGGTCACTGGCATGTCATCGTCGATATGGAAGGTCATCACGGGCTTGCGGAATCTTCCGTCAAGGTGATCGCCGCGCCGGCAAATCAGAAGACGCCGCGCGCTTCCTGAGGTTTGCCCGGTTTCAGCGCGGATTACGCTCCTTGCGGAGTTTTGCCCACCATTCCAGCCGCTTGCGGATATCGCGCTCGAAGCCGCGTTCCGGCGGATCGTAGAAGATCTGGCGGCCCATCTTCTCCGGGAAATAATCCTGGCCGGAAAAGGCATCCGGCTCATCGTGATCGTAGCGATAGCCCTCGCCGTACCCCTCGCCCTTCATCAGCTTGGTCGGCGCGTTGAGGATATGCTTCGGCGGCAACAACGAGCCGTTCTGCTTTGCCGCCTGGCTTGCCGCCTTGAAGGCGTTGTAAACGGCATTCGATTTCGGGGCGGTGGCGAGATAGACGCAGGCCTGCGCCAGTGCCAGCTCGCCTTCCGGCGAGCCGAGATACTCATAGGCATCCTTGGCGGCATTGCAGATCACCAGCGCCTGCGGATCGGCAAGACCGATATCCTCCACCGCCATGCGCACCAGCCGCCGGCCGAGATAGAGCGGGTCCTCGCCGGCATCGAACATGCGGGCGAGATAATAGAGCGCGGCATCGGGATCCGAGCCGCGCACGGATTTATGCAGCGCCGAGATCAGATTGTAATGGCCATCCTGTGCCTTGTCGTAAACCGGGGCACGGCGCTGAACGATGCGCGTCAGGCCTTCGGTATCGAAGCTCTCGCCTTCGCGCGCTGCGCGCCAGACTTCTTCGGCAAGCGTCAGCACCGCGCGGCCATCGCCATCGGCCATGCGGATCAGGCTGGCGCGGGCATCCTCCGTCAGCGGCAGCGGCTTCTGCTCGATCGCCTCGGCACGCTTCAGCAGTTCCTCGAGACTCTCCTCGTCATGCGACTTGAAGGTGAGCACACGGGCACGCGACAGCAGAGCGGCGTTGAGTTCGAAGGATGGGTTCTCAGTGGTGGCGCCGACGAGGATGACGGTTCCATCCTCCATGACGGGCAGGAAACTATCCTGCTGGGCGCGGTTGAAACGATGGATCTCATCGACAAAGAGCAGCGTCTGACGGCCGTCCATACGCCGCAAACGGGCTGTCTCGAACACCTTCTTCAGATCGGCGACGCCGGAGAAGATCGCCGATATCTGCTCGAAGGCCAGTCCCGCCTCGCCCGAAAGCAGCCGTGCCACCGTCGTCTTGCCGGTGCCCGGCGGACCCCAGAAAATCATCGAACCAAGCGAGCCGCTTTCGATCATCCTTTTCAACACGCCATCCTCACCGGTCAGGTGTTCCTGACCGGTGACATCAGCGAGCGTCTTCGGCCGCAGCCGGTCGGCAAGCGGCCGCCTGGCGGCGACCTCCTCCGGAACGCGCGGCGCGAAGAGATCGTTGCTCATCGGAAAAATTGCCGGATGCGCTGGCCGTCGCGCTCTATCTCGACCCGCCAGAAGCCGGGGTCGCTATCGGCCATCTCGGACAGGTCGCCGGTCGACTTCACATCGGTGCCGTTGATCGAGACGATGATATCCTTCGGTTCGAAACCGAGACGGGCAGCAGGCGAATCCTCCTTTACCTCGGATACGACGACGCCCGACGATTCCGGCGGCATGCGCAGCTCGTCGGCGACACGCGGCGACAGGTTCTCGACGACGGCGCCGGTAAACGGCGTGTGTCCGCCGATGGTGCGCTGGTCGCGCGGCGAGGTTTCCGGGGCGCGGGCGAGCGTCAACGGCAGTTGCTCCTCGCGGCCGTTCTCGATGACGGTGAGCTTGACCGAATTGCCGAGACCGGCTGTGGTCAGCCGGTAGAGCAGCGCGTCGGGATGCTCGACGGAAATCCCGTCAACGGCGGTGACGATCTCGCCGGCCTTCAGCCCGGCTTTGGCCGCCGGCCCACCTTCCGAAACCTTGACGACGAGCGCTCCGCGAGCCTTGTTCAGCCCCAGCGCCTCAGCCACTTCCGAGGTCACCGCATCGAAGCTTGCGCCGACATAGGGGCGCTCGAAGGATTTGATGCCGGCATCGGCAGACGCGAGGAAGACCTTGACCAGATTGGCAGGAATGGCGAAACCGATGCCGTTCGAGCCGCCGCCGCGCGAGAAGATCGCGGTGTTGATGCCGATCAGTTCGCCCTTCATGTTCATCAGGGCGCCGCCGGAATTGCCGGGATTGATCGAGGCATCGGTCTGGATGAAGAAGCCGAATTCGTTCCTGATCACCTGGTTGCGGGCAAGCGCTGAGACGATGCCGCTCGTCACCGTCTGGCCGACACCGAAGGGATTACCGATCGCCAGCACGAGATCGCCGACCTCGACTGAATCGGAATTGCCGATCGGCAGCGCCGGAAAGCTTGCCGTGGTGTCGATCTTCAGCACGGCAAGATCGACGCGATCATCGCGCAGCACCACTTTGCAGGGGAACTCGCGGCCGTCCGAGAGGGCAATCTTGATGTCATCGGCGCCCTCGATGACGTGATTGTTGGTGACGACAGTGCCGTTCGCCTCGACGATGACGCCGGAGCCGAGCGAAGACTGCTTCTCCGAACGGTTCGGCATCTGCTGGCCGAAAAACTGCTCGAAGAAAGGATCGCCGGCAAAGGGCGACTGCCGCCGGATAGTCTTTTCCGCATAGACATTGACGACGGCACCCGACGTCTGTTTGACGAGCGGCGCGAAGGAGAGCTGCATCTGCATCTGGCTCTCGGGTATGGCCTTTGCCGTCTGCGCATGGGCAGCAATCGGCAGAACGAGCATGAGAGCGAATAGCGAGACGGAGGCGCGCTTGAACAGGCCTTGCATGGGTATCCCTTTTGAATCCTCTTGAGCAACGTTTTAGAGCATGATGCCGAAAAGTGTGAGCGGTTTTCGGACGGCATCATGCTCTAACTATTTAATAGCGAACAGGATTCAGATTTTAGGCCGAACCGGCCCAAAATCATCCTGTTCTGCGGCCCGACGCTAGAAAGGAAAGAGGGCGGAAGCATGGAAGAACAAGGCGAGAGGGCGTCTTGGAAACCGGTTGAAGTCATTGTGAATTTGATTCAGGAAGATTGGCCATGCAACTGATATCAAAAGCCAAAAACTGGGCGAAGTCACTGAAGCGTGACATCGTGGCCCTATGGCTTGCCGCCCGCGATCCCCGCGTACCGTGGCATGCCAAAGCGGTGGCCGGCGCCGTTGCCGCCTACGCGCTGTCGCCCATCGATCTCATCCCCGATTTCATCCCCATCCTCGGCTATCTCGACGATCTCTTCATCGTGCCGCTCGGTATCATGCTGGCGATCCGGCTCGTGCCAGTAGAGGTGATGAACGAGCTTCGTATGGAGGCGACAAGGCGCACCGAGCGTCCCTCCGGCCGGGTCGGACTGATCTTCATCCTTGCCGTCTGGCTCATCTGCATCATCTTCCTGGCTCTGGCACTGCGGAAGCTAACCTGACCGGCAGCAATGGGAACATATGAATGATCACGACAAGAACGACGACAGCGGCCCTCGGCTTTGCGATCCTGCTCATTGGATCGAACCTGGCACAGGCAGCAAGCTTCGATTGCGATGCGAAAGAATTGAAGGCGGATGAAAAAGCGATCTGCGACAACCGCGCCCTCAACGACGCCGATGTGAAGATGGTGACGACTTTCGAGTTGCTCTCCGGCCTGCTGGCGATGGGTTCGCGCGGAACATTGCAGGACGAACAGACGGCCTGGCTGAAGAAACGGCAGGAATGCGGGGCAGATGCAACTTGCATCAAGGCTGCCTATGACGAGCGGCTGAAGCAACTCGGCGAGTCTTATAAAAACATCAACCGGCCGCTTTGAATGCGACCGGTCGGTAGAGCACTTGACTTCTAATCAGTAGATCGTCGGTTCAGATGAGTCAGCGGGCGTTCAGATCGCGCACGGCACCGCGGTCCGCACTCGTTGCGAAGGCGGCGTAGGCCTTCAGGGCGGTCGTGACGTTGCGCTTGCGGACTTCTGTGGGATACCAGCCTTTGGCGTCCTGTTCGGCGCGGCGGGCGGCGAGCTCGGTCTCGCTGACACGGAGGCTGATCGTGCGGTTTGGGATGTCGATGTCGATCATGTCGCCTTCGCGCACCAGGCCGATCGTGCCGCCATTTGCCGCTTCCGGCGAGGCGTGGCCGATCGAGAGGCCGGAGGTGCCGCCGGAGAAGCGGCCGTCGGTGATCAGCGCGCAGGCCTTGCCGAGGCCCTTCGACTTCAGATAGCTCGTCGGATAGAGCATTTCCTGCATGCCTGGGCCGCCCTTCGGGCCTTCGTAGCGGATGACGACGACGTCGCCGGCCTTCACCTCGTTGGCAAGGATCGCCTTGACCGACGCATCCTGGCTTTCGAAGACGCGGGCGGGGCCGGAGAACTTCAGGATCGATTCATCGACGCCGGCGGTCTTGACGATGCAGCCGTCAATCGCAAGGTTGCCCTTGAGCACGGCAAGGCCGCCATCCTTGGAGAAGGGATGCTCGACCGAGCGGATGACGCCGTTCTCGCGATCGGTGTCGAGATCGTTCCAACGGGCTTCCTGGCTGAAGGCGACCTGGGTCGGGATGCCGCCGGGTGCGGCACGATAGAAGTTGCGCACGGTTTCGCTGTTGGTGCGGGTGATATCCCAGCGATCGATCGCATCGCCCAGCGTCTCGGCGTGGACCGTCGGGCAATCGCGGTTCAAGAGACCGCCCTTGTCGAGTTCGCCGAGGATCGACATGATGCCGCCGGCGCGATGGACGTCTTCCATATGCACATCACTCTTGGCGGGAGCGACCTTTGACAGGCACGGCACCCGACGCGACAGCGCATCGATATCGGTCATGGTGAAATCGATCTCGCCTTCGTGAGCGGCAGCAAGGATGTGCAGAACCGTATTGGTGGAACCGCCCATGGCGATGTCGAGCGCCATGGCATTCTCGAAGGCCTGCTTGGAGGCGATGGTGCGCGGCAGCGCCTTGACGTCGTCCTGCTCGTAATAACGGCGGGCGAGATCGACGATCAGATGGCCGGCCTCGACGAAGAGGCGCTTGCGGTCGAGATGGGTGGCGAGCGTCGAGCCGTTGCCGGGCAGCGACAGGCCGAGCGCTTCCGTCAGGCAGTTCATCGAGTTGGCGGTGAACATGCCGGAGCAGGAGCCGCAGGTCGGACAGGCGGAGCGTTCGATGGTCTGAACGTCCTCGTCGCTGATCTTGTCGTCGGCTGCGGCGACCATGGCGTCGACGAGGTCGAGCGCATGCGTCTTGCCGTGGAGCACGACCTTGCCGGCTTCCATCGGGCCGCCCGAGACGAAGACGGTCGGAATATTGAGGCGCAGCGACGCCATCAGCATTCCGGGGGTGATCTTGTCGCAGTTGGAGATGCAGACCATGGCGTCGGCGCAATGGGCATTGACCATGTATTCGACGCTGTCGGCGATGAGCTCGCGCGAGGGCAGCGAATAAAGCATGCCGTCATGGCCCATGGCGATACCGTCATCGACGGCGATCGTGTTGAATTCCTTGGCAACACCGCCGGCCGCCTCGATCTCGCGGGCAACGAGTTGGCCGAGGTCCTTCAGGTGCACATGGCCGGGCACGAACTGGGTGAAGGAATTCACCACCGCGATGATCGGCTTGCCGAAATCCGAATCCTTCATGCCCGTCGCGCGCCAAAGGCCGCGGGCGCCCGCCATGTTGCGGCCATGGGTCGTGGTTCTGGAACGGTAAGCTGGCATCGGTGTCTTCCTCAACGTGTCGGAATTATCAGGCGAAGCCGGGCGGCATGGAGCCTGCGGGCCGGGCAAACGCTGCTTTTTGGAATTGTCCTAATCCAATCGACGGGGGCTGTCACTACCGGGAAGCCCAAATCCGGTACGCCGGGGAGAAGCGCCATGAGGCGCATCGATCATATACGGTTCGACGCGACGTTTTGTTACAGCCTATTCCATCACGACCGAACACAAAAAATTGGCTTCACGTCTGTAATATTCAAGGCTTAGACACTAATCCGAACATGCGGGCGGGTCGTTTAAAGACTATATTGTAGAAATCCGCCCAGGAGATTTCAACATGCCAACCTATCGCCCAACGAAGATCGCCTCATCAGAGATCACGCCGCGCCAGATCTATCTGCGGCGTCGTGAATTCCTCGGCGCGGCAGCGCTTGGCGCCATGGGGCTCTACAGCGCCGGCAAGGCGAGTGCTGCGGCCCTCTCCGCCATTGAGAGCAAGTACAAGGTCGACGAGAAGGCGACGCCGATCAAGGACGTCACGACCTACAATAATTTCTATGAATTCGGCCTCGACAAGGGCGATCCCGCCGCACTTTCCGGCGATTTCAAGCCGCTGCCCTGGACGGTTAAGGTGGACGGCATGGTCAACAAGCCAGGCACCTTCGACCTCGAGGCGCTGATCAAGGAATTCCCGATCGAGGAGCGCACCTACCGGATGCGCTGCGTCGAGGCCTGGTCGATGGTCATCCCCTGGGACGGCTTTCCGCTGGCATCGCTGCTCGACAAAGTCGAGCCACTCGGCAGCGCCAAGTACGTCGCCTTCGAAACCGTGGTGCGGCCAGACGAGATGCCGGGTCAGAAGGGCTTCTTCCAGTCGCTCGACTGGCCCTATGTCGAAGGTCTGCGCCTCGACGAGGCGCGCCACCCGCTGACGCTGCTGGCCGTCGGGCTCTATGGCGAAACGCTGCCGAACCAGAACGGCGCGCCGATCCGCCTCGTCGTGCCGTGGAAATACGGCTTCAAGGGCATCAAGTCGATCGTCAGGATCACGCTCACCGACCAGCAGCCGAAGAATACCTGGCAGGTCACCAATCCGCAGGAGTATGGCTTCTACGCCAATGTCAACCCTGAGGTCGACCACCCGCGCTGGAGCCAGGCCAGCGAACGGCGCATCGGCGAGAGCGGCTTCTTCGGCGCGAGCCGCCATCCCACCCTGCCCTTCAACGGCTATGCCGACGAAGTCGCAAGCCTTTATGCCGGCATGGACCTGAAGGCGAATTTCTGATGGCGGAACTGTCGCTCGCCATCCCGAAGCGCTGGCAGCCCGCCTCCGTCTGGCTGCTTTATGTCGTCGGGCTCGTGCCTGCGGCCTGGACTTTCTATCTCGGCGCGACCGATCAGCTCGGCGCCGATCCGGTCAAGACCTTCGAGCTTTTCCTCGGCATCTGGACGATCCGTTTCCTGATCGCAACACTTGCCATTTCCCCTGCCCGTGAGCTCTTCGGCTGGAACTATCTGCGTTACCGCCGCGCGCTTGGCCTGCTGACCTTCTATTACGCGCTGATGCATTTCACCGTCTACATGGTGCTCGACCAGGCGATGGATATTACCGCCGTCATCAACGACGTGCTGAAGCGCCCCTTCATCATGTTCGGCATGGCCGGGCTTGCGATGCTCATTCCGCTGGCGCTGACATCCAACAATTTCTCGATCCGCCGGCTCGGCAAGAACTGGATCTGGCTGCATCGCCTCGTCTACATCATCGCCGCCTGCGGGGCGCTGCACTTCGCGCTCTCAACCAAGATCCTCGACCTCGAGCAATATATCTATGTCGGGCTGATCATCGCGCTGATCCTCTACCGCTCCTACCGACCGATCGCACGCAACAGACAGAAGGGCAAAGGGCGGACGCGCAATCGCGCAATGGCTTCGGCCTCGTGAGACGGCAGGTTTAGTGCATAACCCCGAAAATCGGAATCGATTTTCGGAAAGGATTATGCGCAGATTCAAAGTGATAGAGCGTCCTTAGCGCGTCTGAAAAGACGCGCGGCGCTGCAACGCAGTCCGGCGTTCCGGATCGAAGGCTCAGGCCGCAGCTATGCCGATTGCGTAAGCCAGCATGTTCCAAAGCGAAAAGACCCGGCCAAGCAGCAGGGCGCCTGCCGTGGTCAGCCGAACGCGTCGAGCCAGGGCGTGTGATAAAGCCGGAACAATTCCACTGAGATCGCGCTAAGTAGCGCTGTGACAGCTATTGCTGCCGGCGTGACTTTGCGGCTGCATTGCCAAACCGCCTGAGCATCAGTCCGAAAACGATGACAAGAAACAAGGTGGCCAGACGAAGGAACTGCGGACAGCGAGCCTGAATGATTTTGCGCAATGGAGCCGGTCCCGTCACTATATCAGAAACAAAAACAGCCGGGCTTTGCAGCCCGGCTGTTTTGTTTCCGCCGGAGCGAAAGATTTAAGCGGCGACGGCCTGCTCTTCGGCAGCGACGCGGGCCTTGTCGGCTGCGCCCTTGGCATAGGCATCGCGGTCAACGAATTCGATCACAGCCATGGCGGCATTGTCGCCCTGGCGGAAGCCGGCCTTCATGATGCGCAGGTAGCCGCCGTTGCGGGTGGCGTAGCGCGTTGCGATCGTGTCGAACAGCTTCGAAACGACGGCAGCATCGCGGATCTGCGAGATCGCCTGACGGCGAGCATGCAGGTCGCCGCGCTTGCCGAGCGTGACGAGCTTCTCGACGATCGGACGGATTTCCTTGGCCTTCGGCAGGGTCGTGACGATCTGCTCGTGGGTAATCAGCGAAGCCGCCATGTTGGCGAACATCGCCTTGCGGTGGCTTGCAGTTCTATTCAGCTTGCGGCCGGCTTTACCATGGCGCATTGCTATTCTCCTTTAATGCAGGTGCCCTTACGCTAAGTAGGCCTGCCGTTTCCTGGCACATGCAGGCGATCGGCCTGCTGTTTGACGGGGAAAGGCAGCCGAAAGAGCCTGCCTTTTGTTATGTTCTTGCGATCGGCGTGAGAGCGGAAAACCGCTTTACACTTTTCCTCACGCCGCTCAGTACTGGTCTTCGTAACGCTTGGCGAGATCTTCGATGTTCTCGGGCGGCCATGCCGGCACTTCCATGCCGAGGTGCAGGCCCATGGAAGCGAGAACTTCCTTGATTTCGTTCAGCGACTTGCGACCAAAATTCGGTGTGCGGAGCATTTCTGCTTCGGTCTTCTGAATGAGGTCGCCGATGTAGACGATGTTGTCGTTCTTCAGGCAGTTTGCCGAACGGACCGACAGTTCGAGTTCGTCCACCTTCTTCAGGAGAGCCGGGTTGAAAGCGAGTTCGGTGACTGCTTCCTCTTCGGTTTCCTTCTGCGGCTCGTCGAAGTTGACGAAGACGCCAAGCTGATCCTGGAGGATGCGCGCCGCAAACGCGACGGCGTCTTCGCCGGTGATCGAGCCATCGGTTTCGATGGTCATGTTCAGCTTGTCGTAGTCGAGAACCTGTCCTTCGCGGGTATTTTCAACCTTGTAGGACACCTTCTTGACCGGCGAATAGAGGCTGTCGACCGGGATGAGACCGATCGGAGCATCTTCCGCACGATTGCGTTCGGCCGGAACGTAACCCTTACCGTTGTTGACGGTGAATTCCATGCGGATCTCGGCGCCCTCGTCGAGCGTGCAGATGACATGCTCGGGGTTGAGGATTTCGATATCGCCGACCGTCTGAATGTCGCCAGCCGTGACAACGCCCGGGCCCTGCTTACGCACGACCATGCGTTTTGCATCATCGCCATCCATCTTGATGGCGATTTCCTTGATGTTGAGCACGATGTCCGTGACGTCTTCGCGGACGCCCGGAATCGAGGAAAATTCATGCAGCACGCCATCGATCTGCACCGCCGTGACGGCAGCACCGCGCAGCGAGGAGAGCAGAACGCGGCGAAGCGCGTTGCCGAGGGTGAGGCCGAAGCCGCGCTCCAGCGGTTCGGCAACAAGCGTCGCCCTGGTGCGCGAGCTCGAAGAGAACTCCACCTTGTTCGGCTTGATCAGTTCCTGCCAGTTCTTCTGAATCATGAGATTGCCTTCCGTTCGTTGCCACCATCCAATCGTGGCAACCGAGCTTGAAAACCACCGGGAGCGCGCAGGCGCTCACCGGTGACGAGAGCGATGATCAGACGCGGCGCTTCTTGCGCGGACGGCAGCCATTGTGCGGGATCGGGGTCACGTCGCGGATGGACGTGATCATGAAACCTGCAGCCTGGAGCGCGCGCAGAGCCGATTCACGACCCGAACCCGGACCGCAGACTTCGACTTCCAGCGACTTCATGCCGTGCTCCTGGGCCTTCTTGGCGCAGTCTTCGGCAGCGATCTGGGCAGCGAACGGGGTCGACTTGCGCGAGCCCTTGAAGCCCTTGGCGCCAGCCGACGACCAGGCGATCGCATTGCCCTGCGCATCGGTGATGGTGATCATCGTGTTGTTGAAGGTCGAGTTGACGTGAGCGACACCCGACGAGATATTCTTGCGCTCGCGACGGCGAACGCGGACGGCTTCCTTAGCCATGGTATTCCTTTCGTTGATCTCTTCACCGCCGTAATGCCAGCGGCTACACCGGAACGGCGCCTATATGGTCCCGCTCCAAACTCAAAGGAGGCCGGCGCAGACCGCCAGCCTCCCCACCCCGGTTTCCCGGAAATTACTTCTTCTTGCCAGCGATTGCCTTTGCCGGGCCCTTGCGGGTGCGGGCATTGGTATGCGTGCGCTGACCGCGAACCGGAAGGCCGCGGCGATGACGCAGGCCGCGGTAGCAGCCGAGGTCCATCAGGCGCTTGATGTTCATCGCGGTATCGCGACGAAGATCGCCTTCGACCTGATAGTCGCGGTCGATGGCTTCGCGGATCTGAAGGACTTCTGCGTCCGTCAGCTGATGCACACGACGTTCGGCCGGGATACCGACCTTTTCGACGATTTCCTGTGCGAATTTCGGACCGATCCCGTGAATGTAGGTCAGCGCAATAACAACGCGCTTCGCAGTCGGGATGTTGACGCCAGCGATACGTGCCACGCCTGTTCTCCTTGCATTCCAGTTGCCATCCGGCAAGTGGGCTTCGTTATGCGGCTCTTGAGAACCGCCCGTTCAGATTTACGTCCGTAACATGTCAAAACGACCGCACCCGGACTTCCCTGGGAAATCCGCGCCGATCGCATGGAATGTCGCGAGTTGGCGCGGTGTTTAGCGGAATCACTGCTGAAAAGCAACCGTTCCGCCAAGTTTATTTTCAAAGCCTTAAAGCTTGGAAAGAATGCTTTCAACTTCGGCCGTCACCTGATCGATCTCTGCCATCCCGTCCACGGACTTGAGCTTGCCCTTGGCATGGTAATAGCCGATCAGCGGTGAGGTCTCCTTGTAGTAGACCTGCAGACGAGCCGTCATGGTCTCCGGAGTGTCATCAGGACGGCGCTTGAAGTGCGTGGAACCGCACTTGTCGCACACGCCCTCGGCAGCCGGAACCTTATCGGTATCGTGATAGACGCTGCCACACTGTGCACAGGAGTAGCGACCGGCAACGCGACGAACCAACTCGTCGTCATTGACACGGAATTCGATGACGACCGAAAGGTCGAGGCCTTTTGCCTTCAGCATCGCCTCGGTGGCGTCCGCCTGGACAAGCGTCCTGGGGAATCCGTCGAGGATGAAGCCGTTGGCGCAATCGGGTTGATCGATACGCTCGGAAACGATGGCAATGACAATCTCATCCGAGACGAGCTTGCCGGCGTCCATGACCGCCTTCGCGCGCTTGCCGACATCGGTGCCGGCGTTAACCGCTGCACGCAGCATGTCCCCCGTGGAAAGCTGCGGAATGCCGTGCTTTTCCACGATCCGCTGGGCCTGGGTTCCCTTACCCGCGCCCGGCGGCCCCAAAAGGATAAGTCTCATCGCCCCCTCTTTCCTCCACGCAACTTCGATTTCTTGATCAGGCCTTCGTATTGCTGCGCGATCAGGTGACCCTGGATCTGTGCAACCGTATCAAGAGTTACGCTAACCACGATCAAAAGCGAAGTCCCACCAAGGGCTAATGGAATGCCGGTTTGCGACACCAATATCTCCGGAAGGATGCAGACGAAGACGAGATAGAGCGCGCCGATCACCGTGATTCGGGTCAGCACGTAGTCGATATATTCGGCGGTGCGCTCGCCCGGACGGATGCCGGGAATGAAGCCGCCATGCTTCTTCAGATTATCAGCCGTGTCCTTCGGATTAAAGACGATGGCCGTATAGAAGAAGGCGAAGAAGGCGATCAGCGCCGCATAGAGCACCATATAGAGTGGCTGGCCATGACCGAGGGCCGCGACGATCGATGTCGCCCAGGAGGGCATTGCCGTGGTGCTGGCAAAACCCGCAATCGTTGCCGGCAGAAGCAGCAGCGACGATGCGAAGATTGCCGGAATGACACCTGATGTGTTGAGTTTCAACGGCAGGTGGGACGTATCGCCCTGGAACATCCGGTTGCCGACCTGGCGCTTCGGATACTGGATCAGCAGTCGGCGCTGGGCGCGCTCGACGAAGACGATGATGGCGATGACGGCGATCGCGACGATGATCACGAGCAGGATCAGCGGGGTCGACAGCGCGCCGGTGCGGCCGAGTTCGAGCGTGCCGGCAAGAGCAGTGGGAAGGCCGGCGGCGATGCCGGCGAAGATGATCAGCGAGATGCCGTTGCCAATGCCGCGCGAGGTGATCTGCTCACCGAGCCACATCAGGAACATCGTGCCGCCGAGCAGCGTCAGAACGGTGGAGACGCGGAAGAACCAGCCCGGGTCGACGACCAAGCCTTGGCCGCTTTCAAGGCCGGCGGCAATGCCATAGGCCTGCAGCGCACCGAGGATAACGGTACCGTAGCGGGTATACTGGTTGATGATCTTACGGCCCTGCTCGCCTTCCTTCTTGAGGTTTTCGAGCGCCGGCACGACCGAAGTCATCAGCTGCACGATGATCGAGGCGGAGATATAAGGCATGATGCCGAGCGCGAAGATTGCCATGCGCTCAACGGCGCCGCCCGAAAACATGTTGAAAAGGCCGAGAATGCCGCCTGCCTGGCCGCGGAAAGCCTGGGCATAGGCTTCGGGATTGAGGCCTGGAAGCGGAATATGCGTGCCGAGTCGGTAGACGAGGAGAGCTGCCAGTGTGAACCACAAGCGCTTCTTCAAATCCTCGGCTTTGGCGAAGGTCGAAAAATTGAGGTTGGATGCCAATTGTTCCGCTGCAGAAGCCATGCATTTCTCCGCGCTACCAATTCCGGCGTCTCTGGGGGACAGACCGGACCCGGAATCAGTATGAAATTATTCAAAACCGGGCTTAGGACGGATTGCAACGCAACCCCATGCCTCACCCTTGTTTTCGAGTCTTACCGGCATGACGCGGGCGCGCCAGCCAAGTTTTTGTGAGGCCCACATATGGGAGCAAAATCGCCCGGTGTGAAGCACCCCGGGCGATATATCATCAGATTATTATTCGGCTGCAGCCGGAGCCGAAAGCAGCGTCACGGTGCCGCCGGCCTTTTCGATCTTCTCGACGGCAGGCTTGGAGGCGCCTGCAACGACGATGGTGATCTTGGCCTTGATCTCGCCATCGGCGAGAACGCGAACGCCATCCTTGACGCGGCGGATGACACCAGCAGCCTTGAGGGCAGCTGCGTCAACGGTCGTCTTGGCATCGAGCTTGCCGGCGTCGATCGCCGTCTGGATACGGGCCAGCGATACGACAACAAAATCAGAAGCGAAAATGTTGTTGAAGCCGCGCTTCGGCAGGCGACGATAGATCGGCATCTGGCCGCCCTCGAAGCCGTTGATGGCGACGCCCGAACGGGACTTCTGACCCTTCACGCCGCGACCACCAGTCTTGCCAGAACCCGAGCCGATACCGCGGCCGAGGCGCTTGCGGCTGTGGGTCGAGCCTTCGTTGTCTTTAATTTCATTGAGTTTCATGAGCGTTTCCTCCGTCTCACTTCTCGTCGACGACGCGAACGAGATGCTGGACAGCACGGATCATGCCACGAACGGAAGGGGTATCCTCCAGCGTGCGGCGACGGTGCATCTTGTTCAGTCCGAGACCGATCAGCGTGCGCTGCTGGACATCCGGACGGCGAATCGGGCTGCCGATCTGTTCGATCGTGACAGTCTTCGCTTCAGCCTTCTTGGTAGCCTTGGCCATCTGTCAAACTCCTCTTATTCTTCAGAGGCGTTGCCGGAGGCGCTACGACGAGCCTGCAGCGTTGCATACTTGATGCCGCGCTGAGCTGCGATGTCCTTCGGGTGAACCTGGTGCTTCAGAGCGTCGAAGGTGGCGCGAACCATGTTGTAGGGGTTCGACGAACCGGTCGACTTGGCGACGACGTCGTGCATGCCGAGCGTCTCGAATACGGCGCGCATCGGGCCGCCGGCGATGATGCCGGTACCGACCTTGGCCGAGCGCAGCAGAACCTTGCCGGCGCCGTGGCGGCCATGAACGTCGTGATGCAGCGTACGGCCGTCACGCAGCGGTACGAAGATCAGTTCGCGCTTGGCGGCTTCGGTTGCCTTGCGGATGGCTTCCGGCACTTCACGCGCCTTGCCATGGCCGAAGCCGACGCGGCCCTTCTGGTCGCCGACGACGACGAGTGCTGCGAAACCGAAACGACGGCCGCCCTTGACGACCTTGGCGACGCGGTTGATCGCGACAAGCTTGTCGACGAATTCGCTATCGCGCTCTTCACGGCTCTGGCGGTCGTCCCGCTGCGGCCTTCTTTCCTGTGCCATTGTCCTCTTCCTTTTTCTTTTCCGGGTGCAATCGGCAAACAAATGTGGACCGCATCAGCCTCCCCTTTCGGAGAGTGCCTGCGGTCCGGCGAAAATCCGGCCGGCGCTTGAGGCGTCCGGCCGGAAACTGATCAGAAGGTGAGACCGCCTTCGCGGGCCGCTTCGGCGAGAGCCTTGATGCGGCCGTGATAGATGAAGGCGCCACGGTCGAACACGACTTCCGTAACACCGGCCTTGGAGGCGCGCTCTGCGAGGAGCTTGCCCACAACGGTAGCGGCGGCGGTATCGGCACCGGTCTTCAGAGAACCGCGCAGATCCTTCTCGAGGGTGGAGGCAGACGCAAGCGTCTTGCCGGCCACGTCATCGATGACCTGGGCGTAGATGTTCTTCGAGGAGCGATGAACCGACAGGCGTGGACGGCCATTGGCCACCAACTTGAGATGACGGCGCACGCGGTTGGCACGACGTGCAAGTGCTTCTTTCCTGCTAGCCATTTCGCGTGATCCTTACTTCTTCTTGCCTTCTTTGCGGACGATCCGCTCGTCAGCGTACTTGACGCCCTTGCCCTTGTAGGGCTCGGGACCGCGATATTCGCGGATTTCGGCGGCAACCTGACCGACCTGCTGCTTGTTGATGCCGCTGACGACGATTTCCGTCGGCTTCGGAACAACGATCGAGATACCGATCGGCGGCTCGTAGATCACGTCGTGGCTGAAACCGAGGGCCAGCTGCAGGTTCTTGCCCTGCATGGCGGCGCGGTAACCGACGCCGTTGATTTCAAGCTTGCGCTCGAAACCGTCCTTGACGCCCTTGAAGATGCCTTCGATCATCGTGCGGGACATGCCCCACTTTGCGCGCGCATCCTTGGTCTGGTTCACCGGCGTCACGACGACGGCGTTATTTTCAAGCTTGAGGCTGATTTCGTCGTTAGCAACGAAAAACAGCTCGCCCTTCGGGCCCTTTGCAGTCACCTTCTGGCCATCGACCGTAGCCGTGATCCCAGCAGGCACCTGAACGGGCTTCTTACCGATACGAGACATGTTTCAATCCTGTCTGTTCGCTATGGAGATCCCTGCCCGATCTTAGAAGACCGAGCAAAGAACCTCGCCACCAACGTTCTGTTCGCGAGCCTGGTGATCGGCCATCACACCCTTCGGAGTCGAAAGGATGGTGATGCCGAGACCGTTCGCGACCTGCGGAATGGACTTGACCGAGACATAAACCCGGCGGCCCGGCTTGGACACACGGCCGATCTCACGGATCACCGATGCGCCTTCATAATATTTCAGCTCGATGCTGAGTTCCGACTTGCCATTGCCAAAATCGACAACGGAATAGCCACGGATGTAGCCTTCGGACTGCAGAACATCGAGAACACGTGCACGGAGCTTCGAAGCAGGCGTCGAAACCGACGACTTGCGGCGGGAAGCGCCGTTACGGATGCGAGTGAGCATATCGCCCAACGGATCAGTCATTGTCATGTAACCTGCTCCTTACCAGCTCGACTTGACGATACCCGGCACCTTGCCGAGATTGCCGAGTTCACGCAGCGCAATACGCGACATGCGCAGTTTGCGGTAATATGCGCGCGGACGCCCCGAAACTTCGCAACGGTTGCGAATACGGGTCTTCGATCCATCACGCGGCAGGGATGCCAGCTTGATCGAGGCCTTGAACCGCTCTTCGATCGGAAGAGCCTGGTTCATGATGATCGCCTTCAACCCAGCCCGCTTAGCGGCCTGGTTAGCGACCGTAGTACGGCGGCGCTTGTTCTTTTCAACTGCGCTTGTCTTCGCCATGTCAGGTTCCTTTTCTACGCTCGTCGTTACGGTTATTGACGGAACGGGAAGCTGAACTCTTTCAGAAGAGCCCGTGCTTCGTCGTCGGTCGTCGCCGTCGTGCAAACGATGATGTCCATGCCCCACATCTGATCAACCTTGTCGTAGTTGATCTCAGGGAACACAATGTGCTCCTTGATGCCCATGGCGAAGTTGCCACGGCCGTCAAAGCTTTTCGGGTTCAGGCCGCGGAAGTCGCGAACGCGCGGGAGCGCGATGTTCACGAGACGGTCCATGAACTCGTACATGCGGGCGCCGCGCAGGGTGACCTTCGCGCCGATCGGCATCTGTTCGCGGAGCTTGAAGCCTGCGATAGAGTTACGTGCGCGGGTGATGACCGGCTTCTGGCCGGCAATCGCTGCGAGGTCGGCGGCAGCTACCGTCGGCTTCTTCGAGTCAGCGGTCGCTTCGCCGACACCCATGTTGATCACGATCTTGTCGAGCTTCGGAATCATCATCTCGTTGACGTAGGAGAACTGCTCCTGCATCGCCTTGCGGATGCGCTCGACATATTCCTTCTTGAGCCGCGGCTCATATTTTGCCTCAGCCATCGATCACTTCTCCAGAACGCTTGGCCACACGGACCTTCTTGCCGTCAACAACCTTGAAACCGACGCGGGTCGGCTTGCCGTCCTTGTCGATGATTGCAACGTTGGAGAGGTGAACCGGGGCTTCTTTGTTGATGATGCCGGCTTCCTGGGTCTGCGTCTGGCGCTGGTGGCGCTTGACGACGTTGACGCCACGAACAACGGCACGATCTTCCTTCGGCATGACCTGGACAACTTCGCCGGTACGGCCCTTGTCCTTGCCAGCGAGCATGACGACCTTGTCGCCCTTACGAATCTTCTGCATCGCTTCGCTCCTTACAGTACTTCGGGAGCCAGCGAGATGATCTTCATGTGGTTCTTGGCGCGAAGTTCGCGCGGAACCGGTCCGAAGATACGGGTGCCGATCGGCTCTTTCTTGTTGTCGATGAGGACTGCTGCGTTGGTGTCGAAGCGGATGACGGAGCCATCCGCACGACGGATGTCCTTGGCGGTGCGAACGACAACCGCCTTCATCACGTCACCCTTCTTCACACGGCCGCGCGGGATCGCTTCCTTGATCGAAACGACGATGACGTCGCCGATCGAGGCATACTTGCGCTTCGAGCCGCCCAGCACCTTGATGCACATGACACGACGTGCGCCGGAATTATCCGCGACGTCGAGGTTTGTTTGCATCTGAATCATATCAGGTCGCCTTCTTGGTTTACCGGAATGGTTGGGCTAGCCCCCTACTCCGGCTTATGAAAATTTCGCCGGCCGAGCTGCCATGAGGCAGCACAGACGCGGCAATAGCTGAATAGCGCGGGATCGATCGTGCCAGGGTGGTTTCCCGAACGGGACCTTCCGTGCGCTCAAAGCAAAAGAACGCCCGGCATTCGAGCGTTCTGACGCTGCTTCATACAGATATTTCGGCGAGACGCAAGGCCCCGCGCAAAATTCTGTTACTTGCCCTGGGCGGAAATCACCGTCCAGCGCTTGTCCTTGGAGATCGGCGCGCATTCCTCGATGGATACGGTATCGCCAATCTTGTACTGATTGTTCTCGTCGTGGGCCTTGTACTTCTTGGAACGACGAACGGTCTTCTGGAGCAGCGGATGAGCGAAACGACGCTCGACACGAACCACTACCGTCTTCTCGTTCTTGTCGCCAACGACGACGCCCTGCAGGATGCGCTTCGGCATATTTTTCTTCCTTTAGGCCTTAACTTCTGCCGCCTTCTGGCGGGCAATGGTTTTCACGCGGGCGATGTCCTTGCGGACTTCGTTGATGCGCGAGGACTTTTCGAGCTGGCCGGTCGCCTTCTGGAAGCGCAGGTTGAACTGCTCCTTCTTCAGCTTGGCAAGCTCGTCCTTGAGTTGGTCGGCGGTGAACCCGCGAACGTCTGAGGCTTTCATGAGCTCAATCCCTTACTCTGCAATGCGCTGAACGAAGCGCGTCTTGACCGAGAGCTTGGCAGAGCCGAGGCGAAGCGCCTCACGGGCGATTTCTTCGCTGACACCGTCGATCTCGAACATCATACGGCCAGGCTTGACCTTGCATGCCCAATATTCAACGGAGCCCTTACCCTTACCCATACGGACTTCGGTCGGCTTTTTGGTTACCGGAACGTCCGGGAACACGCGGATCCATACACGGCCGGCGCGCTTCATATAACGCGTGATCGCGCGGCGGGCCGCTTCGATCTCGCGCGCATTGACGCGGTTGGGTTCCTGTGCCTTCAGGCCGAATTCGCCGAATGCCAGGTCAGAACCGCCCTTGGCGACGCCCTTGATGCGGCCCTTGAACTGCTTGCGGTACTTGGTACGCTTTGGCTGCAACATTTTCTTATTCTCCGAACTTCTCTGCCACGCGCGCTATCAAGCGTTGTCGCGGCGACGGTCTCTGTCGCGGTCACGATCACGGCTTGCCGGACCCTGGGCGTCACCTTCCATCGCGCGGCGCTCGGAAGCCATCGGATCATGCTCAAGGATTTCGCCCTTGAAGATCCAGACCTTGATGCCGCAGATGCCGAACGCGGTTTCTGCTTCAGCCGTGCCGTAGTCGATGTCGGCGCGCAGCGTGTGCAACGGCACACGACCTTCGCGGTACCATTCCGTACGGGCGATTTCAGCGCCGCCGAGACGGCCAGCGCAGGTGATCTTGATGCCTTCGGCGCCAAGACGCATCGCGGACTGAACGGCGCGCTTCATGGCGCGACGGAAAGCCACGCGACGCTCGAGCTGCTGGGCGATCGACTGAGCGACCAGCGTCGCATCGACTTCGGGCTTGCGCACTTCGACGATGTTGAGGTGCGTTTCCGAATTGGTCATCTCCGACAGCTTCTTGCGGAGCTTGTCGATGTCAGCGCCCTTGCGGCCGATGATCAGGCCCGGACGTGCCGAGTGGATCGTGACGCGGCACTTCTTGTGCGGACGCTCGATGACCACCTTGGAGATCCCGGCCTGCTTCAGTTCGCTCATGACGAACTTGCGCATCTTCAGGTCTTCGTGCAGCAGCTGACCGTACTCGGCATTGTCCGCAAACCAGCGGCTATCCCAGGTACGGTTGATTCCGAGACGGAAACCGATTGGATTGATTTTCTGACCCATTATGCGGCCTCCTCTGCTGCCTGCACTTCACGAACGACGATCGTCAGGTGCGCGAAGGGCTTTTCGATGCGCGACGCGCGACCGCGGCCACGAGCGTGGAAACGCTTCATGACGATCGACTTGCCGACATAGGCCTCGGCGACAACCAGCGAGTCGACGTCGAGATCGTGGTTGTTCTCGGCGTTGGCGATCGCAGATTCGAGCGTCTTCTTGACGGCGCCTGCGATGCGCTTGCGGGAGAACTCCAGCTCAGCGAGTGCGCGCTCGACCTTCTTGCCGCGGATAGCCGCAGCAACCAGGTTGAGCTTCTGGGGGCTGACGCGGAGCGTGCGGGCGACTGCTTGCGCCTCGTTGTCCTTCAGCCGGCGTTCGGCTTTTGCCTTGCCCATTGTTACTTCCTCTTCGCCTTCTTGTCCGCGCCGTGACCGTAGTAGGTGCGGGTCGGAGAGAATTCACCGAATTTGTGACCGACCATGTCTTCATTGACACTGACCGGGATATGCTTGCTGCCGTTGTAGACGCCGAAGGTGAGACCGACGAACTGCGGCAGGATCGTGGAGCGACGGCTCCAGATCTTGATCACTTCACTACGACCGCCTTCACGAACCTTCTCAGCCTTCTTGAGAAGATAGCCGTCAACGAACGGACCTTTCCATACTGAACGAGCCATTGGAGACTTCCTCTCTTACTTCTTACGCTGATGACGCGAGCGCATGATCATCTTGTCGGTCGACTTGTTCGACCGGGTGCGCTTGCCCTTGGTCGGCTTGCCCCACGGTGTCACCGGATGGCGACCACCGGAGGTGCGGCCTTCACCACCGCCGTGCGGATGGTCGACCGGGTTCATGACGACACCGCGGTTATGCGGACGCTTGCCGCGCCAAACGGTACGACCGGCCTTGCCGTCGTTGATGTTGGCGTGATCAGGGTTGGAGACGGCGCCGATCGAAGCAAGGCAGGAGCCATGGACGAGACGCTGTTCACCGGAGTTCAGGCGAAGGATCGCCATGCCCTGGTCGCGGCCAACGAGCTGTGCGTAACCACCGGCGGAGCGAGCGATCTGACCACCCTTGCCCGGCTTCATTTCCACGTTGTGGATGATGGAGCCGACCGGGATGAACTGCAGCGGCATGGTGTTGCCGGGCTTGACGTCGACAGCCTTCTCGGAAGCGATGACCTTGTCACCGGCAGCGAGGCGCTGAGGAGCGAGGATATAAGCCTTCTCGCCGTCAGCATAGTTCACCAGCGCGATGAAAGCCGTGCGGTTCGGATCGTATTCGATACGCTCGACCGTGCCTTCGACGTCGAACTTGCGACGCTTGAAGTCGACTAGACGATAGGTGCGCTTGTGACCGCCGCCGATGAAGCGGGCGGTGATGCGGCCGAGGTTGTTACGACCGCCACTCTTGGTCAGACCTTCCGTCAGCGCCTTGACCGGCTTGCCCTTGTAGAGGGCGGAGCGGTCGACGATGACCAGCTGGCGCTGGCTCGGGGTGATCGGATTGAAAGTTTTCAATGCCATTTTCTTATACCTCAGAGACCGGTGGAGACGTCGATCGTCTGGCCTTCAGCCAGCGTCACAACAGCCTTCTTCACGTCCTTCTGCTTGCCGACGAAACCGCGGAACCGCTTGGTCTTGCCTTTGCGCAGCAGAGTGTTGACAGCCGTGACCTTAACGCCAAACAGCGCCTCGACCGCAGCCTTGATTTCCGGCTTCGTCGCCTGCTTGGCGACATTGAAAACAACCTGATTGTTTTCGGATACCAGCGTGGACTTTTCGGTGATCGCCGGAGAGACGATCACATCGTAGTGGCGAAGATCGGTCACTTGAATCGCTCCTCTAGCGCTTCAACCGCAGCCTTGGAAAGCACGAGCTTGCCGCGGCGCACGATGTCGTAAACGTTGATGCCCTGAATCGGCAGAACATCGATGTTCGGGATGTTCTGAGCTGCGAGCTTGAAGTTGCCGTCAAGCTCTGCGCCGCCGATGAAGAGGGCGTTGGTCAGGCCGAGCGTCTCGAAAACGGACGCGAGCGACTTGGTCTTGGCTTCAGCGGCAACCAGGTTGTCGATGACGATGACGTCATCGGCCTTGATCTTGGCCGAAAGTGCGTGGCGAAGGCCGAGTGCGCGAACCTTCTTCGGAAGATCGTGCTCGTGGCTGCGGACAACCGGGCCGTGAGCCTTGCCGCCGCCGCGGAACTGCGGAGCGCGAGCCGAATGGTGGCGGGCGCGGCCCGTACCCTTCTGCTTGTACATCTTGGCGCCGGTGCGCGAAACTTCCGCGCGGCCCTTAGCCTTGTGCGTGCCCTGCTGCTTCTTGGCAAGCTGCCAGCGGATGACGCGGGCGAGAATGTCTTCGCGGGGCTCGAGGCCGAAAATAGCGTCCGAAAGGGAAACCTTCCCGGCGTCTTTTCCCTCGAGGGTCTTGACGTTGAATTCCATTGATCTGGCTCCCTTACTTCGCGGCCGACTTGACGGCGTCGCGCACGATGATCCAAGCACCCTTGGAACCAGGAACAGCACCCTTGATCAGGATCAGACCACGATCTTCGTCGGTCGAAACTACTTCCAGGTTCTGCGTCGTGACGCGCGTCTGGCCCATGTGACCAGCCATCTTCTTGTTCTTGAAAACCTTGCCCGGATCCTGGCGCGAGCCGGTCGAACCGTGCGAACGGTGAGACACCGACACACCGTGCGTGGCACGCAGACCGCCGAAACCGTGACGCTTCATGGCGCCGGCAAAACCCTTACCGATCGTCGTGCCCGTCACGTCGACGAGCTGACCGGCTGCAAAGTGACCCGCCTTGATCTCAGTGCCGACCTCAAGCAGTTGATCTTCCGACACGCGGAATTCCGTCAGCTTGGCCTTCGGCTCGACGTTGGCAATGGCAAAGTTGCCGCGCATCGCCTTCGACGTGTTCTTCACCTTCGCCTGGCCGGCACCGAGCTGAACTGCGGTATAGCCATTCTTTTCGACAGTGCGCGTGGCTACGACCTGGCAGCCTTCCATACGCAGTACCGTTACCGGGACATGCTCGCCGGCGTCGTTATAGACGCGGGTCATTCCCACCTTCTGTGCAATCACACCTGAACGCATCGGTTCAATCCTTCTCACTCAGCCCGAAGACCCGAGGTCTCAGAGCTTGATCTCAACATCGACACCGGCGGCGAGATCGAGCTTCATCAGCGCGTCTACCGTCTGCGGGGTCGGGTCAACGATATCGAGAAGGCGCTTATGCGTGCGCATCTCGAACTGTTCGCGGCTCTTCTTGTCGATGTGCGGGGACCGGTTGACCGTAAACTTCTCGATGCGGGTCGGAAGCGGAACGGGGCCCCGGACGCTTGCACCGGTGCGCTTAGCCGTCGATACGATCTCACGCGTTGAGGCGTCGAGAATCCGGTGATCGAACGCCTTCAGGCGGATGCGGATATTCTGGCCGTTCATTCGACTTTATCCTTGTGTCTGTTATCCGCGTGTCACCGCTTAGGGACACGACTTACCTTCAGTTACGTTAGCGGGCCACCGGTTTCAAAGATCGAGAGGGACACCGAGATCGGCGTCCCTATCCTTTCCTTGGGCCAGGTGGCCCAGCCGCTAATTACTCGACGATCGACGCGACGATACCGGCGCCGACGGTGCGGCCGCCTTCGCGGATGGCGAAACGCAGCTTTTCTTCCATCGCGATCGGAACGATCAGCTCGACCGATACCGTGACGTTGTCGCCCGGCATGACCATCTCCGTACCTTCCGGCAGCGTCACGATGCCCGTCACGTCGGTCGTGCGGAAGTAGAACTGCGGACGATAGTTGGTGAAGAACGGCGTATGACGGCCACCCTCTTCCTTCGTCAGGATGTAGGCTTCTGCCATGAACTTCTTGTGCGGCTTGACTGAACCCGGCTTGCACAGAATCTGGCCACGCTCAACGCCATCACGGGTGACGCCGCGGATCAGCGCACCGATGTTGTCGCCAGCCTGGCCCTGATCGAGCAGCTTGCGGAACATTTCAACGCCGGTCACCGTCGTCTTCGTCGTCGGGCGGATGCCGACGATCTCGACTTCTTCGCCAACCTTGACGATGCCACGCTCGACGCGGCCGGTCACAACCGTGCCGCGGCCAGAGATCGAGAACACGTCTTCGATCGGCAGCAGGAACGGCAGGTTGATCGGACGCTCAGGCGTCGGGATGTAGGCGTCGACAGCGGCCATCAGTTCGCGGATCGCGTCTTCGCCGATCTTCTTGTCCGAATCTTCGAGAGCAGCAAGCGCCGAACCCTTGACGATCGGAATATCGTCGCCCGGGAAGTCGTAGGACGACAGCAGTTCGCGCACTTCGAGCTCGACCAGTTCGAGAAGCTCGGCGTCGTCAACCTGGTCGACCTTGTTCAGGAACACCACGATTGCCGGAACGCCGACCTGGCGAGCCAGCAGGATGTGTTCGCGCGTCTGCGGCATCGGGCCGTCAGCGGCCGAGCATACCAGGATCGCGCCGTCCATCTGGGCAGCACCGGTGATCATGTTCTTGACGTAGTCGGCGTGGCCGGGGCAGTCGACGTGGGCGTAGTGGCGCGCCGGCGTCTCGTACTCAACGTGGGCCGTCGAAATCGTGATGCCACGCGCCTTCTCTTCCGGAGCCGCGTCGATCTGATCGTACGCCTTGTACTCACCGAAGTACTTCGTGATCGCTGCCGTCAGAGACGTCTTGCCGTGGTCAACGTGGCCAATCGTGCCAATGTTGACGTGCGGCTTGTTGCGCTCAAACTTACTCTTTCCCATTTTCGGGTCTCCGTTTTGCTAGTCCCCGAAGGGATCTAATTCTTGTTATCGGTCAATTGGTATTCCGGTCACTTCTGACCGGAATACTTTGCCTGGATTTCAGTTGCGACGTTCGACGGGACCGGCGAATAGTGATCGAAGGTCATCGTGTACTGGGCGCGGCCCTGGGACATGGAGCGCAGGTTGTCGACGTACTTGAACATATTCGCGAGCGGGACGTTCGCGTTGATGACGACGGCGATACCACGGCTTTCCTGGCCCTGGATCTGACCGCGACGGGAGTTCAGGTCGCCGATAACGTCGCCGACGTAATCTTCCGGGGTGACGACTTCGACCTTCATCATCGGCTCAAGCAGCTGAGCGCCGGCCTTCTTGGCTGCTTCACGGAAGCAGGCACGCGATGCGATTTCGAAGGCGAGAACCGAGGAGTCGACGTCGTGGAAGGCGCCATCGATGAGGGTTGCCTTGACGCCGAGCATCGGGAAGCCTGCGAGCGGACCCGAAGACAGAACGCTTTCGATGCCCTTCTGGACGCCGGGGATGTATTCCTTCGGAACGGAACCGCCGACGATCTTCGATTCGAATTTGAATTCGTCGCCTTCCGGGTTCGGTTCGAAGACGATCTTGACGCGCGCGAACTGGCCGGTACCACCGGACTGCTTCTTGTGCGTGTAGTCTTCTTCATGCGTCCGGGTGATGGTTTCACGGTAGGCAACCTGCGGCGCGCCGACGGTTGCTTCGACCTTGAATTCACGACGCATGCGGTCGACGATGATGTCGAGATGCAGTTCGCCCATGCCGGCGATGATGGTCTGGCCTGATTCCTGGTCGGTCTTGACGCGGAAGGACGGATCTTCAGCAGCCAGGCGGTTGAGCGCGAGGCCCATCTTTTCCTGGTCGCCCTTGGTCTTCGGCTCGATGGCGATCTGGATGACCGGCTCCGGGAATTCCATGCGCTCGAGGATAACCGGTTTCAGCGGATCGCAGAGCGTGTCGCCTGTCGTGGTTTCCTTGAGGCCGGCGAGAGCCACGATGTCGCCTGCGAAGGCTTCTTCGATGTCTTCACGCGAGTTGGAGTGCATCTGCAGCATACGGCCGACGCGCTCGCGCTTGTCCTTGACCGTGTTGATGACCGACGCGCCCTTTTCGAGCTTGCCGGAGTAGATGCGGGCGAAGGTCAGCGAACCGACGAAGGGGTCATTCATGATCTTGAAGGCGAGCATGGAAAGCGGCTCGCTGTCGTCGGCATGACGCTCGATTTCGGCTTCCGTCTTGAAGTCGATGCCCTTGATCGCCGGGATGTCCATCGGTGACGGCAGATAGTCGACGACGGCGTCGAGCAGCGGCTGCACGCCCTTGTTCTTGAAGGCAGTGCCGCAGAACATCGGGTGGAACTTGACGTCGATCGTGCCGCGGCGAACCAGCGCACGGATCTGATCGTTGTCGGGCAGAATACCTTCGAGGTATGCTTCGGTGGCGGCTTCGTCGATGTCGACGACCGTCTCGATCAGCTTTTCGCGATATTCTTCAGCCTTGGCCTTCATGTCCTCGGGGATCTCGACGACATCCCACTGGGCGCCGAGCGACTCGTCGCGCCAGATGAGTGCGTTCATCTCGACCAGGTCGATGACGCCCTTAAATTCGGTCTCCGCACCGATCGGCAGCTGCATGACGACAGCCGTTGCACCGAGACGGGTCTTGATCATCTCGACGGAGCGGTAGAAGTCCGCGCCGGTCTTGTCCATCTTGTTGCAGAAGATCATCCGCGGGACATTGTACTTCTCGGCCTGACGCCAGACGGTTTCCGTCTGCGGCTCAACACCGGCGTTGGCGTCGAGCAGCGCGATGGCGCCGTCGAGAACGCGCAGCGAACGCTCGACTTCAATGGTGAAGTCGACGTGGCCGGGAGTGTCGATGATGTTGAAGCGGCGCATTTTGCCGTCACGGCCCTTCCAGTAGGTCGTGGTGGCAGCAGAGGTGATCGTGATGCCACGCTCCTGCTCCTGCTCCATCCAGTCCATGGTGGCTGCGCCGTCGTGGACTTCGCCGATCTTGTGCGACTTGCCGGTGTAATAAAGAATACGCTCGGTGGTCGTGGTCTTGCCGGCGTCGATATGCGCCATGATACCGAAATTGCGGTAGTCTTCGATCTTATATTCGCGAGCCATTGTGGACTGCCTTTCGATACCGTTCGGAATTACCAGCGATAGTGCGAGAACGCACGGTTGGCGTCAGCCATCTTGTGCGTGTCTTCGCGCTTCTTGACGGCGGAGCCGCGGTTGTTGGACGCATCGAGCAGTTCGCCGGAAAGGCGGTCAACCATAGTCGTTTCATTGCGCTTGCGGGCAGCAGCGATCAGCCAGCGAATAGCAAGAGCCTGGCGGCGCTCCGGACGAACATCGACAGGGACCTGATAGGTCGCACCACCGACACGACGCGAGCGAACTTCAACGTGCGGCGCAATGTTCTCAAGCGCAGAATGGAATACCGTGAGCGGCTCCTGCTTGGCCTTGCCCTGGACAACGTCGAACGCACCGTAGACGATGTTTTCAGCAACGGACTTCTTGCCGTCGAGCATGATGGCATTCATGAACTTGGTGACGACGAGATCGCCGAACTTCGGGTCCGGATTGATTTCGCGCTTTTCTGCTTTATGACGTCTGGACATATTTTGTCTCTTCAACCGTTAAGGCGCTTCATGACGCGGAGGACCTCGCGCAGCGCCGGATTATTCAAAAACCGAATTACTTCGGACGCTTCGCGCCGTACTTGGAGCGGCGCTGCTTGCGGTTCTTGACACCCTGAGTATCGAGAACGCCGCGGATGATGTGATAACGGACACCCGGAAGGTCCTTGACGCGGCCGCCACGGATCATGACGACGGAGTGTTCCTGAAGGTTGTGACCTTCGCCGGGGATGTAACCAATGACTTCGAAGCCGTTGGTCAGGCGGATCTTTGCGACCTTACGCAGAGCCGAGTTCGGCTTCTTCGGCGTCGTCGTGTAGACGCGCGTGCAAACGCCGCGCTTCTGCGGGTTCTCCTGGAGTGCGGGAACCTTGTTACGCTTTACGTTCGCCTGGCGAGGCTTGCGGATCAGCTGGTTTACGGTAGGCATTCAACCATCCCTTACGTTTTATCTCAGTACCCTTGCGGGCTTGAACTCGCGCCGTCTCCGGCAGTGACGCATGCTTTCCGTCAATGCGCAAAATATGGCCCGATCCGCTTCCGCAGATGGACCACAAGGAGCAGAGGACGCATAGAATATGCGTCGTGCGTGCAGCATCATGACTTCAACGTGCGTTTAGAACCTTGTTTGAGGTGAACTTCAGGGCGAGTCGCCCCGAACAGCCAAGCCTCACATGGGATCTGATGGCCGGGGTACTACTGGTTTCCACCCGTCTCGTCAAGGCCGGTTAAGAAATAAACTCGCCGTATCGCCTTGATATGCCGGCCGAACGCCCTGTTTCATCCTTCTAGACGAATTGACGGGCGTGCACCAAGATAAAAACTTGGGCATTGCAGCAAAAACAGTTAAGGAATCAGCAATTGCGGCGTTCGGCCCTCACAGCAGGATTCGAGCGACCGAATCGTCAAAGAGCCGAAGGACAGGCGATGATCACAACACCTGATAACGACAATAATTTCGACGGCCCGATGATCTTCATCATCATCGGCAAGGGCTACGAGTCCGACGCCAGCGAAGGCATCGACCTGCACATCATGCTGAAGGCGCCTGACGACGACACTGCCGTACGCGAGGCCTTGAACGCCCTTGCCGAGGAAGGCTTCATCGAGGCCGATCTCGACCAGATCGGCATGCTGACCGAGGTCCCGGCCGAAGAGCCACACGCATCTGCCTACCAGGGCGCCGTCGAAGGGGAAGTCGCGATCATCCGGTTCAACTGAAGGGAGCCGCCGCTCACGCTGTCAAGGCAGCATAAGCGGAAGCAGCCTCCCTCCCCGCCCGTCCTATCAGAGCAACCTAAATATGAAAAACCGCCCGGATCGCTCCGGGCGGTTTTTCAATTCATCGACTTCAGCTGCGGATTATTCCGCAGCCGGAGCCTTTTCGGCCATGTCCTGCAGCATGGGCGTGGCGACGGCAGCACCCGTGCCCTTGCGGCGCTCTTCGAGGATCATCTCGTCGCGCGACGTGGCGATGCGGCGGATCTGGGTCATGGTGCCGCCGGTACCGGCCGGGATAAGGCGGCCGACGATGACGTTTTCCTTCAGACCCTGCAGGCCATCGGTCTTGCCGGCGATCGCAGCTTCCGTCAGCACCTTCGTCGTTTCCTGGAAGGACGCGGCCGAGATGAAGGACGGGGTCTGCAGCGATGCCTTGGTGATGCCGAGAAGAACCGGATCGCCATAGGCTGGCTTCTTGCCCTGCTCGATCAGGTGATCGTTGACGTCTTCGAGCTCGATCCGGTCGACATTGTCGCCGACGATATAGGTCGAGTCGCCTGCATCGGTGATCTCAACCTTCTGCAGCATCTGACGGACAATCACCTCGATGTGCTTGTCGTTGATGACGACGCCCTGCAGGCGGTAGACTTCCTGGATCTCGTTGACGAGGTAGGAGGCCAGAGCCTCCACGCCCTTGATCGCCAGGATGTCGTGCGGAGCCGGGTTACCGTCGAGGATGTAGTCACCCTTTTCGATATAGTCGCCTTCCTGAAGGTGGAAGGGCTTGCCCTTCGGGATCAGGTATTCGACAGGCTCGACACCGTCTTCCGCCGGCTCGATGATGACGCGACGCTTGTTCTTGTAGTCACGGCCGAGACGGATCGTACCATCGATCTCTGCGATGATGGCATGGTCCTTCGGACGGCGGGCTTCGAACAGCTCGGCAACACGCGGCAGACCGCCGGTGATGTCCTTGGTCTTGGCGCTTTCGAGCGGCGAACGGGCGAGAACGTCACCCTGGGAGACCTTCGTGCCCGGCTCGACCGACAGGATCGCATCGACCGAGAGGAAGAAGCGAGCGTCACCGCCACGAGACAGCTTCGCGATATTGCCGCTGGCATCCTTGATGACGATCGCCGGCTTGAGGTCCGAGCCGCGCGGGGTCGAACGCCAGTCGATGACCTGACGCTTGGTGATGCCGGTCGATTCGTCGGTCGCTTCCAGAACGGAAAGACCGTCGACCAGATCCTCAAACTGAACGGTACCGGCCACTTCCGTCATCATCGGACGGGTGTAGGGGTCCCACTCTGCCAGGCGCTGGCCGCGCTTGACCTTGTCGCCTTCGTCGACATGCAGCTTCGAACCGTAGGCCACGCGCTGCGACGACCGCTCGACACCACGTTCGTCCAGGATCTGGACGGTCATGTTGCGGCCCATGGCAACGAGGTTGCCATCGGAGTTGCGCAGGATGTTGCGGTTCTTGATCTGCACCGTACCTTCGTACGAGGCTTCGAGGAACGACTGGTCGACCACGGTTGCTGTACCACCAAGGTGGAAGGTACGCATGGTGAGCTGGGTGCCCGGCTCGCCGATCGACTGAGCAGCGATGACGCCGACGGCTTCGCCCATATTGACCGGCGTACCGCGCGCGAGGTCGCGGCCGTAGCAGACCGAGCAGACGCCCGTCTGGATTTCGCAGGTCAGTGCCGAGCGGATGCGGATCGACTGGATGCCGGCCTTCTCGATTTCGACGACGTCGGGCTCGAGGATCATCCTGCCGGCATCGACGATGCGCTCACCCGTGACCGGATGATCGATGTCATCGAGCGCCGTGCGGCCGAGGATACGGGCGCCGATCGAGGCAACCACCTGGCCGGCATCGACGATGGCGGTCATGGTGAGGCCCGTCTGCGTTCCGCAATCGACATGCGTGACGATGCAATCCTGCGCGACGTCGACGAGACGGCGGGTCAGGTAGCCGGAGTTGGCGGTCTTCAGGGCGGTGTCTGCCAGACCCTTACGGGCGCCGTGCGTCGAGTTGAAGTACTCGTTGACGGTCAGGCCTTCCTTGAAGTTCGAGATGATCGGCGTCTCGATGATTTCGCCCGACGGCTTGGCCATGAGGCCACGCATGCCGCCCAGCTGGCGCATCTGGTTCGGAGAACCGCGGGCACCGGAGTGGCTCATCATGTAGATCGAGTTCATCGGCTTCTGGCGACCGGTCTTCTCGTCGAATTCAACCGCCTTGATGCGGGCCATCATCTCTTCGGCGACCTTTTCGGTCGCCTTGCCCCAGGCGTCGACAACCTTGTTGTACTTCTCGCCCTGAGTGATGAGGCCGTCATTGTACTGCTGCTCGTATTCCTTCACCAGGTTTTCGGTGTCGGCAACGATCTTGGCCTTGGCATCCGGAATGACCATGTCGTCCTTGCCGAATGAAATGCCGGCGCGGCAGGCGTGGGCGAAGCCGAGCTGCATGATGCGGTCGCAGAAAATGACCGTGTCCTTCTGGCCGCAATGGCGATAGACCGTGTCGATCATCTTCGAGATGTTCTTCTTGGTCATTTCCTGGTTGCAGATATCGAAGGGAACCTTGCCGTTCTTCGGCAACAGTTCGCCGATGAGCAACCGGCCAGGCGTCGTCTCATAGATCTTCGAGTAAGGCTTGCCATCCTCGTCGACCGACTTGAAGCGGCCGCGGATCTTGGTGTGCAGCGTCACGACCTTGCTTTCGAGGGCGTGATGCAGCTCGCCGAGATCGGAGAAGGCCATGCCTTCGCCCGGCTCGTTCTGGTTGAGGATCGACAGATAGTAGAGGCCGAGAACCATGTCCTGCGAGGGAACGATGATCGGCGCGCCGTTGGCCGGATGCAGGATGTTGTTGGTCGACATCATCAGCACGCGGGCTTCGAGCTGGGCTTCGAGTGACAGCGGCACGTGGACGGCCATCTGGTCGCCGTCGAAGTCAGCGTTGAAGGCCGTGCAGACGAGCGGATGCAGCTGGATCGCCTTGCCTTCGACCAGGATAGGTTCGAAGGCCTGGATGCCCAGGCGGTGCAACGTCGGTGCGCGGTTCAAGAGAACCGGATGCTCGCGGATGACCTCGTCGAGGATATCCCAGACTTCCGGCTTTTCCTTTTCGACCAGCTTCTTGGCCTGCTTGACGGTCGAGGAGTAACCCTTGGCGTCGAGGCGGGCATAGATGAACGGCTTGAAGAGCTCGAGCGCCATCTTCTTCGGCAGGCCGCACTGGTGCAGCTTCAGTTCCGGACCGGTGACGATGACCGAACGGCCGGAATAGTCGACGCGCTTGCCGAGCAGGTTCTGGCGGAAGCGGCCCTGCTTGCCCTTCAGCATGTCGGAGAGCGACTTCAGCGGACGCTTGTTGGCGCCGGTGATGACGCGGCCGCGACGGCCGTTGTCGAACAGCGCGTCAACGGATTCCTGCAGCATGCGCTTTTCGTTGCGGATGATGATGCCAGGCGCACGAAGCTCGATCAGGCGCTTCAGACGGTTGTTACGGTTGATGACGCGGCGGTAGAGATCGTTCAGATCCGACGTCGCGAAACGGCCGCCGTCGAGCGGCACCAGCGGACGCAGATCCGGCGGGATGACCGGAACGACCTTCATGATCATCCATTCCGGACGGTTGCCCGACTCCATGAAGTTCTCGACGATCTTCAGGCGCTTCATCAGCTTCTTCTGCTTGAGATCCGACGTGGTGTCGGCAAGCTCGGCGCGAAGGTCGCCAGCGATCTTTTCGAGGTTCATCGAGGCCAGCATCTCGTAGATCGCCTCGGCGCCGATCATCGCGGTGAACTGGTCTTCGCCGTATTCGTCGACGGCGAGCATGTACTCTTCTTCCGAAAGGAGCTGGTGCTCCTTCAGGGCGGTCAGGCCCGGCTCGGTGACGATGTAGTTTTCGAAGTAGAGGACGCGCTCGACATCCTTCAGCGTCATGTCGAGCAGCGTCGAAATGCGTGATGGCAGCGACTTCAGGAACCAGATGTGGGCAACGGGAGCAGCGAGCTCTATATGGCCCATGCGCTCACGGCGAACGCGCGACAGCGTGACTTCGACGCCGCACTTTTCGCAGATGATGCCCTTGTACTTCATGCGCTTGTACTTGCCGCACAGGCATTCGTAGTCCTTGATCGGCCCGAAGATGCGCGCGCAGAACAGACCGTCGCGTTCCGGCTTGAACGTACGGTAGTTGATGGTTTCCGGCTTCTTGATCTCACCGTAAGACCAGGAGAGGATCTTCTCCGGAGACGCGATCGAAATCCGAATGGAATCGAAATTCTGTGCAGGCACCTGCGGATTGAAAAGATTCATGACCTCTTGGTTCATGCCTGTCTCCTTCATGGGCTAAAGCGCCCTCAAAATGCGATGGTCGGCGGCGAATTCCCGGGAGCCGCCTCCCTCGCTTAAACGAGAATAACCGCTGGATGCGGCGAAACTTCCCTTCCGGGCCGACACGGATCGGCGCCCGGTGGGACCGGCGTGCGCCGCATTGGCAGCGCACGCCCTATCAAGTGCTTACTCGGCCGCGTCGGGCAGCTGAGCTGCCTGCGCCTCGTCAAGCTTGGTGTTCTCGAGCTCGACGCTGAGGCCCAGCGAGCGCATTTCCTTGACGAGAACGTTGAAGCTTTCCGGAATACCGGCTTCGAACGTGTCGTCTCCGCGGACGATGGCTTCGTAGACCTTGGTGCGGCCGGCGACGTCGTCCGACTTCACCGTCAGCATTTCCTGCAGCGTGTAGGCCGCGCCGTATGCTTCGAGCGCCCAGACTTCCATTTCGCCGAAGCGCTGGCCGCCGAACTGCGCCTTGCCGCCCAGCGGCTGCTGGGTCACTAGCGAGTAAGGACCGATCGAACGAGCATGGATCTTGTCGTCGACCAAGTGGTTGAGCTTCAGCATGTAGATGTAGCCCACGGTCACCTGGCGGTCGAACTGTTCGCCGGTACGGCCGTCATAGAGCGTCGACTGACCGCTATCCTTGAGACCTGCCAGACGCAGCATGTCGTTGACGTCGGCTTCGTTCGCGCCGTCGAAAACAGGCGTCGCAATCGAAACGCCGCGCTTCCACTGGTCGGCGAGACGCAGAACCGAGTCATCGTCGAACTCGTGGACCTGTTCGGCCTTGGGGCCGTCTCCGACGACATCGCCGATGGTCTTGCGCAGCGGCTCAATGTTGCCATTGGCCTTGTATGCGTCGATCAGTTCGCCGATTTGGCGACCCATGCCGGCGCAAGCCCAACCCAGATGGGTTTCCAGGATCTGGCCGACATTCATGCGCGAAGGCACGCCGAGCGGGTTCAGAACGACGTCGACATGCGTGCCGTCTTCGAGGAACGGCATGTCCTCCACCGGAACAATGCGCGAGACGACGCCCTTGTTCCCGTGACGGCCGGCCATCTTGTCGCCCGGCTGGATCTTGCGCTTTACGGCGACGAAGACCTTGACCATCTTCATGACGCCAGGGGGCATTTCATCGCCGCGCTGGACCTTTTCGACCTTGTCCATGAAGCGCTGTTCGAGGCGCGACTTGGATTCGTCGTACTGACCGCGGAGCGCTTCGAGCTCGCTCTGGACCTTTTCGTCTTCGACCGCGAACATCCACCACTGCGAGCGGGGATATTCGGAGACGACGGCGTTCGAAAGCTCGGCTCCCTTCTTGAAGCCCTTCGGGCCGGCAATAGAGGCCTGGCCGCGCAGCATCTCGATCAGACGGCCGTAGACGTTACGGTCGAGGATCGCCTGCTCGTCGTCACGATCCTTTGCCAGACGTTCGATTTCTTCGCGCTCGATCGCCATCGCGCGCTCGTCCTTTTCAACGCCGTGGCGGTTAAAGACGCGGACTTCGACGATGGTGCCGTAAGTGCCGGGCGGCATGCGCATGGATGTGTCGCGCACGTCGGAGGCCTTTTCGCCGAAGATGGCGCGCAGAAGCTTTTCTTCCGGCGTCATCGGGCTTTCGCCCTTCGGGGTGATCTTGCCGACGAGGATATCGCCCGGCTGAACTTCGGCGCCGATATAGACGATGCCGGCTTCGTCGAGGTTCTTCAGCGCTTCTTCCGAAACATTCGGAATATCGCGGGTGATTTCCTCAGGACCAAGCTTGGTGTCGCGCGCCATCACTTCGAATTCCTCGATGTGGATGGAGGTGAACACGTCGTCGGCAACGATACGCTCGGAGAGCAGGATCGAGTCTTCGTAGTTGTAGCCGTTCCAGGGCATGAACGCGACGAGCGCGTTGCGGCCGAGCGCCAGGTCGCCGAGATCCGTCGACGGGCCGTCGGCGAGGATGTCGCCGCGGTTGACCTCGTCACCGACAGTGACCAGCGGGCGCTGGTTGACGCAGGTGTTCTGGTTCGAACGCTGGAACTTCTGCAGGCGGTAGATATCGACGCCGGACTTTCCGGCTTCGAGGTCTTCCGTGGCGCGGATAACGATACGCGTCGCGTCGACCTGGTCGACCACGCCGCCGCGGCGGGCGCCAATGGCGGCGCCAGAGTCACGGGCAACGACCGGCTCCATGCCGGTCCCGACGAACGGAGCTTCGGCACGCAGCAACGGCACTGCCTGACGCTGCATGTTCGAGCCCATGAGCGCGCGGTTGGCGTCGTCGTTTTCCAGGAACGGGATGAGCGCGGCTGCGACCGAAACGACCTGCTTCGGCGAGACGTCCATCAGGTTCATGCTGTCGCGCGGGGCGAGCATGACTTCGCCGGCGTGACGGCAGACGACGAATTCGTCGACGAAGGAACCGTCAGCGTTCATCTCGGCATTGGCCTGGGCGACGTAGTACTTCGCCTCTTCCATGGCGGAGAGGTAGAGCACGTCGCTCGTCACCTTGCCGTCGACGATGCGGCGGTACGGGCTTTCGATGAAGCCGTACTTGTTGACGCGGGCAAAGGTCGCAAGCGAGTTGATCAGACCGATGTTCGGGCCTTCCGGCGTTTCGATCGGGCAGATGCGGCCATAGTGAGTCGGATGCACGTCGCGGACTTCGAAGCCGGCGCGCTCACGGGTCAGACCGCCCGGGCCAAGAGCCGAAAGACGGCGCTTGTGGGTGATTTCCGAGAGCGGGTTGACCTGGTCCATGAACTGCGAGAGCTGCGAGGAACCGAAGAATTCGCGCACGGCAGCAGCTGCCGGCTTGGCATTGATCAGATCCTGCGGCATCACCGTGTCGATCTCGATCGAGGACATGCGTTCCTTGATCGCGCGCTCCATGCGCAGCAGGCCGAGACGGTACTGGTTTTCCATCAGCTCGCCGACCGAACGGACGCGACGGTTGCCGAGGTTGTCGATGTCGTCGATCTCGCCCTTGCCGTCGCGCAGTTCGACCAGCATCCTGACCACGGCCAGGATGTCGTCCTTGCGCAGGATGCGGACGGTGTCTTCGACGGTCAGGTCGAGGCGCATGTTCATCTTGACGCGGCCGACGGCGGAGAGGTCGTAACGCTCCGCATCGAAGAACAGCGAATTGAACATGGCTTCGGCCGATTCCATGGTCGGCGGCTCACCCGGACGCATGACGCGGTAGATGTCGAACAGAGCGTCCTGACGGTTCTCGTTCTTGTCGGCTGTCAGCGTGTTGCGGATATAGGCGCCGACATTGATGTGGTCGATGCCGAGAACCGGGATCTCGTCGAAGCCGTTCGCCAGGATGATGCCGAGCGTCTTCTCGTCGATTTCGTCGCCGGCCTCGAGGTAGATCTCACCCGTCGAGTAGTTAACGATGTCGCCGGCAAGATAGTTGCCGTAAAGATCGTCATCGGCGGCCTTGAGTGCCTTCAGGCCCTTGTCGGAGAGCTGGCGCAGCAGGCGCGGGGTCAGCTTCTTGCCGGCTTCCACGACGACTTCGCCGGTATCGGCGTCGACCATCTCGGTGATCGCCTTGGCACCCTTCAGCGTTTCCGGCTTGAAGGGAATGCGCCAGCCTTCGCCGTCGCGCTTGTAGAGCGACTTCGTGTAGAAGGTGTCGAGAATTTCCTCGCCGTCCATGCCGAGCGCCATCAGCAGCGACGTCACGGGGATCTTGCGACGGCGATCGATACGAGCGTAGACGATGTCCTTGGCGTCGAATTCGATATCGAGCCAGGAACCGCGATAAGGGATGACGCGCGCAGCAAAGAGCAGCTTGCCGGACGAATGGCTCTTGCCCTTGTCGTGGTCGAAAAAGACGCCCGGCGAACGGTGCATCTGGGAGACGATGACGCGCTCGGTGCCGTTGACGATGAACGTGCCGTTGTTGGTCATGAGCGGCATGTCGCCCATGTAAACGGACTGTTCCTTGATGTCCTTGATCGACTTCGCGCCGGTATCCTCGTCGATATCGAACACGATGAGGCGCAGCGTCACCTTCAGCGGCGCTGCATAGGTCAGGTCGCGCTGACGGCATTCGTCAACGTCGAACTTCGGCGGTTCGAACTCGTAGGACACGAATTCCAGCATGGATGCGCCGGAGAAATCGGTGATCGGGAAAACCGACTTGAAGACGGCCTGAAGACCCTCATCGGGTCGGCCGCCCTTCGGCTCTTCAACCATCAGAAACTGGTCGTAGGATGCCTTCTGAACCTCGATGAGGTTCGGCATTTCTGCGACTTCGGGGATCTTACCAAAAAACTTGCGTACGCGCCTGCGACCGTTGAACGAAAGGGTCTGAGCCATCGTCGCTCCTTCAAAATCTTGCACCCGGGCCTGCAACGGACGGGAACCGATGGCCAGTCGATCCCGTCAATCAATGAGTAGTTCAATCTCGTCCGACCCCAGAAAACGCTCAGCTCGGATTGCTGTGCTGCCCTCGGTGCGAGACCATCCTTTTGAAGAACCCATTACCCAAAAGCCGTTTCGACGCGGCTTTTGGGTAATTCGTTCAGAAAAACGGCAAATGGGAGGCAGTAGAGATACTGCCTCCCAAAAGCAGTTCAAGATTACTTGACGTCGGCCTTGGCGCCAGCGTCTTCAAGCTTCTTCTTGATGTCAGCGGCTTCAGCCTTGTTGACGCCTTCCTTGACAGCCTTCGGAGCGGCTTCAACGAGATCCTTGGCTTCCTTGAGGCCGAGACCAGTGATGGCGCGGACTTCCTTGATGACGTTGATCTTGTTGGCGCCGACATCCGTGAGGATGACGTCGAATTCAGTCTTTTCTTCTTCAACGACAGCAGCAGCAGCACCGCCGGCAGCGGCAGCAACAGCTACCGGAGCAGCAGCGGAAACGCCCCACTTTTCTTCGAGAAGCTTCGACAGTTCTGCAGCTTCCAGAACGGTCAGCGAGGAGAGGTCGTCAACGATCTTTGCGAGATCAGCCATTTTACTAGTTCCTTTTGTTCGGTTCGAACCGGTTGATTATAAACAGCGAAAAACCGCCTTACGCGGCTTCGTCCTTCTTGGCGTAGGCCGCAAACACGCGGGCAAGCTGGCTTGCCGGTGCTGCAACAACCCCTGCGATGCGGGTAGCCGGTGTCTGGATCATGCCCAGCAGCTTCGCACGCAGCTCATCGAGCGAAGGCAGGGTCGCAAGCGACTTGACTGCATCGGCGTTGAGCGTGGTTGTTCCCATGGCGCCGCCCAGAACAATGATCTTGTCATTGGTCTTGGCGAAATCCATGACGACCTTCGGAGCGGTGATCGGATCGGTGCTGTATGCAATCAGCGTCTGACCCTTGAAGAGATTGGACATCCCTTCCGCTTCCGTACCCTGAAGGGCAATCTTGGCCAGGCGGTTCTTCGCGACTTTGACGGTGCCGCCAGCTGCGCGCATCTTCGAACGAAAATCGTTCATCTGCGCGACTGTGGCACCAGCATAGTGGGCCACGACAACTGAGCCCGAAGCCTTGAAGACTTCGTTCAGTTCCGTGACGAATTCGCGTTTTTCCGCTCTTTCCACTGCCTATCTCCAGTTGGCGGGACCGAAAATGGGCCCGCCGGTTGCCTTTTGCCTCCTGGGATCATGCGAGATCCCAAGCGACGCTTGAGGATCCTGTCCCCCCGCGCTCTCGCGCCAATCAAGGCTAAAGAGGCACAAGGCATCCAAGGCTCGAACCGAGTTCCTAGAAGCGAACTTCTTGCAATTCGGGTCTTACCCGTCTCATGCAGGCACAGTGATTAAGGGAAAACCACCTGCAATCTCGGACAGGATTCCGGATTTCTCCGGAATATTCCGGCCCCTTGCGAGGCCGGAAATTCAGTCGCCGGACTTAAAGCCCGGCCATAAACTTACGCAGCCGGAGCACCGGTGACCGAGCCGGGCTCGATCTTGACGCCCGGACCCATGGTCGACGAAATCGCCACGCGCTTGACGTAGTTGCCCTTGGCGCCAGCCGGCTTCGCCTTGATGACGGCGTCAGCAAAGGCGCGGATGTTTTCTTCCAGAGCCTTGGCGTCGAACGAGGCCTTGCCGATACCGGCATGGACGATGCCAGCCTTCTCGACGCGGAACTCGACAGCGCCGCCCTTGGAAGCCTTGACGGCTCCGGCGACATCCATGGTGACGGTGCCGACCTTCGGGTTCGGCATCATGCCGCGGGGCCCGAGAACCTTACCGAGACGGCCGACGAGCGGCATCATGTCGGGGGTGGCGATGCAGCGATCGAATTCGATCTTGCCGCCCTGGACGATTTCGACGAGGTCTTCGGCGCCGACGATATCGGCACCTGCGGCCTTGGCTTCGTCAGCCTTGGCGCCACGAGCGAAGACGGCGACGCGAACCGTGCGGCCCGTGCCGTTCGGCAGGTTGACGACGCCGCGAACCATCTGGTCCGCATGGCGCGGGTCGACGCCGAGATTCATCGAGACTTCGATGGTTTCGTCGAACTTGGCGACAGCCCGTTCCTTGACCATGCCGATGGCCAGGGTCAGAGCGTAGAGCTTGGTGGGATCAACACCTTCGTTGATCTTCTGCGTGCGCTTACCAGCCATGATCTTAACCCACCACTTCCAGGCCCATGGCGCGGGCAGAGCCCTCGATCATCGCCATTGCACCTTCGATATCCGCTGCGTTCAGATCCTTCATCTTGGCTTCTGCGATCGACTTGATCTGAGCCTTGGTGAGGGAGCCGGCCTTGGCGCCCTTGCCGGGCGTCTTGGAACCGGACGTGATCTTCGCTTCCTTCTTCAGCCAGTAGCTGACCGGCGGCTGCTTCATCGCGAAGGTGAAGGACTTGTCCTGGTAATAGGTAATGACGACCGGAATCGGCATGCCCTTTTCCATTTCCTGCGTGGCGGCATTGAACGCCTTGCAGAATTCCATGATGTTAATGCCACGCTGACCAAGCGCCGGACCAATCGGCGGGGACGGGTTTGCCGATCCTGCCTTGACCTGAAGCTTGAGCTGGCCTGCAACTTTCTTAGCCATATCTCTCTGCCTTTCATGAACGGCCGGTCGCCCGGCCCGTGATGCCGGATCTCTCCGGCGGCTGCGGTTGCGTGGTGCGGATCCTTAGGGTCCGGCTAAGACCCCTCACCTTCCACGCGGGTGCGGACAAGGTCCGCAGGAAACAGGCCGCAAGGGCCAGCTTCCATTTTCTGCAATCAGACCTTCTCGACTTGAGCGTATTCCAGCTCGACCGGCGTTGCGCGGCCGAAGATCGACACTTCCACCTTCAGGCGCGAACGTTCTTCGTCCACATCCTGAACCGTGCCGTTGAACGAGGCAAACGGACCGTCGGAAACGCGGACCTGCTCGCCGATCTCGAAGGTAATGGAGGCCTTCGGCCGCTCGACACCTTCCTGAACCTGACCGAGAATGCGCTCGGCTTCATAATCCGGAATCGGAACGGGCTTATTGTCGGAGCCGAGGAAACCTGTGACCTTCGGCGTATTCTTGATCAGGTGGTAGGCTTCGTCGGTCAGATTGGCACGAACCATGACATAGCCCGGGAAAAACTTGCGCTCGGAATCGACCTTGCGGCCGCGACGCACTTCCACCACCTTTTCAGTCGGCACGAGGATCTTCTCGAACAGATGCTCAAGCCCCTTCTGGCGAGCCTTGTTCTCGATGTCTTCAGCCACCTTCTTTTCAAAATTTGAATATGCGTGGACGATGTACCAACGTGCCGCCATTTTCATCTCCACCCGTATCAGTTGCCGGTATTCAGCACGAAGCTCAGAGCCCAGCCGATCAGCTGGTCAGCGGCAAAGAAAAACAGCGCGGCGAAAACCACCATCACCAGCACCATGACCGTCGAGATCATGGTCTCGCGGCGCGACGGCCATGTAACTTTCGACGTCTCGGAGCGAACCTGCTGCAGAAACGCAAACGGATTGGATTTGGATGCCATCGACTGCCCACGCAATTACGGCGCGTAAAGCTGAAACTATCAGCCCCACGCACCGCGTGTCTGTTGAACCCTAAATAAACACCGATTTCCGAATACACAAGGGGGAAACCGAAGTTTAACGAAATTACTTACCACCAATCAATCCCCGACCGGAAATGCCGCGAGCATGTCCGCGCTGTCCCGCATCCAGGAAAATGGCAGGGGCAGTAGGGCTCGAACCTACGACCTGCGGTTTTGGAGACCGCCGCTCTACCAACTGAGCTATACCCCTTCATACAGATCATTCAGCGCCAGGGCCAAGGCCCGCAAATCGCTGCTGAAAAGCATGGCGCTCCCTTTAGGACGACGGCACGGGATTGGCAAGCACGATTTTCGATTTTCAAAGCCATTCTCCTGATATGCGAGCGATCGGCCTTTCAATCGGGTAATCACGATCCGTTTAGACCTTCACGTACTTCCGCCAATCGTGCTCCTCCTTAAAGCCCAGCACATCGCGGATCTTGCGGTTGGAGAGCAATCCCTCATATTCGCCGATCTCGCGGGTGAAGGGCACGTTCGGAAAGAATCGCTTCGCGAGTTCCTTCGACGGCGTATTGGCCGAGACGGTATCGTTGGCGGCGTTGAAGACCTGGTAGCCGAGACCGTCCTTCTCGATGCAGAGATGGCAGATCTGCCCGAGGTCGCGGGCATCGATATAGCTCCAGGCGATGCGCTTGCGCATCTCGGGATTGGCGAAATAGGTCGGAAACTTCTCGTATTCGTCAGGCTCGATGACGTTGCCGATGCGCAGCGCATAGATGTCGAAGCCCGAACGTTCGGCAAAGGCGCGCGCCGTCTTTTCGTTGACCACCTTGGAAAGGCCGTAGGAATCCATCGGATTGACGTCATAATCCTCCTCCAGCGGGAACTGATGGAAATCGCGATGGCCTTCGGCGAAGCAGACGCCGTAAGTCGTCTCGCTAGATGCGACGATGACCTTGCGGATGCCGAGTTTCACCGCCGCCTCGATGACATTATAGGTTCCCATCGTGTTGATGCGGAAGGTTTCGTTGTCGGGCTTGATCAGGATGCGCGGGATGGCGGCGAAATGCACGACGGCGTCGAAGGGCTGCACGCCCCTGCCGGCGTCGAGATCGGGAAAATCGCGATGCATCGAGAACGCGTTGAAGACCTGGCCGCTATCGGTGATGTCGGCGATGAGATTGGTGACGCCGGGGCTATCCAGCGGCACGAGATCGAGGTTGTGAACCTCGTAGCCGGCATTGACGAGCCACGGCACCGCATGGCGACCTGCCTTGCCCGAACCGCCGGTGAATAGAATACGTCTCTTCATGGAATATCCTCCGCGTCATGAAATCGGAGGCATAGATAGACGCTTCCGCGCGAAGAGCAAGCGAGCGTCCCGCAAGGGTTCACCCCCGCGTCGCCAGGAGCATCCTATCCGGGAGCACCTGACCGCGTACTTCCGATCACCGCAGAACCCTGCGATGCTCGGCAAAGGTCGTCACTTGACGACACTTACCTCGCCAATCTGCACGACGGCAGACTGAACAACTTCTTGCGGAATTGCAGCGATGAAAAACATCGTGAAAACATACATCGCGAATATCGTAGCAGCGAATGTGGCCTTTGGAATCATCCGGGCTCTCCTCTTTGCAAGAAGGAGTCTGGACTACAATGGTCCAATCACAAACCGGTTTCTGAACGTGAGATGAACAAAATACTGTGACAGGGCAATTTAACGATATTTTTACAACACCTGTTAAACCTACAGGAAGCCATGAAAATGAAAAACCCCGCTGTTTCCAGCGGGGTCTTCATAATTGCGGATAACTCGAAAGTTACTCGACGATCGACGCGACGATACCGGCGCCGACGGTGCGGCCGCCTTCGCGGATGGCGAAACGCAGCTTTTCTTCCATCGCGATCGGAACGATCAGCTCGACCGATACCGTGACGTTGTCGCCCGGCATGACCATCTCCGTACCTTCCGGCAGCGTCACGATGCCCGTCACGTCGGTCGTGCGGAAGTAGAACTGCGGACGATAGTTGGTGAAGAACGGCGTATGACGGCCACCCTCTTCCTTCGTCAGGATGTAGGCTTCAGCCATGAACTTCTTGTGCGGCTTGACCGAACCCGGCTTGCACAGGATCTGGCCACGCTCAACGCCATCACGGGTAACGCCGCGGATCAGCGCGCCGATGTTGTCGCCAGCCTGGCCCTGATCGAGCAGCTTGCGGAACATTTCAACGCCGGTCACCGTCGTCTTCGTCGTCGGGCGGATGCCGACGATCTCGACTTCTTCGCCAACCTTGACGATGCCACGCTCGACGCGGCCGGTCACAACCGTGCCGCGGCCAGAGATCGAGAACACGTCTTCGATCGGCAGCAGGAACGGCAGGTTGATCGGACGCTCAGGCGTCGGGATGTAGGCGTCGACAGCGGCCATCAGTTCGCGGATCGCGTCTTCGCCGATCTTCTTGTCCGAATCTTCGAGAGCAGCAAGTGCGGAACCCTTGACGATCGGGATATCGTCGCCCGGGAAGTCGTAGGACGACAGCAGTTCGCGCACTTCGAGCTCGACCAGTTCGAGAAGCTCGGCGTCGTCAACCTGGTCAACCTTGTTCAGGAACACCACGATTGCCGGAACGCCGACCTGGCGGGCGAGCAGGATGTGTTCGCGCGTCTGCGGCATCGGGCCGTCAGCAGCCGAGCACACCAGGATCGCGCCGTCCATCTGGGCAGCACCGGTGATCATGTTCTTGACGTAGTCGGCGTGGCCGGGGCAGTCGACGTGGGCGTAGTGGCGCGCCGGCGTCTCGTACTCAACGTGGGCCGTCGAAATCGTGATGCCACGCGCCTTTTCTTCCGGAGCCGCGTCGATCTGATCGTACGCCTTGTACTCACCGAAGTACTTCGTGATCGCTGCCGTCAGAGACGTCTTACCGTGGTCAACGTGGCCAATCGTGCCAATGTTGACGTGCGGCTTGTTGCGCTCAAACTTACTCTTTCCCATTTGAATGCTTCCTGTGAACGAAAATGGTGGCCCCGGCGAACCGGTTTAGTGCCGCCGTTTAAGGCTTTCGGCGACATTGCGCAAGACTTAATTGCAGACGCCAAACTTGGCCTGACAGCGCATATGGGAGACAATTCGCCGCCTGCAAGGCGATTCGCCGAAGCCCCCTCGAAAATCGCTGAAATCTTAGAGAAAATCGCATTGACCGCCAGAGACGCGCTATAGACGTTCGGCGTCGAGCGCCCTTCCCTACCAGTCGATAATCGCAATCGTCAGCTTCTCCGCCAGCGCCGGAGATATCTCGGGGACTATCACAGCAGCGGTCGAATAAAGTAGCGTAACGGAAACTGGAGCGGGTAGCGGGAATCGAACCCGCGTATTCAGCTTGGAAGGCTGCTGCTCTACCATTGAGCTATACCCGCGGGGTGGTCCGATCCGATGACGAATGGTGGAGAGAGTTGGATTTGAACCAACGTAGGCTGAGCCAACGGATTTACAGTCCGTCCCCTTTAACCACTCGGGCATCTCTCCAGTTTCGTCCGGATCGCAAGACCAAGTTCGTCAGACTTCGAAGCGTTGCCGCCCGTCGTCTGCGCCGCGTATATGACCGGAGCATTTCAGTCTGTCAACACGATGACAACGGAAAAAACACGAAAAATTTCATTCGCCACCGAAAGCCGGCATATGAAAGAAAGCCTATGCGGCAGCGAGCGCCATGGCTATAAAGCTGCATGAGCAAAGACAACAAATCCGGCGGCAAGACCGCGACAGACCCATCCGCCAAGGATACGCATTACGCCACTCTGCGGCGCGCCCACCGCGACGCCAAGCGCGAACGCGGGGAGATTCCGACACCTCAGCCGCAGAAGCGCAAGCGCGGCGGCGATGACTGGAAGCCGCCGGCGCTTGCGCCCGACCAAGTGCATCTCTATGGCCTGCATACGGTGCGTGCAGCGCTCGACAATCCCGAGCGCAAGAAGATCAAGCTGTTCGTGACGCAGAACGCGCTGGCGCGCCTCGAAGTCGACGTCGAGGCGCTCGGAATTCCCTTCGAGATCGTTTCGCCGCAAGAGATCGACAAGGTGCTCGGCCCCGAGGCGATCCATCAGGGCGTCATGCTGGAAACACGGCCGCTTCCGGTACGCCGGCTCGAAGCACTGAAGGAAAGCCCTCTCCTGCTCGTCCTCGATCAGGTGACCGATCCGCACAATGTCGGCGCGATCATGCGCTCGGCCGTCGCCTTCAATGCCGGCGCGGTGATCACCACGCAGCGACACAGCCCGACCGAATCGGGCGTGCTCGCCAAGTCCGCCTCCGGCGCGCTGGAACTGATACCTTATATACAGGTCACCAATCTCGCCGATGCGCTCGGTGAATTGCACAAGCTCGGTTTCTCCACCATCGGCCTTGATTCGGAAGGGCCGGCGCCACTCGAAGGCACCTTCTCGGGCGAGAAAGTGGCGCTCGTGCTCGGCTCCGAGGGCAAGGGACTTCGGCAGAAGACGCGGGAAACCGTCAACGCACTTGCCCGTCTCGACATGCCGGGCTCGATCAAATCGCTCAACGTCTCGAATGCAGCTGCAATCGCGCTTTATGCGGCGCGGCTCCACCTGAAGGCATAGGCTGACCCGCAGGCAATCATTCAAAGTACTACAACGTCCTTGCGCGTCTGAAGAGACGCACGGCGCTGTCGTCGCGACAAAGGGGAATTGTCATGATCCGTTTTATTCCCGGGCTCGCGGCTTCGGCAGCACTCCTTGTCTGCGGTCTCGCATACGGGCAGGATATCGATCCCGATATTCTCAAAGCGCAAGCCGGAACTTATCTCATTGCCCCGGAAGACGGTGCGGCTGGATGCCGGCTGACGCTGGAAACCGACGAAGCGATCGGCGGCTATTCGCTCTCCGGACAGGACTCCTGCATCAAGCCGCTGCCGGCACTTGCGGAAGCCTATTCGTGGAATTTCGACGGCAATGGCGGCGTTATCCTGATCGATGCGACGCGCAAGATGCTCGCCCGTTTTGTCGAAAACGAAGGCCAGCCGATGAAGACGGAGGGTGATGCGCCGTTTTTGCTGATCGCGGCCCCTGACGGCTTCGATCGCCTGCCGACCGTCACCAGCCTTGCCGGGACATGGACGATGCAAAGACCGGACGGCGAAAGGCTCTGCGGCGTGACGCTCAACGGCCATGTCGATGCGGACGGCAACGCGCCGCTATCACTTTCCGAGGATTGCACTGCCAATGTCGCCAGGCTGAAGCTCGCAGTCTGGCACATCGAGGGTTTCGGGCTGACGCTGATGGGCAGTGACGGTTCGTCGCTTGGCTTCGACATGCGCGCCGACGGCATTTTCGACAAGTCGAAAGAGGAAGGCGGCAAGCCGCTTTCGCTCGTCCGCCGCTAACCCGCAGCCAGGCTTAGATGTCGGAAAAATCTACTTTTACCTTGGAATGACGCCCTGGAGCACTATGATCGGGCGATGACCGGTTGTTGCCACCGGCTCAGAAGCAAGAAGGAACGATCCCTATCATGGCCATTCGACCGCTGATTTTCGGTATCCTCTTCATCGCGGTCTTCGTCGTGATTATCCTCAGCATCATCTGGGTGGACACCTCGCACCCCGTCCACCAGCCCGATCCCCTGTCACCGATGGTGCCCGGCCCCGCGACGCCGGGACCGGTGCAATAATTCTGGCAGGAACGCGGACGGAGATCAGGATCGAGGCGAGCGTCAACGAGCCCGTCACTTACTAAAGTAACGGCCCGGATGATCCGGGCCGTTATCGTCAGCTGCGATAGAGCCAGAACGGCATTCCGCGATCGCGATCGCGCCACTCGCGGCGCTCCTGCCAACGCTCGGCACGCCACCGCCGCCAGTGACGGCGATTATCGCGCCAGTCGGACCGGCGCCAATCGCGCTCATGGCGCCAGCCACGTTCGTCACGGTCGCGATCACGTCGCCAGCCACGATCGTCACGGTCGCGATCGCCTCGCCAGCCATCACGAATTTGAACGATATCGCCCTGCGTCGACACCGTCGGCCGCTCGCCCGACATGGCAGCTGCCGGTGCGACGGACGCAAAAGCCGCACCGATGGAAATGGTTGCGGCGAGAAAGAGATGAGCGAGTTTCATGGCTGTTTCCTCATTGATGATGAGGCGAAGATAGGCGGGCGCGGCTGAATTGGCGGTGAAGCAGCCCTTCACGCGCGGTTCATCGAACGATATGAACCTTCTGAAAGATCTGCTGGCGCGATTGATCGGAACAGCGTCGAACCCAGGCTATGGTTTAGAAAGGCGGTATCGTGGGGAAAGATGGTGCAGCTGACCGGATCATTCTGGAACCAGTCCGCCTTCGTTCCTGACGGAACTACGACGCGACAGCCTCCGCTTAGCTGCTCTCTTCGGCTCGCCGAGCCGAAGCTCACGGAGCGTAGGCTGGTGCCCCCGCCAGGGTTCGAACCCGGGACCCCCTGATTACAAATCAGGTGCTCTACCAACTGAGCTACAAGGGCGTTAGTTGCCCCAACTAGCAGATTCTATAATTCTGTAAAGGGAAAATCCGTGTCTGCGCGGACAGCTCGGCTGCAGCTCAAAACGCTTCGCAATAGAAAACGTCCTTGTCGCGCAAGGCCTTTATCCTTTAGCTAGGGCAGCATCATAAAGGGCATTGCATGGGCCGTTCATTTCAGACGCTTTCCTTTCTCGCCTCACCAACGACGGAGGCGCTTGCCGCGCGCGAGGAGTTGATTGGCATCTATGGCGACGTCCCGGCTGACGAAGCCGACGTCATCGTCGCGCTCGGCGGCGACGGTTTCATGCTGCAGACGCTGCACAACACCATGAATTCCGGCAAGCTGGTTTACGGCATGAATCGCGGCTCGGTCGGTTTCCTGATGAACGATTATCGGACCGACCGGCTTCAGGAGCGCATCTGCGTCGCCGTCGAAAACGTCTTTCGGCCATTGCAGATGACGACGGCCAACGCCGACGGCACCAACTCGACGGCGCTCGCCATCAACGAAGTCTATCTTTTTCGCCAGTCCTATCAGGCCGCTAACCTGAGGGTCATGGTGGACGGGCGCGTCCGTCTGGAGGAACTGATCTGCGACGGGCTGATGGTGGCGACACCTGCCGGATCGACGGCTTATAATCTTTCCGCCCATGGCCCGATCCTGCCGCTCGAGGCGCCGCTACTCGCCATGACGCCGGTCAGCGCTTTCAGGCCGCGGCGCTGGAGGGGCGCTCTGCTGCCGAACAAGGTGACCGTCGATATCGACATTCTCGAGCCGGAGAAGCGGCCGGTGAACGCAGTGGCCGACAATACCGAGGTCAAGTCGGTGCTGCATATCCGCATCGCCCAGTCGGAGCATGTGACGGCGCGCATCCTTTCTGATCCCGACCGCTCCTGGTCCGACCGTATTCTCGCCGAGCAGTTCAAGGATTGAGACGATGGCAATGCGACGGATATTGATGACCAGCCTCCTGCTTGCGGGATGGAGCATTGCAGCGGAGGCTACTCCGGCGCAGGATACCCTCCTGCCGGCATCGGTGATTTTCGCGACCAGCACCGGCTATTGGGAGGACGACGGCAACGCACCTGATGTCGAGCGGGCGCCGACGGGCGCCGAGGGCGTTGCCAACCCCGAAGGAGAAGGGACGCCGCGCCACGGCTACTACAAGCTCTTTGCCGTGCGCCAGCCGGACAGAACCTCGAAGGTCTATCTGCAGCAGATTGCCCAGACCGAGACCGGCCCGGCGATCGCCTCGACCATCGAGTTGCAGGAGTTCAGCGACCTGAAGCCTTACGTGACCGATATCCGCCCGGAGAATTCGAACGGCATCATCAAGCAGCCGGGGCTCTTCGCCACGGTCTATCTGAAGACAGACCCTGCCGCGGAGCCGGATGGCTGGACCGTGCTGATCGACGAATTCGGCGACATCACCGTCGAGAAGGCGACGAATTGAACGGCTGGGACGTGTTCACAGGGGCATCCAAGAGATGAAACTGGGCTTTCGCGACGGCGTCCTCTACGACGAGAAAAGGTCGAACTGGGACGCCGCCGGCCCCAGACCCATCAACTGGTCTCTCTGGTACCCCGCCGCCGATGACGCGCAAAGCGACGTCCCGGAAAGAAGCTGGTTCCAGAAGGCGGCCGTCGCCCGCGATGCCCCCATCCGGCCGGAGGCCGGGCCCTATCCCCTCGTCCTGTTGTCGCATGGCACCGGCGGATCCGCGGCTGGACTGGAGTGGCTGGCGCGACGCCTGGTCGATCGCGGATTTGCAGCGCTCGGCGTCAGCCACCACGGCAATACCGGCATCGAGCCCTATCGCGCTGAAGGCTTTGCCTGCCTTTGGGAGCGGGCGCCGGATCTAAGCTACATGCTCGACCATTGCGATGCGTGGCTCAGCGATCTCTCAGGCCATATCGATACGAACAGTGTCTTCGCAGCCGGATTTTCGGCCGGAGCCTATGGCGTGACGCTGCTTCTTGGCGCTGTCGCCCAGTTCTCGCAGTTCGAACCGTCCAGGATGAAGCCGGGTGGCGCGCGCGGACCGAGGGAATTTCCCGACCTTGCCGATCATATCCCGGCATTGCTGCGCACCAGCGATGTGTTTCGCAATTCGTGGTCCCGCATGTCGAAGTCCTACCGAGACGACAGAATCAAGGCCGCACTCCTTTGCGCGCCGGGCCGGTCCGTTCTCGGCTTCAGCGAGGAAAGCCTGAAAGCCGTCGATGCGCCTGCCCTTATCCTGGTCGGTGATGCCGACCAGGCGGCACCCGCCGAAGAATGTTCATCGTGGCTGCATGCGCGGCTGCGGCGCGGCGCTCTTAAAATCTTCGGCGGCGGCCTTGGACATTATGTCTTCGTGCCAGAGGGCACGGCGCTCGGCCTCGCCTTTGCGGCAGAACTCTTTACCGATCCCCCCGGCATCGAGCGCGCAGCCATTCATGACGAGATTGCCGATCTGTCGGCAGCGCTGTTTCAAGACAGCGGCATTACAGCGCCGCGCGTCTTTTCAGACGCGCAAAGGACGCTGTAACATTTTGAATTGCTGCATAATGGTTTGAGCAAAAAGGAAAGCCCCGTCTCCGGGGCTTTCCAACTCAATCCATTGTCAATCCGATCAGTCGACATCCTCGACGACCGCGTCGGCGGCGCCGCTGATGCGGTGGGCAAGTGCTGCTTCCATGAACTCGTTCAGGTCGCCGTCGAGAACGTCGTCCGGCGCGCTGCTGGCGACACCAGTGCGCAGGTCCTTGACCATCTGATAGGGCTGCAGCACGTAGGAGCGGATCTGGTGACCCCAGCCGATCTCCGTCTTGGAAGCGGCTTCGGCACTGGCGGCGTCCTCACGCTTCTTCAATTCGGCTTCATACATGCGGGCACGCAGCATGTCCCAGGCCTTGGCGCGGTTCTTGTGCTGCGAGCGCTCCTGCTGGCACTGTACGACGATACCCGTCGGGATATGCGTGATGCGCACGGCCGAGTCGGTGGTGTTGACGTGCTGCCCGCCGGCGCCCGACGAACGATAGGTATCGATGCGGCAGTCGCTTTCGTTGATCTCGATCTGGATCGAGTCATCGACAACCGGATAGACCCAGATCGACGAGAAGGAGGTGTGCCGGCGCGCATTGCTGTCGTAGGGCGAGATGCGCACCAGCCGGTGCACGCCCGATTCCGTCTTCAGCCAGCCATAGGCATTGTGGCCCTTGACGAGCAGGGTCGCGGACTTGATGCCCGCCTCTTCGCCGTCATGGACTTCGAGAAGCTCGACCTTGAAGCGCTGGCGTTCGGCCCAGCGGGTGTACATGCGCAAAAGCATGTTCGCCCAGTCCTGGCTTTCGGTGCCGCCGGCGCCGGAATGGACTTCGAGATAGGTGTCGTTTCCATCGGCTTCGCCGGAGAGCATGGCTTCCACCTGGCGCCGCGCGGCCTCGGCCTTCAAAGCCTTCAGCGCGTCTTCGGCTTCCTTGACGACGCACTCGTCGCCCTCTTCCTCGCCAAGCTCGATCAACTCGATATTGTCATTCAGCTGCTGCTCGAGCTGTTTGACGCCGTTGATGCCGTCATCGAGCTGCTGGCGCTCGCGCATCAGCTTCTGCGCTTCGGAAGCGTCGTTCCAGAGGTTCGGATCCTCTGCCTTGTTGTTCAACCAGTCCAGCCGTCTTATCGCCTGGTCCCAGTCAAAGATGCCTCCTCAGCAGGGTGATAGCCTGCTTGGTTTCATCGACCACGTTTTCGATTTCCGCTCGCATTTTCCTGCTTCTCTGTCTCGGTCTTCTTCAGGTGCTGGTGACATAGAGACGCCCACCGCGGATGTAAAGGGCCGCGGCGGGCGTGTGAAATTCAGGCCTCAGTCAGAACAGGCCGGGCGTGCCGGTCTGGACGGCCTGGTTCGCCTGCGGCGACGTTTTCAGGATTTCCTCCGGCGCCATGGTGCTGTCCATTCCGATGACGGAGAAGCTGTCGGCCGGGCCGGTACCGGGCTTGAAGGCCTCGATGATGGTGTTCGGATCGCCGTCGACGGCGGCCATGCCGGTCTTGCGGTCGATCGGGATCAGGTTCATGCCTGATGGAATGACGAATTTCGATTCCGGCGTGTCCTTGACGGCCACCTGCATAAATTCGTTGAAGATCGGGGCGGAGAGACCGCCGCCGGTGCCGCCGCGGCCGAGCGGGCCCGGCGTATCGAAGCCCATATAGAGGCCTGCGACCAAATCCGGCGTGAAGCCGACGAACCAGGCATCCTTCTCGTCGTTGGTGGTGCCGGTCTTTCCGGCGACGTCGCGACCGCCGAGATCGATCTTGCCGGCAGCGGTGCCGCGCTGGATGACGCCCTGCATCATCGAGGTGATCTGGTACGCGGTCATCGGATCGAGAACGGTTTCGCGATTGTCGACGACATTCGGCTCTTCCTGGTTCTGCCAGTCGCCGGCGTTACAGCCCTCGCAGAGACGCTCCTCATGCCTGAAGATCGTCTTGCCGTAGCGGTCCTGGATGCGGTCGATCAATGTCGGCTTGATCTGCTTGCCGCCATTGGCGATGACCGAGTAGGCCGAGACCATGCGCAGCACTGTCGTGTCGCCGGCGCCGAGCGACATGGAAAGAACCGGCAGCATGTGATCGTAGATGCCGAAGCGCTCGGCATATTCGGCGACGATGTTCATGCCGAGATCGTTGGCGAGGCGCACCGTCATCAGATTGCGCGAATGCTCGATGCCCGAACGCAGCGTCGACGGGCCGCCGGATTCGCCGCCGTAGTTTTCCGGCCTCCAGACTTGGCCGCCCGAGACGATTTCGATCGGCGCATCCATGATGACCGAGGCCGGCGTATAACCATTGTCCATCGCCGCGGCATAGACGAAGGGCTTGAACGAAGAGCCCGGCTGGCGCATCGCCTGGGTGGCGCGGTTGAATTCGGACTGGGCATAGGAGAAGCCGCCGACCATGGCGAGCACGCGGCCGGTCTTCGGATCCATGGCGACCAGGCCACCCTGCACCTTCGGCGGCTGCTGCAGGCGATAGGAGGTCGACGCGTCATCACCGAGCTTTGCGACATAGACAACGTCACCGGGGGACACGGCGCCGACCGGCGATTTCGTGGTCTTGCGGGCGCCGTCGGCCGAACGGAAGGCCCACTGCATGTTCTTGGCGTCGATCGTGCCGCGCTGGCGATCGGCCGCAACCTTGCCACTGCCATCCTTGGCCGGCTGCAGGCCGATGTCGACGGTGCTGTCTGACACGGCGAGTACCACGGCAAGCCGCCATTCCGGCACATCGGACAATGCGGGGATATCGGCTAGCGCCTTGCCCCAATCACCGCTTGCATCGATCTGCTTGATCGGGCCGTGGAAACCGCGGCGCTCGTCGTAAGTGACCAGACCGTCCTGCAGCGCCTTGCGGGCAGCGACCTGCATCTGCGGATCAAGTGACGTGCGCACCGAAAGGCCGCCCTCATAGAGGACTTTTTCGCCGTACTGGTCGATCAGCTGGCGGCGCACGGCTTCGGCGAAATAATCCGAAGCAAAGAGCGAGGGGCCGGTGGTGCGGGCGGTGACACCAAGCGGCTGCTTCTTGGCTTCCTCGCCGTCGCTCTGGCTGACATAGCCGTTCTCGACCATCCGGTCGATCACCCAGTTGCGACGCTCGAGTGCAGCTTCCGGATGGCGGAACGGATGATAATTGGCAGGACCCTTCGGCAGCGATGCCAGGTAGGCGGCTTCGGCGACGGTCAGTTCGGTGACGGATTTGTTGAAATAGGTGAGTGCTGCGCCGGCGATGCCATAAGAATTCAGACCGAAGAAGATCTCGTTCAGGTAGAGTTCGAGGATCTTGTCCTTGCTGTAGGCCTGCTCGATACGGAAGGAGAGGATCGCTTCCTTGATCTTGCGGTCGATCGTCTGGTCCGAGCTCAAAAGGAAGTTCTTGGCCACCTGCTGGGTGATTGTGGAGGCGCCGACCGGGCGGCGGCCGGAACCGAAATTCTGCAGGTTGACGAGGATTGCGCGGCCGAGACCGGTCAGATCAACGCCCGGGTGATTATAGAAATTCTTGTCTTCGGCCGACAGGAAAGCCGCCTTCACACGGTCGGGAACCGCCTGGATCGGTAGGAAGAGACGCTTTTCCTTGGCATATTCGGCCATCAAAGCGCCGTTGCCGGCATGGACGCGGGTCGTCACCGGCGGCGCGTAGCTGTTCAGAACGGCATAGTCCGGGAGATCCTTCGCGACATTGGCGAGATAGATGGCAATACCCGCCGCCGCGACCAGAAACAGGACGCAGGCCATTCCGAAGAAATATCCAAAAAGTCTAACCATATTTCAGCTACCGGTCTTTTCGATCTTCAATCGGCGCAGACGCAACGATTGTAAAGATCAAGGCAATTTGCACGTTGCGCGGCTTACTCCATGAGCGCTACCGCCACAAGCCGATTCCGCGCTCAAGGCTTACGAAACATAAGCCGGAGTAACGGCGCGAATGTGAGCAAAATAGGGCTGTCTGCGCCGCATTCACCGCCGCGGCCGCGTTTCATTAGAACTGTCACATCCAAGCAACGCCTGTTCCCGCCGCCAATCTGAGGTGTCTTGCTCAGAATTTGATTCATGCGGCGCACTTAAATCTTTGTTTTTATGAATCTTTGTTTTATGCGGGCCGCCGTGCCGCAACCACTACAGATTTTTGGACGGCGGCCGTCAGCCGCCATTCGCCATGACGGCGGCGCGGTATCGCTTGACTGCGTCGGTCAAGAGACCGGCGATCCTGCCGCGCCAGGCCTCGTCGAGCAGCAGTTTCTCGTCCTCGGCATTCGAGAGGAACCCGATCTCGAGAAGGATCGACGGCACGTCAGGGGCCTGCAGCACGCGGAAGCCGGCATGACGGTGCGGATTGTTGATGGTGGAGACCTGATCCTTGAAAGAATTCAGCACACTCTCGGCCAGCGAGATGGAGAAAGCCTGGGTCTCGCGCCGCGTCAGATCGAGCAGGATGTCGGCGACCTCGGGCGGCTCGGCGACCGCCTCCTTGCCGGCGATCTGATCGGAGAGGTTTTCACGTTCGGCAAGGTCGGCGGCCAGCTTGTCGGATGCCTTGTCGGAGATCGTGTAGACGGTGGCGCCGCGGATATCCTTCTGCTTCAGCGTATCGGCATGCAGCGAAATGAACAGGCCGGCATGGTTCTGGCGGGCGATCAGCACACGCTGCGAAAGCGACAGGAACTCGTCATCCTCGCGCGTCAGGAAAGCCTTGATACCCGGCTCCTTGTTTAGCCGGTCGGTCAAGGCCTTGGCGAAGGCGAGCGTTACCTGCTTTTCCTCGGTCTTGGTGTCGACGCCGATCGCGCCAGTGTCGATGCCGCCATGGCCGGCGTCAACGGCGATGATGAAATCGCCAGGAGCAGCCTTTTGCGGTGCCGGAATAGCGCTCGTCGTCTGAGCCGCCTCAGACCGATCGCTCCAGGATTGCGTCTTCACCAGTTCGGCAAAGGCCTTCTTGTCGATCATCTCCGCATCGAGCACGAGGCGATGGCCGTTGCCCGTCTCATCGGCCTGCACCTTGGCAAGCGCCAGCTTCACCGGCCCTGCCGTCGTCAGCACGATGCGGGCGCTCTCTTCGTCCATCTTGCCGTAGCGGATATCCTTGAACAGGCCGCGGGCGGCAAGATCTTTCGCCGGAAAACCGAAGGCGGTCGCCGGCAAGTCAACGACGATGCGTTCCGGATTGGCGATATAGTGGACGGAGAAACGCGGCTCGCGATCGAAATCGATGACGATGCGGGTCCTTGCGTCGTCGCCGACGATGCGCGCGCCATAGGCAAGCAGCGGATCCCTGGCCTCGACAGAGCTGGCAGCGGCCGGCAGGAGACTAGCAGTCAAAAGCGCCGCCAGAACCCGCCTTGCGAATGTCGATCGCCGCGCTGCGGATTTCGCCGCGATCCGAGCCCTCTTAAACAATAAACCGCCACACCCTATCTGTATTGCGATGGACCCGACGCGGCTGCGGCCAACGTCCTGTGACGAAACACCCGCTTCAGCCTGCCGAATCGCGATCACTTTATCCCAGCTTGTATGCGTTGCGAAATCCATCAATATTATGGCACATTTGGCTTTCCCCTTGCTATTGTGACACAGAAAACATACAACGAATTTCAGGGTAAAGTGTTGACGGGATAGAGTCGCCGCAAAGGCTGCCAGCCAGATCAGGACCTGGCGCCACACCGGTCATCGTCCGCCGTCTCATGTGCTTAATCCCTAGAACTCGATCCTGATTTTCCGGCTTATTGTCGGAATTCATTGGTGGATCAGCCACCACGCTCTCAGGGAGCAAACTCATCGGACCCGAACGGGTCTTCGTATTTGTCGATCACGCTTGGTTGTTGATGGTTTCGCAGCAGGTTTTATCTGAAGTGTACAGGCCCCGGACCGAAATGGTTCCGGCTGCGGTCTGGCTGCTGCCCTCCCCCTCGCATCAGGCGCGACTTTCATTATCCGGCGCGGCTACAGTGGACCGCATTCTTTCTGTCTCAACAGCAGTCGGGAATGCGCTCTCGCGGCCACGCCGAGGAGCACAGCTTTCATGGCAGACAAAATGCTTATCGATGCGTCTCACGAGGAAGAGACGCGCGTCGTTGTCGTTCGCGGGAACCGCATAGAAGAATTTGACTTCGAGTCCCAGCACAAGAAGCAGATCCGCGGCAACATCTATCTTGCAAAGGTAACGAGGGTCGAACCCTCGCTGCAGGCCGCCTTCGTCGATTACGGCGGCAACCGGCACGGCTTCCTGGCCTTCGCCGAAATCCATCCCGACTATTATCAGATACCGCTTGCCGACCGTCAGGCACTGCTTCGGGCCGAAGCCGAGGAGCATCGCCGCGACGAAGATGTCGAGCATGTCGAAACCGCACCGATGGTCGATCTTTCCAAGCAGGATCAGCCGGATGTCGGCATCGTTCCGGCAGAGGCGCCGGAAACGGCTGCCGTAACGGAAGAGACCGCAGCGGTAGAGGCCGCGGCATCACCCGAGGCCACCGAGGAAGCGCCGGCCAAGAAGGCAAGGCCGCGCCGCAGCCGCAAGAAGGTCGTAGAACCGGTTACCGAAACGACCGCGACCGAGGATGCTGTTCCCACAGACGTCGAAGCCGAAGGCGCTTCGAGCGTCGACAATGAGGATGACGGTTCGACCGGCGGCGCGATGGCTGCGATGGTGGAAACCGACTCGATTTCCGAGGACGTCGATACCAGCAAGCGTCGCCACGATGACGACGACGACGATGACGATCACGGTGAAGAGGAAGTCATCGAATCCGTCGGCGCCGAAGACGCGATGGAAGAAGTGCCGGACCGCGTGCAGCGCAAGCCGCGCAAGCAGTACCGCATTCAGGAAGTGATCAAGCGCCGCCAGATCCTGCTCGTGCAGGTCGCCAAGGAAGAGCGCGGCAACAAGGGTGCAGCCCTTACAACCTATCTCTCGCTCGCCGGCCGCTATTCTGTGCTGATGCCGAACACGGCGCGCGGCGGCGGCATTTCCCGCAAGATCACCAACCCTGCCGACCGCAAGCGCCTGAAGGAAATTGCGCGCCTGCTTGAGGTGCCGCAGGGCATGGGCGTCATCCTTCGCACCGCCGGTGCCAACCGCACCAAGGTCGAGGTCAAGCGCGACTTCGAATATCTGATGCGCCTCTGGGAGAATGTGCGCACGCTGACGCTGGCGTCCACGGCTCCCTGCCTCGTCTATGAGGAGGGCTCGCTGATCAAGCGTTCGATCCGCGACCTCTACAACAAGGATATCAGCGAAGTCATCGTTTCCGGCGAAGAAGGCTATCGTGAAGCGAAAGACTTCATGAAGATGCTGATGCCGAGCCATGCCAAGGTGGTTCAGCCCTACCGCGACATCCATCCGATCTTTTCGCGTTCCGGCATCGAGGCTCAGCTCGACCGCATGCTGCAGCCGCAGGTGACGCTGAAGTCTGGCGGCTACTTGATCATGAACCAGACCGAAGCGCTGGTCTCGATCGACGTCAACTCCGGCCGCTCGACTCGCGAACATTCGATCGAAGACACCGCGCTGCAGACGAACCTCGAGGCTGCAGACGAAGTCGCCCGCCAGCTTCGCCTTCGCGACCTTGCCGGCCTGATCGTCATCGACTTCATCGACATGGAAGAGAAGCGCAACAACCGCGCCGTCGAGAAGAAGCTGAAGGAATGCCTGAAGAACGACCGCGCCCGCATCCAGGTCGGCCGGATCTCGCATTTCGGCCTGCTCGAAATGTCGCGCCAGCGCATCCGCGCTTCGGTTCTCGAATCGACCACGCAGGTCTGCTCGCATTGCGGCGGTAGCGGCCATGTGCGTTCGCAGTCCTCCGTCGCCCTGCATGTCCTGCGCGGCATCGAGGAATATCTGCTGAAGAACACCACGCACAACATCACCGTGCGCACCACGCCTGACATCGCGCTCTACCTGCTCAACCACAAGCGCCAGACGATCGTCGATTATGAGAGCCGCTTCGGCGTCGCGATCATCATCGATGCGGACGGCTCGGTCGGCGCGCAACATTTCGCGATCGATCGCGGCGAGCCGGTGGAAAACCCGGTCAAGATCGAAACCCTCTTCAACTTCGCAGCCATTCCTGAGGATGACGACGACGATATCGTCATCGAAGTGGATGAGGAGGAAGACGAGGAACTCGAGGAAAAGCCGGTCGTTGCCGAGCGGCCCGTCGCGGCACGCGCGGAAGGCGAAGCTGACGGCAACCGCAAGCGCAAGCGCCGCAGGCGCCGCCGCGGCCGCAACGGCAATTCCGAACAGCCGGTATCAGCAGGCGAAGCTGGCGACGAGGATGAGGAAGGCGACGACGAGGGCGGCGAAGGTGATGAAAACGCCGAGGCCACGCCCGAGACACGCGCTGAAAGCGAGGAATCGCAGCGCCGCAAGCGCCGGCGTCGCGGCAAGCGTGGCGGCCGCCGCAATCGCGCCGAAGATGGCTCCGAACTGACGGCCGGCGAAGCCGGTGAAGACAATGGCGGCGACGAAGACGAAGGCGATGACGTTTCGAACGACGGCGCTCCGAGCGAAGCCGTAGCGGTCGAGGCGATTGCCGAACAGGCCGACGAAGGCCAGGCCGCGATGGCAGCCGTCGAGAGCGCGCCTGTCATAACCGAAGAGGTAAAGCCCGCCCGCGCCCGCGGCCGCCGCAAACCGGCCGCAACGCCGGTCGAGGAACCGGTTGCAGAGACGGCCCCTGTGGCCGAGGCCGAACCGGAATTGGTGGAAGCCTCCGCCGATCTCGAAACATCAGTTCAGGAAGAAGCAAAGCCGGTTCGCGCCAACCGCGAATCCAACATCTCCTCCTCCGAGCCGACGGTGAAATCCACCCGCGTCGAGAATGGCGAAGGCGATGACGGCAAGCCGAAGAAAGCCGGCTGGTGGCAGCGCCGTGGCTTCTTTTGAACGCTAATTTTCGGACGTAAACACTGAAATCCGGCCGCGGCGACGCGGCCGGATTTTCGTTTATGACGAGGGCTCGTGGCCGAGCTTGAATAACGTGGCGCAGATGTGTATATTTCGTGATATTCATACACATGAGGCGTGATCGTGCGGACGAATATAGATATCGATGATGCCTTGCTCGACGCGGCAATGACCGCCACCGGACTGGCGACAAAAAAGGCCACCGTCGAACAAGCTTTGCAAAATCTTGTCGAGAGGCACCGCCGTGGCAATGCCATCGCAAACCTTGCAGGAATAGGTTGGGAAGGCGACCTCGACGTGATACGTCGCGACCGGCCCGACGATAAACGGTGATCGTCGTCGACAGTTCGGTCTGGATTGCGCATCTGCGTGGGGTAGAAAGCGCCGCCAGATGGCGGCTGCAGAACATCGAGGATCCGCTGGATATTGTTGTCGGAGACCTGATCCTTTTGGAAGTGCTTCAGGGCGCGCGCAATGAACGCCATGCATCAGTGATCGAAGAAAGCCTACGCCAGTTCACAGTCAGCCCGATGCTTGGCGACAGCCTCGCCGTCAAGGCGGCTCGCAACTATCGCCTGCTACGAGAACGCGGCATCACGGTGCGCAAGACCATCGATGTGATCATCGGCACCTTCTGCATTGAGGAAGGCTATGCGCTCTTGCACGATGATCGCGACTTTGATCCGATGACCGAGCATCTCGGCCTCAAGATCGCCTGACTTCAGAGAGCCCGATCGGACAGATCGGTTGCTCCCCATGGAAAGTGCGGAATAGGTGCTCTCGCCATCCTACCATCCCGACAGATGAGCGGCATCAACGACCGCCATCGAGGGTAACGAGACGGCGCAAAGCGCTTCTATATCGCTTGGTTCAACGCAGCGAAGCGCGATCATCATCCCTCGGCGGCGATCAGGCGGCCGGGGGATACAGCAGGTCGACGATGTAGCTGGCGTCGAAGCGGGAATCGAGCATGCCGTAAGTGGAGCGCCAACCGCCGGCAAGACGCGTCTCGATGAAGGCATCGGCAATGCGCCCTGCCCCAAGGCGATAGAGTTCGGCTGCACCGGCGGCGAGCGCCAGCTGCTCGACGAGAAGGCGCGCGGCGCCCTCATCCTGTTCGCACAGCGCGATTGCGGCGCGCAGCACGTCGATGGTCTTCTTGCCGGCCGGGCCGAGATCGCGGGCAAGGCCGGCAAAGACCGTTTCGAACAGATCCTTGCCGCGGTTGAGCACGCGCAGCACGTCAAGCGCCATGACGTTGCCGGAGCCTTCCCAGATGGCGTTGACGGGAGCCTCACGGTAATGGCGGGCGATCGGGCGCTCTTCGATGTAGCCATTGCCGCCGATGCATTCCATAGCCTCGTAGATCAGCGCGGGCGCGATCTTGCAGCACCAGTATTTGGCGACCGGCGTCATGACACGGGCATAGGCCGCTTCCTCGGCATTGCCGCGCGCCTTGTCGAAGGCGTCGGCAAGACGGAAGGACAGTGCCGTCGCGGCGGCAACATCGAGCGCCATGTCGGCGAGCACGCGCGTCATGATCGGCTGGTTGACGAGCATCTTGCCGAAGACGCTGCGGCCGCGGGTGTGGTGCACGGCTTCGGCGAGCGAGGCGCGCATCATGCCTGACGAGGCCAGGGCGCAGTCGAGCCGGGTCAGCGTCACCATGTCGAGGATGGTGCGAATGCCGGCATCCGGACCACCGAGCAGGAAACCGAACGTGTCTGAGAATTCGACCTCGGAAGAGGCGTTGGAGCGGTTGCCGACCTTGTCCTTCAACCGCTGGAACTGCAGCCCGTTGGCGGAACCATCCTCCAGAAGGCGCGGCACAAGAAAGCAGCCCATGCCCTCCTTCGTCTGCGCCAGCATGATGAAGGCATCGCTCATCGGCGCCGACATGAACCATTTGTGCCCGGACAGCCGGTAGATGCCCTCGCTGACCTTTTCGGCAGCGCTCCTGTTGGCGCGCACATCCGTGCCGCCCTGCTTTTCCGTCATGCCCATGCCGATGGTCACGGCGGATTTCTGCATGGCGGGCTTGTTCGACGAATCATATTTGCGCGAGAGGATTTTCGGCGCCCAGTCCTTCTGGACCGCGGGCGAAGCCGAGAGTGCCGCAACGGAGGCGCTCGTCATCGTCAGCGGGCAGAGATGGCCGGATTCCAGCTGCGCCGTCAGATAAAACCGCGCGGCGCGAACCTTATGGGCCTCGTCCTTGGCGTCGGTATCGGCCTGGGGATCCCAGACGGAGGAATGCAGACCGACCGACATGGAGCGGCGCATCAATGCATGCCAGGCGGGGTGGAATTCGACGACGTCGAGGCGCTCGCCACGCGGACCGTGGGTGCGCAGCTGCGGCGCGCCCTGGTTCGCCATACGCGCCATCTCCTGCGCCTCCGGCGAGGTGACGTAGCGGCCCATGTTTTCCAGGTCTTCGCGGATGCCGCGCGGCAGGGCCGCCGTCAGGTCGACGATCAGCGGATCGGACCGATAGGCGTTGATGCCGGACCACAGGCTCGGCTGGTTGAGTTCTGCGAGTTTGTCGTCAGTCCGGTTGGCGGAGGTCATAATTCGCTTCTAGTGTAAGAACCCGGCAAAGGGAAACCGGAAGTTATGATTCGGTTCATTCTGCTCTATCGGAATTCGGGCGAAAATGCATGGGGACATAAGCCTTTGCCCACAGCACATGCTTGCCCCGGCGGGCAGCACTCTTTATAGACCCGCCAGAGACAGCAAGAGGCAGGTTCATGGTCTTTTTCCCCCACCGCCACCTCATCGGCATCAAGGGCCTCACCGAGCAGGATATCACCTGCCTTCTCGACAAGGCGGACGAGGCCGTCAAGATCAGCCGCCAGAGAGAAAAGAAAACGTCGACGCTGCGTGGGCTGACGCAGATCAACCTCTTCTTCGAGGCATCGACCCGCACGCAGGCCTCCTTCGAGCTTGCCGGTAAACGGCTCGGCGCCGACGTCATGAACATGTCGGTCGGCAATTCCTCTGTGAAGAAAGGCGAAACGCTGATCGATACGGCGATGACGCTGAATGCGATGCGCCCCGATGTGCTGGTGATCCGGCATTCGAGCGCGGGTGCGGCCGCCCTTCTCGCCCAGAAGGTCTCCTGCTCAGTCGTCAATGCCGGCGACGGGCAGCACGAACATCCGACCCAGGCGCTGCTCGACGCGCTGACGATCCGCCGCGCCAAGGGCAAGCTGTCGCGCATCATCGTGGCGATTTGCGGCGACGTGCTGCATTCGCGGGTGGCGCGCTCCAATATCCTGCTGCTCAACGCGATGGGCGCCCGCGTCCGTGTCGTCGCGCCCGCAACCCTCCTGCCTGCCGGCATCGCCGAGATGGGCGTCGAGGTCTTCCATTCGATGGAGGACGGGCTGAAGGACGCCGATGTGGTGATGATGCTGCGGCTGCAGCGCGAGCGCATGTCCGGCGCCTTCGTGCCTTCGGTGCGCGAATACTATCACTTCTACGGGCTCGACGCCGAAACGCTGAAAGCGGCGAAGGAGGATGCGCTCGTCATGCATCCCGGCCCGATGAACCGCGGCGTTGAGATCGCTTCGGAAGTAGCGGACGGGCCGCAGAGCGTGATCGCCGAACAGGTGGAAATGGGGGTCGCGGTGCGCATGGCCGTCATGGAGACGCTGCTCGTCTCGCAGAACCAGGGTCCCCGAAGCGATGGAATGATGGCATGAGCAACCCGATCGTCCTCAAGAACGTCCGTATCATCGACCCGTCGCGCAATCTCGACGAGATCGGGACGATCATTGCCGAAAACGGCGTGATTCTCGCCGCCGGCCACAAGGCGCAGAACCAGGGCGCACCTGATGGCGCCGTCATCCGCGACTGCACGGGCCTTGTCGCGACGCCCGGCCTCGTCGATGCGCGCGTCCATGTCGGCGAACCCGGCGGCGAACACCGCGAAACGATCGCCTCGGTGAGCCGGGCGGCAGCCGCCGGCGGCGTCACCTCGATCATCATGATGCCGGACACCGATCCCATCATCGACGACATCGCGCTCGTCGAATTCGTCAAGAAGACGGCGCGGGATACGGCCGCCGTCAACGTCTATCCGGCAGCCGCCATCACCAAGGGCCTTGCCGGCGAGGAGATGACGGAGATCGGCCTGCTGATGCAGGCGGGCGCAGTTGCCTTCACCGATGCGCATTCCAGCGTCCACGACACACAGGTGCTGCGCCGGATCATGACCTATGCGCGCGAATTCGGCGCTGTCGTGTCCTGCGAGACGCGCGACAAATATCTCGGCGCCAACGGCGTCATGCATGAGGGGCTTTTTGCCAGCTGGCTCGGGCTTTCCGGCATTCCGAGGGAAGCCGAACTCATCCCGCTCGAACGCGATCTGAGGATCGCGCAGCTGACGCGCGGCCGTTATCACGCCGCGATGATCTCGGTGCCGGAATCGGTCGAGGCGATCGAGCGCGCCCGTGGTCGCGGCGCCAAGGTGACCTGTGGCATCTCGATCAACAATCTGGCGCTCAACGAAAACGACATCGGCGAATACCGCACCTTCTTCAAGCTCTATCCGCCGCTGCGCCCGGAAGACGACCGGGTGGCGATGGCCGACGCCCTTGCGAGCGGCGCGATCGATATCATTGTCTCTTCGCATGACCCGCAGGACGTCGATACGAAGCGCCTGCCCTTCGGCGAGGCGGAGGACGGCGCGATCGGCCTCGAAACCATGCTTGCGGCAGCGCTCAGGCTTCACCATGGCGGCCAGGTGAGCCTGATGCGCCTGATCGACGCCATGTCGACCCGCCCTGCTCAGATTTTCGGCCTCAATGCCGGGACGCTGAAGCCGGGCGCTGCGGCCGATATCGCGCTGATCGATCTCGATGAGCCTTGGCTTGTCGCCAAAGACATGCTTCTCTCCCGCTCGAAGAATACGCCGTTCGAGGATGCGCGCTTCAGTGGGCGGGCGGTCGCGACATACGTCTCGGGAAAGCTTGTCCACGCAATTTAGAACCGACACGATCGCCGTCCATCCCCCAGCGGGAGAAGGCTGACTCGAGGATAGGCCACGGAGAGGCTGAGGGGGCATATGTTATCCAATCTCATGTCATGGCAAATCACGCTGCCGATCGCGCTTGCCGCCGCCGTTATCGGTTATCTCTTCGGCTCGATCCCATTCGGCCTGATCCTCACGCGCGCCGCCGGCCTCGGCGACGTGCGCAGCATCGGCTCCGGCAATATCGGCGCGACCAATGTGCTGAGAACAGGAAACCGGACGCTCGCCGCGGCGACGTTGCTGCTCGATGCGCTGAAGGCATCGGCCGCGGCCTGGGTCGTCGGCTATTTCCTCGGTGAGGAAGCCGCAATCATCGCCGGCTTCTTCGCCTTTATCGGCCATCTTTTCCCGTTCTGGATCGGCTTCAAAGGCGGCAAGGGTGTCGCCACCTATATCGGCACGCTGCTCGGCGTTGCCCCGATCATGGTCGTGCTCTTCGCCGCCGTCTGGCTGGCGGTCGCTTTCACCACCCGCTACTCCTCACTGTCGGCGCTGGTTGCCATGCTTGTCATTCCAGTTGCACTGTGGATATTGGGCAATGAAAAGGTTGCAGCTGTCATGGCGATCATGACCCTCATCTCCTACTGGAAGCATAGAGCGAATATTTCGCGCCTGATGGGCGGGACGGAAAGCAAGATCGGGGCAAAGGGATAATGGATGCGCTAAGCGCCGGACCGAAAGGCGTCGTGCTGACCGAGCGGCAAAGAATTGCCTGGCTGCGCCTCATCCGTTCCGACAATATCGGCCCTGCCACCTTTCGTGACCTCATCAATCATTTCGGTTCGGCCGAGGCAGCACTTGCCGCATTGCCGGAGCTTTCGGCGCGCGGCGGCGCGACACGGGCAATCCGCATCGCCAGCGAGGCCGAGGCGCATCGGGAGCTGGAGGCGGCACGTCGCTTCGGCGCCCGCTTCGTCGGCATCGGTGAACCGGACTATCCGCAAGCGCTGAAGCAGATCGACGGCGCGCCGCCGCTTCTGGCCGTCAAGGGCGCGCTGGCCGCTGCCAAACGACCGGCCGTCGGTATCGTCGGCTCGCGCAACGCCTCGATCGCAGGCGCGAAATTCGCGGCGATGGTGGCGCGCGACTGCGGCCGGGCTGGATATACCGTGGTCTCCGGCCTGGCGCGCGGCATAGACACCGCTGCCCACCGGGCAAGCCTCGACACGGGCACGATCGCAGCACTCGCCGGCGGCCTCGACCAGCCCTACCCGCCGGAGAATATCGGCCTGCTCGAAGAGATAACCGGCGGCAATGGCCTGGCGGTGAGCGAGATGCCCTTCGGCTGGGAACCCCGCGCCCGCGACTTCCCACGCCGAAACCGGCTGATCGCCGGCATCGGGCTCGGCCTCGTCGTCATCGAAGCGGCGACGCGTTCGGGTTCGCTGATCACGGCGCGGCTTGCCGGCGAGTTCGGCCGCCTGGTGTTTGCCGTGCCCGGTTCGCCGCTCGATCCGCGCTGCCATGGCACCAACGGCCTGCTGAAGGACGGCGCTTCGATCGTCACCGCACCCGCCGATGTCGTCGAGGCCCTGGCGCCGCTTGCGCAATTCGACCTGTTCCCATCATCGATGGCGGAGGAACGGGCACCTGACGGCAAGCCAATGTCGGTGCCACCAGACGATTCCGATCGAAGCCGCATCATCGATGCGCTCGGGCCGACGCCGGTCGAGATCGACGACGTCATCCGCCATACCGGCCTGTCAGCATCCGCGGTCTATCTCATCCTTCTGGAACTCGATATATCAGGCAGGCTGCACCGGTATCAGGGCGGTCTCGTCTCGCTTTCCGATTGAACCTGTGAAAACCTTTTATAGACTATCTGTAATTGTATTCCGTCGATACTCTCCCTTCGGCTGCAGAAGACACAAGAGGTAAAATTATAGCAAACCCCTTGACCGCGGCGATTTCCCTGTCCATGTCGGAGGGCCGATATCCATGTTGCGGTGTGTGTCGCGCTGGCTTCAACGCTGGCGTCGTTTCCTTTTTAGAGAATCATCATGAATGTTGTAGTGGTGGAATCGCCTGCCAAGGCCAAGACGATCAATAAGTATCTGGGTCCGGGATACAAAGTGCTCGCCTCCTTCGGCCATGTGCGCGATCTGCCTGCCAAGGACGGCTCAGTTCTTCCTGATCAGGATTTCGAAATGCTTTGGGAGGTCGATAGCGCCTCCGCCAAGCGGATGAAGGACATTGCCGACGCGGTGAAGTCCGCCGATGGCCTGTTTCTCGCGACCGACCCGGATCGCGAAGGCGAAGCGATTTCCTGGCACGTTCTCGACATGCTGAACAAGAAGCGCGTGCTGAACGGCAAACCGGTCAAGCGCGTCGTCTTCAATGCGATCACCAAGAAGGCGGTGCTCGACGCGATGGCCGATCCGCGCGACATCGACGTGCCGCTGGTCGATGCCTACCTCGCGCGCCGCGCGCTCGATTATCTCGTCGGCTTCAATCTTTCGCCGGTACTGTGGCGCAAGCTGCCCGGCGCACGTTCGGCCGGCCGCGTTCAGTCGGTGGCGCTTCGCCTCGTCTGTGACCGTGAATCCGAGATCGAGCGCTTCATTTCCGAAGAATACTGGAACATCTCGGCGCTTCTGAAGACGCCGCGCGGCGACGAGTTCGAGGCGAGGCTGGTTTCGGCGAACGGCAAACGGCTGCAGCCGCGCGCTATCAGCAACGGCGAGGATGCCGGCCGGCTGAAGGCCTTGCTCGAAGGTGCGAGCTATGTCGTCGACACGGTCGAGGCGAAACCGGTCAAGCGCAACCCGGGACCGCCGTTTACGACCTCGACGCTGCAGCAGGCCGCCTCCTCCAATCTCGGCTTCTCCGCTTCGCGCACCATGCAGATCGCGCAAAGGCTCTATGAGGGCGTCGATATCGGCGGCGAGACGGTCGGTCTCATCACCTATATGCGAACCGACGGCGTGCAGATGGCGCCAGAGGCGATCGACGCGGCGCGCAGCGCCATCGTCGACCAGTTCGGCCAGCGCTACATGCCGGAAAAGCCGCGCTTCTACTCGACCAAGGCGAAGAACGCCCAGGAGGCGCACGAGGCGATCCGCCCGACCGATTTCGACCGCTCGCCCGACCGTGTGCGCAAATTCCTCGATGCCGACCAGATCCGGCTCTACGAGCTGATCTGGAAGCGCGGCATCGCCAGCCAGATGGCGTCGGCCGAGATCGAGCGCACGACGGCTGAAATCACCGCCGACAACAAGGGTGAGAAAGCCGGTCTGCGCGCCGTCGGTTCGGTCATCCGCTTCGATGGTTTCATCGCCGCCTATACCGACCAGAAGGAGGACGGCGAGCAGAGCGACGACGGCGACGAGGATGGCCGCCTGCCGGAGATCAACGCGCGCGAGACGCTCGCCAAGCAGAAGATCAATTCGACGCAGCATTTCACCGAACCGCCGCCGCGCTATTCGGAAGCCTCGCTGATCAAGAAGATGGAAGAGCTCGGCATCGGCCGCCCCTCCACCTATGCCGCGACGCTCGCGACACTGCGCGACCGCGATTATGTGACGATCGACAAGCGCAAGCTGATCCCGCAGGCCAAGGGCCGGCTGGTGACCGCTTTCCTCGAGAGCTTCTTCACCAAATATGTCGAATACGACTTCACCGCCGATCTCGAAGAGAAGCTTGACCGGATTTCCGCCGGCGAGTTGAACTGGAAGCAGGTGCTGCGCGATTTCTGGAAGGATTTCTTCGCCCAGATCGAGGACACCAAGGAACTGCGCGTCACCAACGTGCTCGATTCGCTGAACGAGGCGCTGGCACCCCTCGTCTTCCCGAAACGGGAGGACGGCAGCGACCCGCGCATCTGTCAGGTCTGCGGCACCGGCAACCTGTCGCTGAAGCTCGGCAAATACGGCGCCTTCGTCGGCTGCTCGAACTATCCGGACTGCAACTACACCCGCCAGCTCTCCTCCGAAAACGGCGGAGAAGCGGACGGCGCAGCGCTCAACGAGCCGAAGAACCTCGGCACCGATCCGACGACCGGCGAGGAACTGACGCTGCGTTCCGGCCGCTTCGGCCCTTATATCCAGCGCGGCGACGGCAAGGAAGCCAAACGCGCTTCGCTGCCGAAGGGCTGGAAGCCCGAGGACATCGATTATGAAAAGGCGATGGCGCTGATCTCGCTGCCGCGCGATATCGGCAAACATCCCGAATCGGGCAAGATGATCTCGTCCGGCATCGGTCGCTACGGGCCGTTCCTCCTGCACGACGGCTCCTATGCCAATCTGGAAACCGTCGAGGACGTGTTCTCGGTCGGCCTCAACCGCGCCGTGACTGTTATCGCCGAAAAGGCGAAACAGGCCCCGGGCCGGGGTGCGCGCGGCACGCCGGCGGCGCTGAAGACGCTCGGTGATCATCCTGATGGCGGCGCCATCACCGTTCGCGACGGCAAATACGGCCCCTATGTCAACTGGGGCAAGGTCAACGCCACGCTGCCGAAGGGCAAGGATCCCCAGGCGATCACCGTCGAGGAGGCGCTTGCGCTGATCGCCGAAAAGGCCGGCAAGGCGCCTGTGGGCAAAGCGGCCAAGGCGAAAGCCAAGCCGAAGGCGGCAGCCGCCGAAGCCAAGACCACCAAGACGGCCGCCAAGCCGAAAACAACGAAGGCGAAAGCGCCCGCGAAATCGAAAAAGGGCTGACGTGAGCAGGATACCGCGCGAGAGAACGAACCCTGCGGGCAAGCGTCCGGGCAAGATCGGCCGCAAGGATGCTCCCGCCGTCGAGCCGCTGAACATCGTCCACGGCGCGCTGCCTTCGCGCGAGGTGGTCCTACGCTTCATCGCCGATCATCCGCAGAAAGCGTCCAAGCGTGAACTCGCCAAGGCTTTCGGCCTAAAAGGCGATAGCCGCGTCGAGCTCAAGCAGATGCTGCAGGAGCTCGAACAGGAAGGCATGCTGCAGAAGAACCGCAAGTCGCTGATCCGTCCCGGTGCGCTGCCGCCTGTCACCGTTCTCGATATTACCACACGCGATAAGGACGGCGACCTGATCGGCCGGCCGGCGGAATGGCCTGAGGACCAGGGCGTGGCACCCGCCGTCGCCATCCGCCAGCAATCGCCGGCAGGCCGCCAGGGCAAGGGCAAGGCGCCCGTCGCCGGGCTCGGCGACCGCATCCTGGCGAAGATCTTCCCGGCTGTCGATCGCGGCGGTCCGGCTTATACGGCGCGGATCATCAAGGTGATCGACAGGCGCCGCGGCGCCTCGATGGGCGTCTTCCGTACGGCACCCGGCGGCGGCGGCCGGCTGCTGCCGATCGAACGGCGCGGCGAGGAGATGGTAATCGATCCCGACTTCACCGGCGGCGCCACGGACGGCGATCTGGTCGAAGTCGAAATCGCCCGTCTCGGCCGTTTCGGCCTGCCGCGCGCCAAGGTGCTTTCCGTAGTCGGTTCCGTCGGTTCGGAAAAAGCGATCTCGATGATCGCGATCCATGCGCACGGCATCCCGCATGTCTTCCCGCCGGCCGTCATCGCCGAGGCGGAGGCCGCAAGGCCCGCCAGCATGTCGCATCGCGAGGATTGGCGCGACGTACCGCTGATCACCATCGACCCGGCCGATGCCAAGGACCATGACGACGCTGTTTATGCCGAGCCCGATCCCTCGCCCGAGAATCCCGGCGGCGTCATCGTCACCGTCGCGATCGCCGACGTCTCCTGGTATATCCGACCCAATTCGCCGCTCGACCGCGAGGCGCTGAAGCGCGGCAATTCGGTCTATTTCCCGGATCGTGTCGTGCCGATGCTGCCGGAGCGCATCTCCAACGATCTCTGCTCGCTGAAAGAAGGCGTCGACCGCCCGGCGCTCGCCGTGCGCATGAGCTTTTCCGGGGAAGGCCGCAAGATCGGCCATACTTTCCATCGCATCATGATGAAGAGTGCGGCCAAGCTGTCCTACCAGCAGGCGCAGGCAGCCATCGACGGGAACCCGGACGATCAGACCGGACCGATGCTTGAGCCGATCCTGAAGCCGCTCTGGCACGCCTATGAGGTGATGAAGCGCGGACGCGACCGGCGCCAGCCGCTGGAACTCGATATGCCGGAGCGCAAGATCCTCCTGAAGCCCGACGGCACGGTCGATCGGGTCGTCGTGCCGCCACGGCTCGATGCGCATAAGCTGATCGAAGAGATGATGATCCAGGCGAACGTCTGCGCCGCCGAGACGCTCGAAAAGAAGCGTCAGCCGCTGATCTACCGCATCCATGACGGCCCGACGCTTGCCAAGCAGGAGATCCTGCGCGAGTTCCTGGCCACGCTCGGCATCTCGCTTGCCAAGGGCGGCAACATGCGCGCCAACAACTTCAACGGCATTCTGGCGAAGGCGGACGGCACGCCGCATCAGACCATGGTGAGCGAGATGGTACTGCGTTCGCAGAGCCAGGCGATCTACGGCCCGGAGAATATAGGCCATTTCGGCCTCAACCTGATGAAATACGCCCACTTCACCTCGCCGATCCGCCGCTACGCCGATCTCATCGTGCATCGCGCCCTCGTCGGCTCGCTCGGCTTCGGCGAAGGCGGCATCACGCCCGAAGAAGAGGCGGCGCTCGACGATATCGCGGCCGAAATCTCGACCTTCGAGCGCCGGGCCATGGCAGCCGAGCGCGAAACCGTCGACCGGCTGATCGCGCACCACCTCAGCGGCCGCGTCGGCGAGGAATTTGCCGGGCGGGTTTCGGGCGTAACGAAATCGGGGCTTTTTATCGCCCTGCCAGACTATGGCGCCGACGGTTTCGTCCCTATATCTACGCTCGGCAGCGACTATTTCATCTATGACGAGGCGCATCAGGCCCTCTCCGGTGAAAAGACCGGGCTTGGCTATCGCCTGGGCGACAGCGTCACCGTGAAACTTGCCGAAGCGATCCCGCTTGCCGGTGCACTGCGTTTCGAGATGATCAGCGAGGGCCGCGAAATGCCGGCGGCGGTGCGTTCCTTCCACAAGGCGGGGCGCCGCGACAGGGGCCAGGTTCGCAAGAAACCCGGAACGAGGCCGCCGCGCGGACGGCACTAAAGCGCGTCGCAATCTTTCAGATTGGCTCCCCGCGCTGTAGGTCCTTGTTTTCACGCATGTCGTAATCGCGAAACCGCTGCAGAGTTTCGCGCGACGTGTTTAGATCCGAAGAGGAACATGCGATGAGCACACCGACCGATCCGGCCGCCGCCCGCTACGGCGATACGCCCGAGGTCGAGCGTCCGCTTGGGCGCTCCATCATGCGCGGGCTGATGAACCGCTGCCCGGCCTGCGGCAACGGCAAGCTCTTTCGCGCCTTCCTGAAGCCGGTCGATCATTGCGCCACCTGCGGCGAGGCGATGCATCACCAACGCGCCGACGACCTGCCGCCCTATATCGTCATTCTCGTCCTCGGCCACGTCGTGGTCGGTGGCTATATGCTGACCGACCTGACTTTCGTGCTGCCGGTCTGGGTCCATCTGGCCATCTGGGCGCCAATCACCGTCATCACCGCGCTTGCCTCGATCCAGCCGATCAAGGGCGGGGTCATCGGCCTGCAGTGGGCGCTGCGCATGCACGGCTTCGGTGGCGAGAGCGACGGTCCGGACGATTATGACATCCCCGGCCGGCCGAATTAGCGCCTTCACCTTCCAGACATATTTAACGTGTAGTGCCAGCCCTCCACCGACCACCACCCAAATGCGGGAGCCGACGATCCTCAAGACCTGACATGGTAAGCATTTCTTGCCCGAACGGGCTTTACATTCCGCAGATGGTCACTCACATCGGAAATACTGCGAAGCGGCATCCGTCACCTGGATTTGGCACGTCCGTGTCTATCTATCTGACGGGATCGGCCGATTCGTTCGCGCACCTCTCTAAGGATGGATAAATGTCTCAGCCGAGAACCGGCACACCGGGCGATGTCGAAGAAATCCATTGGCCTTCTCTGGTGGCAGCCATCTCGTCCATATCAGCCGTTGGCATAGCAATCGGCCTCGGTCTGCCCCTCCTCAGCATCATCCTCGAAAAACGTGGCATCTCGTCCACCCTGATAGGGCTGAACACGGCGATGGCCGGGGTCGCGGCGATGGCCGCCGCACCGATCACCACCAAGCTCGCCCATAAATATGGCGTGGCTCCGACAATGATCTGGGCCGTGCTGATTTCGGCGCTGAGCGCGCTGGGTTTCTATTACGCCCAGGATTTCTGGATGTGGTTTCCGCTGCGTTTCGCCTTCCACGGCGCGACGACGACGCTGTTCATCCTCTCCGAATTCTGGATCAACGCCGCTTCGCCGCCTTCCAAGCGCGGCTTCGTGCTCGGCATCTATGCGACGGTGCTTTCCCTTGGCTTCGCGGCCGGACCGCTGCTCTTTTCGATCCTCGGCAGCGACGGCATCTTCCCCTTCCTGATCGGCGCCGGCGCCATCCTGCTTGCCGCCATCCCGATCTTCATCGCTCGCGACGAAAGCCCGGTGCTCGAGGAAAAGCCAGAGCTGCATTTCATGCGCTACGTTTTCCTGGTGCCGACGGCGACGGCAGCGGTCTTCATCTTCGGCGCTGTCGAAGCGGGCGGGCTGTCGCTTTTCCCGATCTTTGCCGTGCGCGCACATTTCACCGAATCGCAGGCCGCACTGCTGCTCACCATGATGGGCGTCGGCAACGTCATCTTTCAGATCCCACTCGGCCTGCTTTCCGACCGCATCGCCGACAAGCGGCCGCTTCTGGCCGGCATGGCGCTGATGGGCTTCATCGGCTCGATGATGTTGCCGCTGTTGCTCGACAACTGGCTGCTGATGGCCGGGCTCCTGCTTTTCTGGGGTGGCTGCGTCTCAGGCCTCTATACGGTCGGCCTCAGCCATCTCGGCTCGCGGCTGACGGGCTCCGATCTTGCAGCGGCCAATGCTGCCTTTGTCTTCTGTTATGCGATGGGAACCGTGGCCGGGCCGCAGGCGATCGGCGCGGCGATCGATGTCGCTGGAAATAACGGTTTTGCCTGGGCGATTGCCGCTTTCTTCGGTCTTTACGCCCTACTTTCCGGCATCAGACTGATGTTCATTCGAAAACGGGCTTGACTTTTCGAGCGGGATTCGTAGTTTCGCGCCAGGATTTGCCGTGGAGCCCATCCGGCTTCCACGGCTTTCATTTTCTTAAAGGCAGGACGACCATGGCCAAGGCTACAACAATCAAGATCAAGCTGCTGTCGACGGCCGACACCGGTTTCTTTTACGTCACCACGAAGAACAGCCGTACGATGACGGACAAGATGACGAAGACGAAGTACGACCCGGTTGCGAAGAAGCATGTCGAGTTCAAGGAAACCAAGATCAAGTAATCACTTGGCCTGACGGATTTCAAAAAAGCGCGCGCCCTCGGGTTGCGCGTTTTTTATTGCCCGGATTAATCGTCTTTAAAAAATGATAGCGCAAACAGAAAAACGCCGCCCTTCCATCTTCGGGAAGTGGCGACGTTTTCTTGAAAGGGGGTCGGCCAGCATGCAAAACGGCACGAGGAACCGCTAAAACTTGCCTACTAGCCGACCGACCCCACGACCCAGGAGATGCGGCGGACCTGAGCATCATGGGGTATCGACAACTCCTCAACGGGAGCGCTTCTCTTATGAGCCGATAATTTGCGCAAAAATGAAAGAAAATCAACAAATTCTTAATGGTGAATGTTTGCAGCTTGATTCTATGGTTAAAAGTCCAGATTTGGGACATACAAAGATTTATCCGCTCTGCTTGGACTCGAAGCGTAGCGCCTGACGTTTTGAAGAAATTCGACAATATAACTGAACAACTTACGCCTCCCCTCCCCCTACGTGAGGTGATGTCGCCGCAATCTATTTGACCCTGTCAGCGGCAGGCAGTTTTTATAGTCTCCCCTTTATTTTGACCTACGACCTGACACTCTCAAGACTATCGCGCGGCAACACATCCGCAGCAACGCGGCGAGTCCATTTTTGGGCTATTGAGTTGCGAAATTTTAGCCCTGCATTGCACAGGCGAAAATTAAAAATCGGTAACAATTGGCTTACCGCAGTGGAAAACTCGCAAATGGCACATATGGCGGCAAGTGATTCGTCACGCGGCCGCGGCGACCACACGGTTGCGGCCGGTATTCTTGGCCTCGTAAAGGGCCAGATCCGCCTGTTTCATCAGCTGGCCCGGGGTCAGCACCGACGCAATACGCGAGGCGATGCCGAAGGAAGCAGTGACATTCAGCGCTTCGCCGGAGTGTTTCAGCATGAAGGGCGCGCTTTCGATCGCCGCACGAAGGCGCTCGGCGACAGCGGCGGCAATTTCCGGCGAGGTGTCGGGCATCACGACGACGAATTCTTCACCACCGTAGCGGCAGGCGAGATCGGCGCCGCGGATGGTCGAACGGACGCGATTTGAAAATTCCCGCAGCACCTCGTCGCCGCCATCATGGCCGTAGGTGTCGTTCACATGCTTGAAACGGTCGATATCGGTGATCAGCACCGAAAGCGGCCGGCCCCGCGCCATCGAACGGTTGAAGAGCACGTTCAGGTGATTGTCGAGATAGCGCCGGTTATAAAGGCCGGTTAGCGGATCGGTCACGGCAAGCTCGATCGTCTGCTTGACGCTGGCGCGCAGGCGGTCGTTATAGCGCTTGCGGCGGATCTGCGTCAGGCTGCGGGCAACCAGTTCGTTGGGATCGACCGGGCGGATGATGTAGTCGTTGACGCCGAGATCGAGCGCGCGCACGACCATTTCGTCGACGCCCTGCTCGGTGATGATCAGGATCGGCAGGAAGCGGGTGCGCTCCAGCGAGCGCAGCTGCGAGCAGAGGCGAAGCGGGTCGTAATCGTCGAAGTTGGCGTTGACGATGACGAGATCGAACGCGCTTTCGGCCGCCTCGAAGAGGGCGGCCTGCGGATCGGAGAGGGCAAGCACGTCGGCGACGGGCTTCAGCGCCTTGATGATGCGCTCCTGCGAATTGGCGCGGCCGTCGACGAGCAGGACCTGAGCGGTCTCGTCGGCGCGGCCCTCGCCTGCCCGTGTGAGGTCATCGATGCCCATCGTATGGGCAGTGTCGGCGCGGATACGCAGCTCATCGCTCAACGTCTTCAGCCGCAGCAGGCTCTTCACCCGGGAGACCAGCTGCAGATCGTTGACCGGCTTGGTAAGAAAATCGTCAGCGCCAGCTTTCAGGCCGCGTACACGATCGGTCGGCTGGTCGAGCGCGGTGACCATGACGACTGGAATATGGGCGGTCTTCTGGCTGGCCTTCAGCCGCTCGCAGACCTCGAAACCGTCTATGCCGGGCATCATGATGTCGAGCAGGATGAGATCGACCTGGTTGCGCTCGCAGATCGCCAGTGCCGTGTAGCCGTCCGCTGCGGTCATCACGTCGAAATACTCCGCAAGCAACCGCGCTTCGAGCAGCTTCACGTTGGCCGGAATATCGTCAACCACCAGTATTCGCGCAGTCATCAGCGTCTTTCCGATGCGTCAGGCATCGCCCAGATAGGTCTTGATCGTCTCGATGAATTTCGGAACCGAGATCGGCTTGGAAACATAGGCCTCGCAGCCGCCCTGGCGGATCCGCTCTTCGTCACCCTTCATCGCGAAAGCCGTAACGGCGATGACGGGAATCACGTGCAGCTCGTCGTCTTCCTTCAGCCATTTCGTGACTTCGAGGCCGGAGACTTCGGGAAGCTGAATATCCATCAGGATGAGGTCGGGGCGATGCTTGCGCGCCAGATCGAGCGCCTCCATACCATTTCTGGTCTGGATCGTCGTATAACCGGACGCCTCGATGAGGTCGCGAAAGAGCTTCATGTTGAGCTCGTTATCTTCTACAATCATCACCTGTTTGGGCATGACAAGCTGTCCCTACGTCCGTTCGCGCAGCGGTTCGTCCCATGAGAAAGGCACATGCGGACAAATAGCTCCGTGAAACCGATAGCGCACGCTACCGGTATTTGGTTGAAGAAAAGGTAACTTACCCAGCGAAATGCAAAGCAACTTCAAGACTTCGAAACAACAGGCCGCCGACCCGCACGAGACGGCGATCGCCGTGCTCGGCTGGCTTGCCGACGATCCCGACATGTTCGGCCGCTTCCTCGCCCTGACGGGTGTGGCGCCCGGCCAGGTGCGCAACGCCGTCGACGATCCCGGATTCCTCGCCGGCATGATGGATTTCCTGATGAACCATGAACCGACGGCGATGGCCTTCTGCGCGGCGAGCGGGATCAGCCCGGAGACGGTGACGGCGGCCTGGCGGCATTTCTCTTCACCGGGCCTCGATTCCGGAGAATACTGACCGTGACCTCCGGGGAATTCGACATCTCGCATATCCGCCTCGGCGAACGGCCTTTGATCGTCTGCGACGTCGACGACGTCGTGCTGCAGTTCATCGGTCCCTTCCAGCTTTTCCTTCAGAGCCAGGGTTGCGCGTTTCTGCCGCGATCGTTCCGGCTGCACGGCAACATCGTCTCGCAAGCCGACGGCGTGGAGATCGAGGATCAGGAGGTCAGCCGGCTGATCGAGGAATTCTTCGAAGCCCAAGAGCTGTGGCAGACGCCGCTCGACCGCGTCGTCGAAACGCTCGACCGGCTTTCGGAAGAGGCCGATATCCTTTTCCTGACAGCCATGCAGCCGCGGTTCCAGAACCAGCGCCGTCGCCTGCTCGACAGGATGGGCCTGCTCTTTCCGCTGCTTGCCACCGAACAACCCAAAGGGCCGATCGTTCACGCATTGCATGCCAGCCGCTCCCTTCCCGTCATCTTCATCGATGATATGGCGCGCAATCTGCATTCCGTCAGGGATCACGTCGCCGATTGCCTGCTGATTCACCTGATGCCGAACTCGCCCGTCCATCGCTTCGCCCCGGCGGCCGCTAACGACATCACCCGCGCCACCGACTGGACGCATGCGGCCGCGCTGATCGAGGCGCATTTTGTTTCCGGCACCTTCACACGCGCAGTTCCAGCCGCATGAGCGGACGGCCGTCCTTGCGCCGCGCAACCGTCTCGAAACCGGCGGCATCGAAGATTGCCGTCGAACCGATGCAGAGCGTCACGGATTTCGACTGCTTCACATGATCGATCGGACTGGCTTCGAGCAGCCGCGCTCCCTGGCGCCGCGCATGGTCGATTGCGCCGGCAAGCAGGCGATGGCTCATTCCCTTGCCGCGCAGTTTGGGCAGCAGGAAGAAGCAACTGACGGCCCAGATGGACGGATCATGCGCATCGCCCTCTTCCAGCGGCCGCGAGACGGTGCGCGGCGAATTGAACTGCGGCACGTCATGGCGCGGCCCGACCTGCACCCAGGCGACCGGCGCGCCGTCGGCATAACAGAGGATGCCAGGCGGCGGACCCGCCTTGATCCGCTCCCGCATATGCGCCTTGCGTTCGTCGGCCGCCATCTTCGTCCTCACCGCATGCGGCAGACGCAACGCGACGCACCAGCAGTTATAGAAGGCACCCTGCGGCCCGAACACGACTTCGAAATCGTCCCAGCGTTCTGGCGTTACCGGCTCGAAACGAAGATCGTTATCCAAAGGCAAAGCTCCCGCCCTCACTTGAGACTCGGAAGCTTAAGGCGTAATGTCCCGGCGTTCAATCTTTGTTCTCATCATGACGCCTGCGCCTGCCAAGACACCCGGCTTCTGTCGCGACTGCCTTGCCGAGCAGAAGGGCGAGGCGCGCCCTTGCGTTTCCTGCGGCAGCCCCCGTCTCGTGCGCCACCGCGAACTCTACGCCTTGACGCTTGCGCATATCGATTGCGACGCCTTTTATGCAGCGGTGGAGAAACGCGACAATCCGGAACTTGCCGACAAGCCTGTCATTATCGGCGGCGGCAAACGCGGTGTGGTTTCCACCGCCTGCTATATCGCCCGCATCCACGGCGTGCGTTCGGCCATGCCGATGTTCAAGGCGCTGGAGGCATGCCCTCAAGCGATCGTCATCCGCCCCGACATGGAGAAATATGTCCGGGTCGGACGGCAGGTGCGCGCCATGATGCAGGATCTGACGCCGCTGGTGCAGCCGCTATCGATCGACGAGGCCTTCCTGGAACTCGGCGGCACCGAGAGGCTGCATCACGATCCTCCGGCGCGCACGCTGGCCAAATTCGCCCGTCGCATCGAAAGGGAGATCGGCATCACCGTTTCCGTCGGGCTTTCCTATTGCAAATTCCTCGCCAAGGTCGCCTCCGATCTGCAGAAGCCGCGCGGCTTTTCGGTCATCGGCCGCGAGGAAGCGGTCGAGTTCCTGGCGCCGCGTCCCGTCACCACCATCTGGGGTGTCGGCAAGGCCTTTGCGGCAACACTGGAGGCGGACGGCATTCGTACCATCAGCCAGTTGCAGCAGATGGAGGGAAACGACCTGATGCGCCGCTACGGCAGCATCGGCCAGCGGCTCGCACGGCTGTCGCGCGGCATCGACGACCGCGAAGTGCATCTCAATGATGCCGCCAAGAGCGTTTCGTCCGAGACGACCTTCTTCGATGACATCTCGCGTTATGACGATCTGGTGCCGATCCTGCGCAACCTCTCCGAAAAGGTCTCCTGGCGGCTGAAGAAAAACGGCATTGCCGGCCAGACCGTGGTCTTGAAGATGAAGACCGCCGATTTCAAATCGCGCACCCGCAACCGCAAGCTCGAAGACCCGACCCAGCTTGCCGACAGGATCTTCCGCACCGGGCTCGAGCTTCTCGAAAAAGAGACGGATGGTACGAAATTCCGCCTGATCGGCATCGGCGTCACCGATCTCGGCGACACCGCCCGTGCCGACCCGCCCGATCTAATCGACCAGCAATCGGGCCGGCGGGCGGCAGCCGAAGCGGCGATGGACAAGCTGCGCGACAAGTTCGGCAAGAAGACGGTCGAGACCGGCTATACATTCGGCAGCGGCAAGCGCGATCACTAGAGCATGATGCCGAAAAGTGTGAGCGGTTTTCGGACGACATCATGCTCTAACTATATAATGTAGAACAGGATTCAGATTTTAGGCCGAGCCGGCCTAAAATCATCCTGTTCTAGCGCATAACCCCGAAAATCGGAATCGATTTTCGGAAAGGATTATGCGCAGATTCAAAGCGATAGAGCGTCCTTAGCGCGTCTGAAGACGCGCGGCGCTCTAGCGCGTGAAATCTGCGCGTGGTCCGGCCTATAAAATCTTCCTTAAACTTCGTCCCATAATGTGCCGGGCAAGTATTGCGTATGGTTGGGTATCATGTTCTCGCGTCTCGTCTTCGGCCTCGGCTTGCTGTCGGCCACCGCACTCGTGCACCCCGCTCTTGCTGCGGATGTGCGCACGCTGCAGATCATCGTCTCGAAGGACAAGCAGTCGCTTGCGGTCTATGATGGCACCGAGGTCGTTGCAACCTCGAAGGTCTCGACCGGCAAGGACGGCCACACGACGCCGAGCGGCATCTTCTCGGTGCTGGAAAAGCAGAAATACCACGAATCCAATCTCTATTCGGCGGCGCCGATGCCGTTCATGCAGCGGCTGACCTGGTCCGGCATAGCGCTGCACGAATCCAATTCGGTGCCGCGCTATCCGGCCTCGCATGGCTGCGTGCGCATGCCCGGCGCCTTCGCAAAAATGCTCTACGGGATGACCGACCGCGGTGTCCCCGTCATTATCAGCGACGGTGAACTGGTGCCGCAGCCGATCGACCATCCGACTCTTTTTCATCGGCAAGCACCAGCGGCGATGCCGCTGCTTTCGGATGTCGAACTGCGGCCCTCCATGCCCCACAGCCCCGAGAAGCCTGTGCAGGTGGCAATGAACGACACGGCGGCGATGCCGATGCCGGCAGCGCCGCCGATTGCAGCGCCCGAACCCGAGCCGCCGTCCGAGCCGATCAGCATGCTCGTTACGCGCCGGACGCTGCGCGAGACGGTGATCGACATCCAGACCCTGCTCAACCAGCTCGGCTTTTCCGCCGGCAATCCGGACGGCTTGCTCGGTCCGTCGACCGTGCAGGCGATCAAGGCTTTCAAGACATTGCGGCCAACGGAATTCGCCGCCGACAGGAACCTGGTCTCCGACACGCTCCTCAGGGAAGTCTATGCCGCGGCTGGCAAGGGCGAGCCGCCGAACGGCGTCATCATGGTGCGGCGGGCCTTCAAGCCCCTCTTCGAAGCGCCGGTGACGATCGCCGATCCGGGACTGGCGCTCGGCACGCATTTCTTCACGTTGCATGCCGTCGATGCAAAGGCCGGCACAGCGGACTGGCTCGGCACCACGCTTGAGAACAATCTCTCCCGGGAAGCGATGAAGCGGCTCGGCATCACCAATCAGGAAAGCTCGATCATCACAGGTAAGCCGATCGCCCGTTCGCTCAGCCGGATTAGCATCCCCGATGAGACCCGCCGCAAGATCGAAGCGCTCATCGCGCCGGGCTCGACGCTGACGATCTCCGATACCGGCCTCGGCCGGGAGACCGGCGAAGGCACGGATTTCATCACCATCACCCGCGGGTGATCAGACAAGCTCGACGTCGACGACGCCGGGGGCGGCGCGAAGGGCGGCGGCAATCTCCGGCGTGATGCGGTATTTCTCCGGCAGCACCACCTCCACCTCACGTTTGCCCTCCTCCTTGATGACGATGAAGGAAACGAGGCCGTCGCCCTTGGCATTCAAATGGCCGGCAACCATTCTCAGCGGTCCGGAATCTCGGACATAGACGCGCAGCGCCTTCTGCATCTGCAGCGACTTTTCCTCCAGCGACTGGATTGTCTGGATCCGCAGGCCGATGCCCTCCGGCCGCTCCTCGCCCGTCGCGGTCAGCACGAAGGATTTTCCCGACTCGAGCACGTCGCGATACTGGTTCAGCATTTCCGAAAACAGCACCGCTTCGAACTGGCCTGAAGAATCCGAAAAGACGATGATACCCATCTTATTGCCGGTGCGGGTCTTGCGCTCCTGCTTCGAGATGACGGTACCGGCAAGGCGCGCATTGGCCGCGCCCTGTTTGATGGCGGCGGAAAACTCGGCAAAGGTCTGCACCCGCATCTTCTGCAGGATGTTGTTGTAGGAATCGAGCGGGTGGGCCGTCAGATAGAAGCCCAGCACCTGGAATTCCTTGAGCAGCCGTTCGGAGGGGAGCCAGGGCGAGAACGGCGGCAGCGAGATCTTCTCAGGCCCCGACGTCAGCGTGCTGCCGAAAATGTCCGACTGGCCGCTCAGCTTGTTCTCCTGGGCACGCTGGGCATAACCGAGAACACGGTCGAGGCCGGCTGCCAGCTGGGCGCGGTCCATGTCAAAACAATCGAAGGCGCCGGCATAGATCAGGCTTTCGAGCACGCGACGATTGACCTGGCGCGGATCGATGCGCAGGCAGAAATCCTCGATGCTGGCAAAGGGCTTGTCGCCACGCACCTCGACGATATGGTCGACGGCGGATTCGCCAACGCCCTTGAGGGCGGCGAGCGCGTAATAGATGCGGTTGTCGCCGGTCTCGAAATGGCGGAAGGAGGTCTGCACCGAAGGCGCGATCACCTCGATGCCGAGGCGTTTGGCATCCTGACGGAAATCATTGACCTTTTCCGTGTTGGACATGTCGAGCGTCATCGAAGCCGCGAGGAATTCGACCGGATAATGCGCCTTCATGTAGGCCGTCTGGTAAGAGACGATGGCATAGGCGGCGGCGTGCGACTTGTTGAAGCCGTAATTGGCGAACTTCGCCAGCAGTTCGAAGATATTGTCGGCCTGCGGCTTCGATACGCCATTCTTGACCGCGCCGACGACGAAGCGTTCGCGCTGCTGGTCCATCTCGGCCTTGATCTTCTTGCCCATGGCGCGGCGCAGAAGGTCGGCTTCGCCCAGCGAATAGCCTGATAGTACCTGGGCGATCTGCATCACCTGTTCCTGGTAGACGATGACCCCTTGCGTTTCCTTGAGCAGGTGGTCGATCATCGGATGGATCGATTCCAGCTCTTCGTCGCCGTGCTTGCGGGCATTGTAGGTCGGGATATTCTCCATCGGACCCGGACGATAGAGTGCCACCAGCGCGATGATGTCCTCGATGCAGTCCGGCTTCATGCCGATCAGCGCCTTGCGCATGCCGGCACTTTCCACCTGGAACACGCCGACCGTCTCGCCGCGCGACAGCATCTCGTAGGTCTTCTTATCGTCGAGAGGAATGGCCGCGAGATCGACCTTGATACCGAGCTTGGCGACGAAATCGACCGCGACCTTCAGCACGGTCAGCGTCTTCAGGCCGAGGAAGTCGAACTTGACGAGGCCCGCCTGCTCCACCCATTTCATGTTGAACTGGGTAACCGGCATATCCGAGCGCGGATCGCGATACATCGGCACCAGTTTGGAAAGCGGCCGGTCGCCGATGACGATGCCGGCGGCATGGGTCGAGGCATGGCGGTAAAGCCCCTCGATCTTCTGGGCGATGTCGAGCAGCCGCGCGACAACGGGTTCTTTCGCCGCCTCTTCCTGCAGCTTCGGCTCCTCCTCGATCGCTTTGGACAGCGGCGTCGGGTTGGCCGGGTTGTTCGGCACGAGTTTGCAGATCTTGTCGACCTGGCCGTAGGGCATCTCAAGCACGCGGCCGACGTCGCGAAGGGCGGCGCGCGCCTGCAGCGAACCGAAGGTGATGATCTGCGCCACCTGCTCGCGGCCATATTTGGCCTGGACGTAACGGATTACCTCTTCGCGGCGATCCTGGCAGAAGTCGATGTCGAAGTCCGGCATCGAGACGCGTTCCGGATTGAGGAAGCGCTCGAAGAGCAGCGAAAAACGCAAGGGATCGACGTCGGTGATCGTCAAGGCATAGGCGACCAGCGAACCGGCACCCGAACCACGGCCGGGACCGACCGGAATGTCATGCTGCTTGGCCCATTTGATGAAGTCGGCAACGATCAGGAAGTAGCCGGGGAAACGCATGCGCTCGATGACGCTGAGCTCGAAATCCAGTCGCTCGCGATAATCCTTTTCCTCATAGCCCGGCGACATGCCGAGCGTCGAAAGCCGCATATCCAGCCCTTCGACCGCCTGGCGGCGCAGCTCGCCCGCCTCGGCGCGTTCGGCCTCCTCGGCATCGTCGGTCGCACCCGTGAAGCGCGGCAGGATCGGTTTTCGCGTCTTCAGCACGAAGGAGCAGCGCCTGGCGATCTCGATCGTATTTTCCAGCGCTTCCGGCAGGTCGGCGAAGAGCTTGACCATCTCGGCCCGGCTCTTCAGATAGTGATCCGGCGTCAGGCGAAAGCGGCTGTCATCGGAGACGATGGCGTTGTGCGCGACCGCCATCAGCGCATCATGAGCGTCGTAATCGTCGCGAGTCGGAAAGAAAGCCTCGTTGGTCGCAACCAGCGGCAGGTCGTGGGCATAGGCGAGCCCGATGATCTTCTGCTCGTGCCGCTTGTCGTAGGTGCCGTGCCGCTGCAGTTCGACATAGAGCCTGTCGCCGAAGAGGCGCTTCAGCGTGAGCAGCCGGGCTTCCGCCTGAGCGGGATGGCCTTCCTTGATCGCCACGTCAACCGGCCCGGTCAAGGCGCCGCTCAATGCGATCAGTCCTTCCGTGCCTGCCTCCTCCAGCCAGGAGGCGCTGATATGAACAGCCTGGTTGCTCTCGCCGCCGAGATAGGCCCGGCTGACGAGATCGACCAGCCGTTCGTAACCGGCATCCGTCGCGGCAAGAAGAACAATCGACGGCAGCTTGACCAGAGCCTGCTGACCGCCGCGCTTTTCCGTTTCCAACCCGTCTCCCATATCGATCGAGACCTGGCAGCCGATGATCGGCTGCAGGCCGTCTTCCATCGCCTTCTGGGAGAATTCGAGGGCGACGAACAGATTGTTGGTGTCGGTAATCGCAATCGCCGGCTGGCTGTCGCCGGTCGCCTTGTAGAGGATCTTCTTCAGCGGCAGTGCGCCCTCGAGAAGCGAATAGGCGGAATGGACCCTCAGGTGGATGAAACTCGGCGTGCCGCCGGTCGCCTCGCCCGTTGAACCCTTTGCCGTATCCGCCATGACATGCCTTCCCAATCACCCGAATGAATCGGACGCATTGTCGGCATAGAGGGCGATGATGTCCAGAAGAAGTCCCGCGTCCGGACCGCATGATTGCCATACGGTCCCCTGAAAACTTTAGAGCGCCATGACGATGAGCGAGAAGCTGGCAACGAACATTGCGATGGAGGTGAATGCTGCGATATCACGGATCATGTCAGTCATCGGGCTCTCCTTTACTCGTTATGTTTTCAATTTGTTCCATGTATGTTCTGTTGTCAACAGGAATCTTTTCCTTCTTTCTTGTGTTTGAAAATCCCAGGAAATAGGTGACGAATTGGCTAGGGGCCGGCGCTCGATGTGATCGGCAGCAGCCTTGCCCTTTCCCGATCCGCCGCAGATCGGGCATGGTGCTCAGGCGGCAGACCTCTTCAGGGCGACTCTTTATTTCTGGCATATGTTCCCTTTTTGTTCTTTACATGCCGCGGCACATTTGCCAGCATCTAGCTGAGAGGAGAATGGCATGTTGGATATTGCGATATTGAACGAATTCGTCGTAGAGGCGAAGGCTGCGACCTATGTCGGCGGCGGCGTAGCGCGCTTGCCCTGCCGGCCGGGTGCCCACGATATCGGTTACGAACGCGGCGACTGGCGCTATCTCGACAGCTATTTCGGCGGGACCGATTTCGCCGGACAGGAAGTGGTGTGGCTTGCCGACGAGCCGGTCTGGGCGATGAATTATTTCGGCTGCGTCATTGCGCCTGAACTCATCGACGGCACAGCAGCCGGAGCAGTGATCAAGGCTGCACTTTCGGCGATGTATCACGAGGGCCGGTTTCTTGACGGGATGGAATTCGACCATCCGTTCGGCCGCTATATCGACAGCAGCGAAGGCGGCTGCGAGCGGTTCATCGGCCACGAATGCATCATGGTCGATGGCCAGAAGGCCTATATGCTCGACTATCGCGGCGGATTGATCATCCCTTGATCTGATCTGGGCCTCAGAAATCGACGATCTTGCCGTCCGAAATCGTTACGCGCCGATCCATGCGGCGGGCGAGTTCGTGATTGTGGGTGGCAATGAGGGCAGCAAGGCCGGACTGGCGCACCAGCGCTTCCAGCGCGTCGAAGACGTAGCTTGCCGTTTCGGGGTCGAGATTGCCGGTCGGCTCGTCGGCAAGAAGCAGGGTCGGCGCATTGGCGACGGCGCGGGCAATTGCAACGCGCTGCTGCTCGCCGCCGGAAAGCTCGCCCGGGCGATGCGAGCCACGATGGCCGATGCGCATATAATCGAGCAGCTGGCCGGCCCGCTCTCCGGCTTCCTTCCAGGAAAGCCCGGCGATCAGTTGCGGCATCATGATATTTTCGAGCGCAGAGAATTCCGGCAGCAGATGGTGGAACTGATAGACGAAGCCGATTTCGCTGCGGCGGATGGCGGTGCGTTTCTCGTCGCTCAGGCCATCACAGGCATGGCCGTTGATGTTGACCTCACCACCGTCCGGATGCTCCAGCAGACCGGCGACATGCAGCAGTGTCGACTTGCCGGTGCCGGAAGGGGCGACGAGAGCGACAATCTCCCCCTTCGATATCGAAAAATCTACGCCCTTCAGGATTGAGAGCAGCGTACCGCCCTGCCCGTAATGGCGCTCGACGCCGGTAAGCTGGAGAACGACGTTGCGTTTCATGAAGGCGGCATTCCTTATTCGTAGCGCAGGGCCTGCACCGGATCGAGCCTGGAGGCACGCCAGGCCGGGAAGATGGTCGCGATGAAGGAGAGCGTCAGCGCCATGACGACGATCGAGATCGTTTCGCTCAGATCCATCTCGGCCGGCAGCTGGCTCAGGAAATAGACCTGCGGATTGAAGAGTACGGTGCCTGAAATCCAGGAGAAGAACTGGCGGACGGATTCGATGTTGACGCAGACGAGAACGCCGAGCAGCACACCGGCAATAGTGCCGACGATGCCGATCGCCGCCCCGGTCATGAAGAAGATGCGCATGATCGCGCCGGCGCTGGCGCCCATGGTGCGCAGGATGGCGATATCGCTGCCCTTGTCCTTCACCAGCATGATGAGGCCGGAGATGATGTTCAGCGCGGCGACGAGCACGATCAGGGTCAGGATCATGAACATGACGTTGCGCTCGACCTGCAGCGCCGAGAAGAAGGTCTGATTGCGTTGGCGCCAGTCGGTGATGGCGATCTGGCGACCGGCCGCTTCCTCCACCTTGGGCCTCAGATCGTCGATATCGTCGGGATTGTCGACGAAGAGCTCGATCGACTGCACCAGTCCCTCGGCATTGAAATAGAGCTGCGCTTCCTCGAGCGGCATGAAGATGATCGAGGAGTCATATTCCGACATGCCGATCTCGAAGAGGCCGGAGATCTTGTAGGATTTGATGCGAGGGCTGACGCCCATCGGCGTAATGTCGCCATCTGGTGACGTCAGCGTAATGAGATCGCCAACGCGCAGACCGAGTTGGTCGGCCATGCGGCTGCCGATCAGCACGCCATCGCCGGAGGCATAACCCACCATGTCGCCTGATTTGATGTTGTCGGAGACCGTCTTGAGCTTGGTCAGATCCTCGGCGCGGGCGCCGCGCACCAGAGCGCCGGTGCTGCCGCCGGCCTGGGCGGAGGCGAGCACCTGGCCTTCCACGAGCGGTAGCGCCATCTTGACGCCGGGTACGGCGGCGAGCTTGCTGCTGAGGACAGGATAATCGGTGAAGGGGCCGTCGACCGGCTGGACGATCATGTGGCCGTTGATGCCGAGGATGCGCGAGACGAGCTCGGTGCGAAAGCCGTTCATCACGGCCATGACGATGATCAGCGTCGCAACGCCGAGCATGATGCCGACGAAAGAGAAGCCGGCGATGACCGATATGAAGGCTTCCTTGCGGCGGGCGCGCAGATAACGCCACGCCACGAGGCGTTCAAAGGTGGAAAATGGCTTGCCAGCCGGACCCAAGCCGGATTTCGAACTCCGGTCCACTGCTGCCTCTGCCATTTCGCCTCCGTTTCCTTAAGCCACGAACCGATTGATCGCCGCTTCGATGGTCATCGTTTCGCGGGCGCCGGTCTTGCGGTCCTTCACTTCCACTTCGCCGTTTGCGACCGCGCGCGGGCCGGCGATGATCTGGACGGGCACACCGATCAGGTCGGCGGTCGCGAATTTCGTGCCGGCCCGGTCGTCGGTATCGTCATAGAGCACATCCTTGCCGGCCTTGCTCAGCGCGGCATAGATCAGCTCGCAGGTATCGTCACAGGCCTGATCGCCCGCCTTCATGTTGATCACAACGACATCGAAGGGCGCGACCGATGCCGGCCAGATGATTCCGTTATCATCATGCGATGCTTCGATGATGGCGGGAACAAGGCGTGTCGGGCCAATACCGTAGGAACCCATGTGAACGAAGTGTTCCTTGCCATCAGGTCCCTGCACTTTCGCGCCCATCGGCTCGGAATATTTCGTGCCGAAATAGAAGATATGGCCGACCTCGATGCCGCGCGCCGACAGGCGGTCACCTTCGGGAACGGCGTTGAAAGCCGCCTCGTCGTGCATTTCCGAGGTCGCCGCATAGAGCGAGGTCCATTTGTCGAAGATCGCCTGCAGGCCCTCGACACTGTCGAAATCGGTGTGTTCGCCAGGAATATCGAAGTCGACGAAATCCTTGTGACAGAAGACTTCGGATTCGCCGGTATCGGCGAGGATAATGAATTCATGGCTGAGCTTACCGCCGATCGGGCCGGTGTCGGCGCGCATCGGAATGGCGCGCAGGCCGAGCCGGTCGAAGGTTCTGAGATAGGCGGCGAACATCTTGTTATAGGAATGCTCCGCCGCTTCGCGCGTCAGATCGAAGGAATAGGCATCCTTCATCATGAATTCACGCGAGCGCATGGTGCCGAAGCGCGGACGGATCTCGTCACGGAACTTCAGCTGGATATGATAGAGATTGAGCGGCAGGTCCTTGTAGGACTTGATGGAAGAGCGGAAAATATCCGTCACCATCTCTTCGTTGGTGGGACCGTAGAGCATCGGCCGATCCTGACGGTCCTTGATGCGCAGCATCTCCTTGCCGTAGGCGTCGTAGCGGCCGCTTTCCTGCCAGAGTTCGGCCGATTGCAGGGTCGGCATCGACAGCTCGATGGCGCCGGCGCGGTTCTGCTCGTCGCGGATAATAGCGTTGACCTTGTCGAGCACGCGCTTGCCGAGCGGCAGCCAGGAATAAATGCCCTGTGACTGCTGGCGGATCATGCCGGCACGCAGCATCAGCCGATGGGAGACGATTTCCGCCTCCTTGGGGTTTTCCTTGAGGATGGGCATGAAATAACGGGACAGACGCATGGCGGATTCCGGAGCAGTTGAGATCCCGCAGCAGGCGGAATCGAAAGACCATTGTTAATGTCGGGAGCGTTCATAGCCGCTTCGCGGCAGGAAGGAAACCCGCAACGGATGCCGGCAACCTCCCGGAAGCGCATGTTCGCACCCGCAAAATGAAAGGGCATGAAAAAGCGCGTGTTTATAAGGGCTTGAACGAAAATCTTGTCAACAGAAAAATTTTGCTAGAGTGTAGCAAAAATGCAAAAAAAGCAGATGACAAAGCCCAATGTTTGAGCTAGTTTTAGCTCACAAAACAGGCAGGAAGTTAAATTCTTGCCGAATTCGCGGTCAAGTCTTGGGAGGATCAGATCTTAGGCGCGCTCGTCGCAGCCCCGGCAACGGTTACAGATCACGCGATACTTAAAACAAGGCTTTTAGCCTTGTTTTTTTTTGGCTTTTCGGCCTTGATCCCAACCAAAAATCCAGCCGGGCTTCCGTAAGGGAATAACCGTCATTCCGTTACGCGAGCTCTTTGCCGCAACAGCATGACAGTGGTATGACGAAGTTCGATTTCGATAGGTTTACATCTGCTCAAAGTTTGAGCAAAAGCTACGCTCAGTAGAAGCTGGGGGCGAGTTGCGGCAGGGCATCGAAGCCCCAGCCGAAATAGGTGTCGCAGACATACCAGAGGCCGTAGATCAGAGCCGAGATCAGTGTCGTCAGCGAAAACACGAAAGCGGCGCGAAACCGGGCGGGCGCACTCGGAACGGTGCCGAGCAAGACGTCGTTGTCGTCCGCCTGGGTGCGCAGGCCAATCGGCAGAACGGCAAAAAGCGTCATCCACCAGATGATGAAGTAGACGGCAAATCCCTGAAGAAAGATCTGGAGCATTGTGGTTCCCGTTGATGCCGCGCTGCTGCATTCCTTAAATCGGAATCGATTTAAGGAATGCAGCAATTTAAATTGTTACAGCGTCCTTTGCGCGTCTTAAAAGACACGCGGCGCTGTAATATCGCGTCCTTATACGGCAGAATGGCGACTAGCTCAAAGCGGGCGAAGCGTTTAGCCGCCTGCGGGTCACTCTGCCGCAGCAGGGCTCAGGCCTGTTCGAGTTCGATCAGCGTGCCGAAGAAATCTTTGGGATGCAGAAAGAGCACCGGCTTGCCATGGGCGCCGGTCTTCGGCTGGCCATCGCCAAGCACCCTGGCACCCGCCTCTACCAGCCGGTCACGGGCGAGAAGAATATCGTCCACCTCGTAGCAGATATGGTGCATGCCGCCGGACGGGTTCTTTTCGAGGAACGCTGTGATCGGCGAGGTAGCCCCGAGCGGCTGCAGCAACTCGACCTTAGTGTTCGGCAATTCGACGAAGACGACGGTGACGCCGTGTTCCGGCAGAGCCTGCGGCTGCGATACGGCAGCACCCAGCGTATCGCGATAGGCCGCCGTCGCCGCGGCCAGATCGGGCACGGCGATGGCGATATGGTTGACCCTGCCGAGCATGCTCAGACCTTGGTAACGAAGGCGGTGACAAGAGGTTTCTTGCCCCAGGTGTTATTCGCGGCCGAGCGGATGGCGCGGCGCACGGCCTCCTGCAGCATGTCGATATCCTTGCGGCGGGCGCGCGGAATGCTCTCGATGGCGCTGACCGCCGCGTCGAAGAGCGTATCCTCCATATCCTCGCCCTCATCATCGTAGGTCGGCAGGCCGATCGAAATGAGGTCGGGTTCGCCGACGATGTCATAGCGGGCATCGAGCACGACGTTGACCGCGACATGGCCGACATAGGAGAGCTTCTTGCGCTCGCCGATACCCATCTCGTCGAAATCGCCGATCAGCGTGCCATCCTTATAAATCCGGCCATGCGGCGCCTCGCCGATCACCTCGACGGGACCCGGCGCCAGCCGCAGGATGTCGCCATTGCGCACCCGCGGCACCAGCCCGATGCCGGATTGCTCGGCAAGCTCCTTGTGGGCCGTCAGATGTATCGCTTCACCATGCACCGGCACGACGATCTTCGGCCGCGTCCACTCATACATCCGCTGCAGCTCGTTGCGGCGCGGATGGCCGGAAACGTGGACCAACGCCTCGGTATCCGTAATGATGTGCACGCCTTGCTCGACGAGGCCGTTCTTGATGTCCTGGATCGCCTTCTCGTTGCCGGGAATGGCGCGCGAGGAAAAGACGACGATATCGCCCGCCGCAAAGGCCACATTGCGCATCTCGTCCCGGGAGAGCTTGGCAAGGGCTGCCCGCGCCTCGCCCTGGCTGCCGGTGAGGATGACGACGACCTTGTCACGCGGAATATAGCCGTATTCCTCCTCGGAGATGAAGGGCTTCACGCCTTCCATGAGACCGACATCCTGGGCGACGTCGACGACGCGCTTCAGCGAACTGCCGAGCAGCAGCACTTCGCGGCCTGCCGCCTCGGCCGCCTCGGCTACGGTGCGGATACGCCCGACATTCGACGAGAAGGTGGTGATCGCCACCCGGCCCTCGGCATCCTCGATGATCTTGCGCAGGCTTTCGGACACATCCTTCTCGGAGGGCGAGACGCCGTCGCGCAGCGCATTGGTGGAGTCGCACATCAGCGCCAGCACGCCCTCGTCGCCGAGCTGGCGGAAACGCGTCTCGTCAGTCAGGGGCCCGAGCGAAGGCTCGTGGTCGATCTTCCAGTCACCGGTATGGATGACATTGCCGACCGGCGTGCGGATCATCAGCGACATCGGCTCGGGGATCGAATGGTTGACGGCGACGCCTTCGATGCTGAAGGGGCCGACATTGATCGTATCGCCGGCCTTGAACGGCGTCACCGGCACTTCGCCGATCTTAGCCTTCTCGAAATTGCGCTTGGCTTCCAACAGACCAGCGGTAAAACCAGAGGCATAGACCGGCACGTTGAGGCCGGGCCAGAGGTCGGCGAGCGCACCATAATGGTCTTCATGCGCATGGGTGATGATGATCGCCTTGAGGTTCTTTCGTTCGCTGGCGAGGAAGCGGATATCGGGCAATACGAGGTCGACACCCGGCAGGTCTGGCCCCGGAAAAGTGACGCCACAATCGACCATGATCCACTGGCGATGCTCGGGCGGGCCGTAGCCGTAGAGAGCGAGATTCATGCCAATCTCACCGACACCGCCCAGAGGCAGGAATACCAGTTCGTCCTGTTTCGCCATAATTTTCGTTTTTTCCGCTATCCAAAAAACACATCACCGGCAGCAATGGGCATTATCCTGCCAGCGCCGGTATCGAGCATCAACAAGCCATTATCATCAATTCCGGCGAATTGTCCGGAAATCGATCGGTCCGGCAAATTGACCGTAATCTTTTCGCCGATGCCGCAGGCGATCGCGCGCCAGAGCGCCGTGATCTCGCCGATGCCGCGGCCCTCGTCCCATATTTCAAGCACTTCCGCCGTGGCGGCGAAGAGATGCGCGAAGAGTTCCTCCGGCGACGCCGCACTTCCCTGCTGGCGCAGGCAGGTAACGGGGTAGAGCGGATTGTCGGGCATTACCGAGATATTGATGCCGATGCCGACGATCAGCGCGTAACGTCCGTCCGGCAGCCCCTCGCCTTCGACGAGGATGCCGCAGGTCTTCTTTCGGCCGATGAGGATATCGTTCGGCCATTTGACCTCGAGCGGCTCGGCGCCCAGTGGCAGCACCCTGCGGATCGCCTGGTGCACGGCAACGGCGATCGCCAGCGGCAGAGAACCAAGGCGCTCCATCGGCGCCGGGTCGATCAGAAGAAGGGAAGCGTAGAGATTGCCGCGCTCAGAAACCCAGAGCCTACCGCGGCGGCCGCGGCCGCCCGTCTGCCTCTCGGCGGTCACCCAGAGATTGCCGCCATCGCCCGCCCGAGCCCGGGCGAGGCATTCGCTATTGGTAGACGATGTTTCCGACAGAGCCTCGTGCCTGAAATCGCCGAGCGATATCCGGCGCCGTCCGTCGGAAGCCATCAAAAGAGCGTCGCAGCGGCAAGCTCTGCCGCGCCGCCGATCGGGCCGCCGATGAGGACATAGGCGGTGACGAAGAGACCGGAGAGACCGAAGACCAGACGCAGCGCTCCGGAGACACGGGCGAATTCGCCGGTCGCCTCATCGAACCACATCAGCTTGATGACACGCAGATAGTAGTAGGCGCCGACGACCGAAGCGAGAACACCGATGATGGCGAGCGCATAGAGCTTGGCTTCGATGGCGGCAACGAAGACGAAGTACTTCGCGAAGAAGCCGGCGAGCGGCGGGATGCCGGCAAGCGAGAACATCAGCGCCGTCAGCACAACGGCCATGAACGGGTTGGTTGTAGAGAGGCCGGCGAGATCGTCGACATTCTCGACGACGGTGCCGTCCTTGCGGCGCATCGATATGATGATCGCAAAGCTACCGAGCGTCATCACCATGTAAATGACCATATAGAGCATCACGCCGGTGACGCCGGTCTGGTTGCCGGCGGCAAGACCGACCAGCGCATAACCCATGTGGCCGATCGAGGAATAGGCCATCAGCCGCTTGATATTCTTCTGGCCGATCGCCGCAAACGAACCGAGCAGCATCGAGGCGATCGATATGAAGACGACGACCTGCTGCCAGTCCGCCAGAACCGGCTGGAAGGCGGTGATGACGATACGGGTCATCATCGCCATGGCGGCGACCTTGGGTGCTGCGGCCAGGAAGGCGGTGACGGGTGTCGGCGCACCTTCGTAAACATCCGGCGTCCACATATGGAAGGGAACGGCCGAGATCTTGAAGGCGATGCCGGCGAGGATGAAGACCAGGCCGAAGATCAGGCCGAGCGAACGCGCGCCCTCGACGGACAGCGCCTGGGCAATTTCGGAGAAGTGGGTGTGGCCGGTGAAGCCGTAGACCAGCGACATGCCATAGAGCAGCATGCCGGAGGAAAGCGCGCCGAGGACGAAATATTTCAGGCCGGCTTCGGTCGATTTCAGGCTGTCGCGGTTGATCGCGGCGACGACGTAGAGCGCCAGCGACTGCAGTTCCAACGCCAGATAGAGCGAGATCAGGTCGTTGGCCGAGATCATCAGCAGGATGCCGAGGGTCGCAAGCACCAGGAGAACCGGGAACTCGAACTTGTCGAGCTGATTTTCGCGGGCATGGCCGATCGACATGAAGATGGCGACCAGCGAACCGATCAGCGCCACCAGCTTCATGAAGCGCGAGAAGCCGTCGGCCATGTAGACCCCGCCATAGGCAAGGCCTTCTGCGGGCACGAAGAGCAGCCACAGGCCGGAGGCCAGCAGCAGGACGATGGCGAGGCCGGTGACGAGAAGGCCCGACCGCTCGCCGGAGAAGACGCCGACCATCAACAGGACAAGGGCGCCGACCGCGAGGATGAGCTCCGGCGCGGAAAGATGCAGACTGAGGAGAATTGTTTCAGCGGTCATGTCCAATAAGTCCCGTCATCATTTCATCGACAGCGCAACGTTCTGCGCTGCGTGCACGGCGGCCGTGTAGTTGTTGACCAGCAGATCCACCGAGGCGGCTGTCGCATCGAAGACCGGAGCAGGATAAACGCCGAAGAAGATAGTCAGCGCGACCAGCGGGTAGAGGATCAACTGCTCGCGTGGAGAAAGATCGAGCAGCGCCTTCAGCTTTTCCTTTTCCAGCGCGCCGAAGAGCACCCGGCGATAAAGCCAGAGCGCGTAAGCGGCCGAGAGGATGACGCCGGTGGCGGCAAAGAGCGCTACCCAGGTATTGACCCGGAAGACACCGATCAGCGTCAGGAATTCGCCGACGAAGCCCGACGTGCCGGGAAGCCCGACATTGGCCATGGTGAAGACCATCATCGCCACGGCATATTTCGGCATATTGTTGACCAGGCCGCCATAGGCGTTGATCTCGCGGGTGTGGGTGCGGTCGTAGACGACGCCGACGCAGAGGAAGAGCGCGCCGGAGACGATGCCGTGCGAGAGCATCTGGAAGATCGAGCCTTGGACGCCCTGCATGTTAGCAGCAAAGATGCCCATGGTCACGTAGCCCATGTGGGCCACGGAGGAATAGGCGATCAGCTTCTTGATATCGTCCTGCATCATCGCCACCAGAGAGGTGTAGATGATGGCGATGACGGACATGGCAAAGACGAGCGGCGCGAAATAATCGGACGCGACCGGGAACATGCCGAGCGAGAAACGGATGAGACCGTAGCCGCCGAGCTTCAAAAGCACGCCGGCCAGGATCACCGAGCCAGCCGTCGGCGCCTGAACGTGGGCATCGGGAAGCCAGGTATGGACGGGCCACATCGGCATCTTCACCGCGAAGGAGGCGAAGAAGGCAAGCCATAACCAGGTCTGCAGCGCCGGCGGGAACTTGTAGGCGAGCAGTGCGGTAATATCGGTCGTGCCGGCCTGCCAGTACATCGCCATGATGGCGAGCAGCATCAGCACCGAGCCGAGCAGCGTATAGAGGAAGAACTTGTAGCTCGCATAGACGCGGTCCTTGCCGCCCCAGACGCCGATGATCAGGAACATCGGAATGAGGCCCGCCTCGAAGAAGACGTAGAAGAGCACGATATCGAGCGAGACAAAGACGCCGATCATCATCGTTTCGAGGATGAGGAAGGCGATCATGTATTCCTTCAGGCGCTTCTCGATCGAGAGCCAGCTCGCCAGCACACAGAAGGGCATGAGGAAGGTCGACAGGATGACGAACAGCATCGAGATGCCGTCGACGCCGACGTGATAGCCAATGCCGGTGCCGAGCCAATTATGCTTCTCGACCATCTGGAAGCCGGGATTGGCATTGTCGAAGCCGATCCAGATTACGAGCGAGACGACGAAGGTGAAGACGGTGGTGATCAGCGAGATCCACAGCACGTTCTTCCGGCCGGTTTCGCTCTCGCCGTTCATCAGCAGCAGGAGCACCACGCCGACGAGCGGCAGGAAGGTGACCGTTGAAAGAATAGGCCAATCGGTCATCAGAAGGAACTCCCGAGCATCATCCAGGTAACGAGCGCCGCAATGCCGATCAGCATGGCGAAGGCGTAGTGATAGAGGTAACCGGTCTGCAGGCGGACCACGCGATCGGTGACGGCGACGACGCGGGCGGCGACGCCGTTCGGGCCGTAGGTGTCGATGACGCCGACATCACCCTTTTTCCACAGGAAGCGGCCGAGCGCCTTGGCGGAGCGGACGAAAAGGAAGTCGTAGAGTTCGTCGAAATACCACTTGTTCAACAGGAACTTGTAGAGCACGCGGTGCTGCTGCGCGAGGATACGCGGCGTCTGCGGCGAGCGGATATACATGTACCAGGCAGTGACGAAACCGAGCACCATGGCGATGAACGGGCTCAAAGCCACCAGCGCCGGAACATGGTGGAACTCTTCGACCAGTTCGTTCTCGGCGCCGGTAAAGAGCGCACCCTTCCAGAACTCGGCATATTCCTCGCCATAGAACCGGCCTTCGAAGATCACGCCTGCAAGCACCGCACCGATCGCCAGGAGATAGAGCGGCACAAGCATGACCTGCGGAGACTCATGCACGTGGTGCATCACCTCGTGCGAGGCGCGCGGCTTGCCGAAGAAGGTCATGAAGATCAGGCGCCAGGAATAGAAGCTGGTGAACAGAGCCGCGATGACCAGCAGCGCGAAGGCGAAGCCCGAGACCGGCGAATGCGATGCATAAGTCGCCTCGATGATCACGTCCTTGGAGAAGAAGCCGGCAAAGCCGATCGGCGTGAAAGGAATGCCGACGCCGGTGATTGCCAGCGTGCCGATGATCATCAGCACCGCAGTAACTTTAATATGCGGCCACAGGCCGCCCATGTAGCGCATGTCCTGCTCACCATCGACGGCATGGATGACCGAGCCGGCGCAGAGGAAGAGCAGCGCCTTGAAGAAGGCGTGGGTGAAGAGATGGAAGATCGCTGCGCCATAGGCCCCGGCTCCGAGTGCCACGAACATATAGCCGAGCTGCGAGCAGGTGGAATAGGCGATGACACGCTTGATGTCGTTCTGGACGAGAGCGACGGTTGCCGCAAAGAAGGCGGTGATCGCGCCGATCACGGTAACGACGACCAGCGCATCGTGCGACAGTTCGAAGAGCGGCGACATGCGGGCGACGAGGAAGACGCCGGCGGTGACCATGGTGGCGGCATGGATGAGGGCCGAGACCGGGGTCGGGCCTTCCATGGCGTCCGGCAGCCAGGTGTGCAGCAGGAACTGCGCCGACTTGCCCATCGCGCCCATGAAGAGCAGCAGGCAGATGCCGGTCAGCGCATGCGCCTTGTCGAGCTGCATGCCGAAGAGGTTGAGGATCACCTCGCCCGCTTCGCCGCCGCCTTCATGCGGGGCGAAGTTCGAGGCATTGGCGAAGATCGTGTCGAGGTTGATCGAGCCAAACAGCACGAAGACGCCGGCAATGCCCAGCACGAAGCCGAAGTCGCCGACGCGGTTGACGATGAAGGCTTTCATCGCCGCGGCCGTCGCCGAGGGCTTCTTGAACCAGAAGCCGATCAGCAGATAGGAGGCGAGACCGACACCTTCCCAGCCGAAGAACATCTGGGCAAGGTTGTCAGCGGTCACCAGCATCAGCATGGCGAAGGTGAAGAGCGAGAGATAGGCGAAGAAGCGCGGGCGATGCGGATCGGTATGCATGTAGCCGATCGAATAGACATGCACCAGCGTCGAGACCGTGTTGACGACGATCAGCATCACTGACGTCAGCGTATCCACTCGCAGCGACCAGGAGACGTCGATGCCGCCGGACTGGATCCAGCGCAGCACCTCGACCTTGATCGGACCGCCTTCGGCATGGCCCATGCCGACGGTGAAGAAGACGACCCAGGACAGGATGGCGGCGATGATCATCAGGCCGCTGGTGACGTATTCCGAAGCCTTGGCGCCGATCGCGCGGCCAAAAAGGCCGGCGACGATCGCACCGATCAAGGGAAGAAAGACGATAGCCTTATAGAGGAACATGAGCCACTCAGCCCTTCATCATATTGACGTCTTCGACCGCGATCGAGCCGCGGTTGCGGTAGAAGACAACGAGAATTGCAAGACCGATCGCCGCTTCGGCTGCCGCGACCGTCAGGATGAACAGCGCGAAGACCTGGCCGACGATGTCGTTCAGGAAGGAGGAGAAGGCGACCATGTTGATGTTGACGGCAAGCAGGATCAATTCGATCGACATCAGGATGACGATGACGTTCTTCCGGTTCAGGAAGATGCCGAAGACGCCGAGCGTGAAGAGGATGGCGCTGACCGTCAGGTAGTGGGAAAGTCCGATGACCATGTTCTTTGTTCCTTGACCTGCCTTTAGACGCCCTGCCCGGGCTTGACCGAAACCACCTCGACGGCGGTGGCGGGCGTGCGGGCAACCTGCCTGGGAATATTCTGCCGCTTGATGTTGGTGCGGTGTCTCAACGTCAGCACGATCGCGCCGATCATGGCGACCAGGAGCACCAGACCGGCGATCTGGAAGAAATAGACGTAGTTGGTGTAGAGCACGTCGCCGAGGGCGGCCGTATTGGTGCGCTCGCTCAGCGCCGGGATCGGCATGGCGACTGATTTGGCGATCTCAGGCGAGATGACGCTGCCGCCGATGACGACGATCAGTTCGGCTGCGAGGATCACCCCGATCAGCCCGCCGATCGGCGCATATTCGAGAACGCCGGCCCTCAGTTCGGTGAAGTCGATATCGAGCATCATCACCACGAAGAGGAAGAGGACGGCGACGGCGCCGACATAGACGACAAGCAGGATCATCGCCAGGAATTCGGCACCGAGCAGCAGGAAGAGGCCGGCCGCATTGAAGAACACCAGGATCAGAAAGAGAACCGAGTGAACCGGGTTCTTCGCCCAGATGACCATGAACGCCGACGCCACCGCGACAAAGGCGAAAAGATAGAAAAATAGAGCCTGCAGACCCATGTTGGTGCCTTTTTCATCTTCCCCCGGGCAGCCGGGAGTTTCCCTGCCCGATGGTGCTTTCCCTGGCGCTAACCGGCAAAGCTCCTGTGCATGTTGACCACGACAGGAGCGCTTAAGCTCCAGCGCGGCATTTCAAAATCTCAATCAGCGGTACGGCGAGTCGATCGCGATGTTGCGGGCGATTTCGCGCTCCCACCGGTCTCCGTTATCCAGAAGCCGCGCCTTGTCGAAGTAGAGCTCTTCGCGGGTCTCCGTCGCAAATTCGAAATTCGGGCCTTCGACGATCGCGTCGACCGGGCAGGCTTCCTGGCAGAAGCCGCAATAGATGCACTTCACCATGTCGATGTCGTAGCGCACCGTACGGCGCGTGCCGTCATTGCGGCGCGGACCCGCCTCGATGGTGATCGCCTGGGCAGGACAGATCGCCTCGCAGAGCTTGCAGGCGATGCAGCGTTCCTCGCCGTTCGGATAACGGCGCAGCGCATGCTCGCCGCGGAAACGCGGGGAGACCGGACCCTTTTCGAAGGGATAGTTGATCGTCGCCTTCTGGCGGAAGAAATAGCGCATCGACAGAAAGAACGCGCCGACGAATTCCTTGAGAAACAGCGAGTTGATGGAGCCGGACAAGCTTGCCATCTTTAACCTCCAATTTTGCCGAAAACGAGAGCGGGCATCATCATGCCCAACCCATCAGTTTCAGCACGAATGCAACGATGACGACCATGGCGAGCGACAGCGGCAGGAAGACCTTCCAGCCGAGGCGCATGAGCTGGTCGTAGCGGTAGCGCGGAACAAAGGCCTTGACCATCGCGAACATGAAGAACACCAGGCAGGCCTTCAGCGTGAACCAGATGATGCCGGGGACCCAGTTGAGGATCCAGATATCGACCGGGGGCAGCCAGCCGCCGAGGAAGAGGATCGTCGTCAGCGCGCACATCAGGCAGACGGCCGCATATTCGCCGAGCATGAACATCATGTATGGCGAGGAGCCGTATTCGACCATGAAGCCGGCAACGAGTTCCGATTCAGCTTCGGGAAGGTCGAAGGGCGGGCGGTTCGTCTCGGCAAGTGCCGAAATGAAGAAGATGATGAACATCGGGAAGAGCGACAGCCAGTGCCAGTCGAGGAACGACGCCGGCAAGCCGAGCATGGTGCCGAGGCCGGTATGCTGCGCATTGACGATATCGGTCAGGTTCAGCGAGCCGACGCAGAGAAGCACGGTGACGATGACGAAGCCGATCGAGACTTCATAGGAGACCATCTGTGCCGCCGAGCGCAGCGCGCCGAGGAACGGATACTTCGAGTTCGAAGCCCAGCCGCCCATGATGATGCCGTAGACCTCGAGCGAGGAGATCGCGAAAATATAGAGGATGCCGACATTGATGTTGGCGATCACCCATCCGTCGGCCAGCGGCACCACCGCCCAGGTGGACAGCGCCAGAAGCACCGTTACCAGCGGGGCCAACAGGAACACCGCCTTGTTGGCGCCGGCCGGAATGATCGGCTCCTTGAAGACGAACTTCAAAAGATCGGCGAAGGACTGGAACAGGCCGAAGGGACCGACGACGTTCGGGCCGCGGCGCAGCTGCACGGCTGCCCAGATCTTGCGGTCGGCGAGCAGCACATAGGCGATGAAGACGAGCAGGCAGACGAGAAGCAGCAGCGACTGGCCGACCATGATGATCGCCGGCAAGACATAGCTTGAAAAGAAAGAATCCATAGTCCCTGCCCTTACTCTGCCGCGACTTTGAAGTTGTTGCGGGCCAATGCCGAGCACTCCGCCATGACAGCCGAGGCACGCGCTATCGGGTTCGTCAAATAGAAGTCTTTCACCGGCGACGCAAACCCGGATTTGTTCATCTTGCCGGCTTTTTTCGCAACTGCGGCAATTTGGGCGCTATTGGCTTCGGCGATCTCGTCGATGGCAGCGAAATGCGGGAAAGCGGCATAGAGCCGGACACGCAATTCGCTGAGCGAATCGAAGGGAAGCTTCTTGCCGAGCACGTCGGAAAGGGCGCGGATGATCGCCCAGTCCTCGCGGGCATCACCCGGCGCAAAACCTGCACGGTTGCCCATCTGGACGCGGCCTTCGGTGTTGACCCAGGTGCCGGACTTTTCGGTATAGGCTGCGGCTGGCAGGATGACGTCGGCATGGTGTGCGCCGTTATCGCCATGCGAGCCGATATAGACGGTGAGCTTGGCCTTCTTGGCGGTGAAGTCGAGTTCGTCTGCACCGAGCAGGAAGAGCACGTCCATCGCCGTCAGCATCTCGGCTGCGTTGACGCCCTTGGCGCCCGGCACGAAGCCGAGGTCGAGGCCGCCGACACGCGCGGCAGCGGTGTGGAGGACGGCAAAGCCGTTCCAGCCTTCGACGACCGCGCCGACGGAACCGGCAAGCTTGGCGGCACTGGCGAGAACGCCGGCGCCGTCGGTGCGCGAGAGCGCCCCCTGGCCGATGATGATCATCGGCTTGGCGGCATTCTTCAGCACGTCCGCGAAGGCGTGGGTGCCGTCGACCAGATCCTTCAGCGTGTCGGGACCGCCGCCGAGGTAATCATAGCTGTAGCGCAGTTCAGCACGCTCGCCGATCACGCCGACCGGGAACTTGCCGCGGCGCCAGCGCTTGCGGATGCGGGCGTTGAGGATGGCAGCCTCGAAGCGCGGATTGGCGCCGATGATCAGCAGCGCGTCGGCCTGGTCGATGCCCGAGATCGTCGGGTTGAAGAGATAGCTTGCACGGCCGAGCGACGGATCGAGTGCCGCCCCATCCTGGCGACAGTCGAGATTGACCGACCCCAGCGACTTCACCAGTTCGGAGAGTGCATACATTTCCTCGACGGAAGCGAGGTCGCCCGATATCGCGCCGATCTTGTCGCCCGAGGTGGCGCCGACGGCGGCCTTGATAGCGCCGAAGGCTTCGGCCCAGGTGGCGGGCTGCAGGCGGCCGTCGCGGCGAACATAGGGCCGGTCGAGGCGCTGGGTCTTCAGTCCATCCCAGATGAAGCGGCTCTTATCGGAAATCCACTCCTCGTTGATCGCCTCATTGACGCGCGGCAGGATGCGCATGACTTCGCGGCCGCGGGTGTCGACGCGGATCGCCGAACCGACGGCATCCATGACGTCAATCGATTCGGTCTTGTTCAGCTCCCACGGGCGCGCGGTGAAGGCGAAGGGCTTCGAGGTGAGCGCGCCGACCGGGCAAAGGTCGACGACATTGCCCTGCAGCTCGGAGGTCATCGCCTGTTCGAGATAGGTGGTGATCTCGGCATCCTCGCCGCGGCCGATCAGGCCGAGTTCGGAAATGCCGGCGACCTCGGTGGTGAAGCGGACGCAGCGCGTGCAGTGGATGCAGCGGTTCATCACCGTCTTAACGAGCGGGCCGATATACTTGTCCTCGACGGCACGCTTGTCTTCCTGATAGCGCGAGGTGTCGATGCCGAAGGCCATCGCCTGGTCCTGCAGATCGCATTCGCCGCCCTGGTCGCAGATCGGGCAATCGAGCGGATGGTTGATCAGCAGGAATTCCATCACACCTTCGCGGGCCTTTTTGACCATCGGGGTGTTGGTGAAGACCTCAGGCAGTTCGCCGTTCGGGCCGCCGCGGATATCGCGCACGCTCATGGCGCAGGAAGCCTGCGGCTTCGGCGGTCCGCCCTTCACCTCGACAAGGCACATGCGGCAGTTGCCGGCAACCGACAGGCGCTCATGGAAGCAGAAGCGCGGAACCTCGGCACCGGCATCCTCGCACGCCTGCAATAGCGTGTAATGATCCGGAACTTCGATCTCGTTGCCGTCAATCTTCAGTTTTGCCATCGTCGCTCAGTCCTGTTTCCCCGTTTGCCTGATGACGGCAAACAAACCTATTTTTGCAGCACTCTCATTGCCAAGCCGGATCTTTCGTCCTGCCGACATCTGATGTCGCCCAAATTCTCTGTCGCGCGTTCCAGATCCGGAACCCGCACCGGCATCCTGAGGCCCCCGCCCGTCCGCCGACCTGCCCATCTTTCCGGCCGATCGACACGGCCAGTTCATTTCTTTCTGCGGCCCCGCCCTGCCAGAACTTTGGCTTGGCCGGTCCAGTCGTCACGCAGAATGCGGCCGTTGAAGCCGAGTTCGGTGTCGAACCGGTCGATTTCCTCGTCGGTCCAGGCAGCAATCTCGGCGAAGCTGCGAATGCCCTTGGCGTTCAGCACCTGCTCCAGCTTCGGGCCGATGCCGGCGATCAGCTTGAGATCATCGGTCTTCCCCCGCGCAACCGGTTTTGCCTTCACGGCCACCTTTGGCTCGCTGGCCTTCGTTTGACTGGCTGGCTTCGCTTGGCTGACTGGCTTCGGCCGGCTGGCTGGCGTCGGCTCGCTGACCGGTTTGACGACCGTCAGTCTCGGTCCTGCCTTTTGCTCGGCCGACGGCTTGGTGACCGCCTTCACGACCGGGCGAATATTCTCCGGCCGGATATCGACATCGGGCTTCAGTTCGTCCGGCGGCGTGTCATCGAGGGCGGCCGCGACCTTGCTGGTGGTTTCCAGGGCGCTCTGGAAGGCCCCGAAGAACGCGCCGGCCATCTGGGTCGAGAAACCGAAGCCGATCGCCGTTGCGGCGGCAAAGGCTGCAGCGGGATGCGCCATCAGCGGATGCACCGGCATCGCCCGTGCGTTTTCCAGCATCTCGGCAGCAAGACGGCCGAACCCGGCCGCGAAATCGGCGGCCTCTTCGTTTTTCCTACCCTTGGATGCATTGTCCGCCATGACTATTCAGCCGCCTCCAGAACCGCGCCGTGATCAAGCGCGCTCGCCGTATACTGGTCGATGCGCTTTTCGATCTCGGGACGGAAGTTACGGATCAGACCCTGCACCGGCCATGCGGCGGCGTCGCCGAGCGCGCAGATGGTGTGGCCTTCGATCTGCTTCGTCACCTGGAACAACATGTCGATTTCGCGCTTCTGGGCATTGCCCTTGGCCATGCGCTCCATCACGCGCCACATCCAGCCCGTGCCTTCGCGGCAGGGCGTGCACTGGCCGCAGCTCTCATGCTTGAAGAAGGCGGAGATACGAGCGATCGCCTTAATGACGTCGGTGGACTTGTCCATGACGATCGCGGCCGCCGTACCGAAAGACGAGCCGACACCGCGCAGGCCGTCGAAATCCATCGGGCAGTCGATGATGTCCTTGGCCGGAACGATCGGGCAGGATGCGCCGCCCGGAATGACGGCAAGCAGGTTGTCCCAGCCGCCGCGGATGCCGCCGGCATGGCGGTCGACCAGTTCGCGGAAGGTGATGCCCATTTCCTCTTCGACGGTGCACGGCTTGTTGACGTGGCCGGAGAGCATGAACAGCTTGGTGCCGACATTGTTCGGACGGCCGATGGCCGAGAACCAGCCGGCGCCGCGGCGCAGGATCGTCGGCGCAACAGCGATCGATTCGACGTTATTGACCGTCGTCGGGCAGCCATAGAGCCCCATATTGGCCGGGAACGGCGGCTTCAGACGCGGCTGGCCCTTCTTGCCTTCGAGGCTTTCGAGCAGCGCGGTTTCTTCACCGCAGATATAGGCGCCAGCGCCGTGATGGACGAAGATATCCATGTCCCAGCCGAGCTTGTTGTTCTTGCCGAGCAGGCCATAATCATAGCACTCGTCGATCGCCGCCTGCAGCGCCTCGCGCTCGCGGATATATTCGCCGCGCACGTAAATGTAGGCCGCATTGGCGCCCATAGCGAAGCTCGCGATGACACAGCCTTCGATCAGCGTATGCGGATCGTGGCGCATGATGTCGCGGTCTTTGCAGGTGCCGGGCTCGGATTCGTCGGCGTTGACCACGAGGTAGTGCGGGCGGCCGTCGCTTTCCTTCGGCATGAAGGACCATTTGAGGCCTGTCGGGAAGCCGGCGCCGCCACGACCGCGAAGGCCTGACGCCTTCATCTCGTTGATGATCCAGTCGCGGCCCTTTTCGAGGATCTGCTTGGTGCCGTCCCAGTGGCCGCGGCTCATCGCGCCCTTCAGGGACTTGTCCTTGAGGCCGTAGATGTTGGTAAAGATGCGGTCATTATCTTGTAACATGCTTCACCTCTTACCGCGGCTTCTTGCCGAAGACCTTGATATATTCCGCTTCCCCGCCCTTGGCGAGCGCCTTGGCCTGCTTGACCCAGTCATCGCGCTCGATGCGGCCGCGGAAATTCAAATAGCCATCGACCCATTCGCGTTCGGCCTTCTTCCAGCCTGCGACCTGCGCGAAGGTGAAGATGCCGATTTCGTTCAACGTCGCCTCGATCTTCGGGCCGACACCCGAGATCATCTTCAGATCGTCCGGGGCGGCGGGCTTTTCGATACCGGCTGGACGGTTCTTGTCGGTCAGGGCAGGCTTTGCCGCCGTGGCAGCCTCGGCCTTGACGGCAGCTTTCGGCGTCGGTTCGGCAGCCGCAGTGCCGGAGACCGGCTGCTCCTCGGCTGCCTTTGCGTTTTTCGCAGCCGCCTTGGGCGCCGTTGCCGGCGTCTTCAGGGTAGCATTGGTCTCGGCATCGGTGCTTTTTGGGCGGGCGGCCTCGGAGGGCGGCACCGGCGCGCGGTCGACCGGAGCCGACACGGTTTCGGCATCGGCCTTCTTGGCGCGCGTCCTTGCCTTCGGCTCTTCGGTCGTCAGCGAGGTCAGGCCGCCTTCAGGCGCCGAAAACACCCGGTCGATCTGGGTGCCAGGCTTGATGCTGGCGCCATTGCCGGCGGCAAAGACGTCGATGATTTCTTCGAGACGCTCGGGCGTCAGGTCCTCATAGGTGTCCTTGCCGATCATCACCATCGGCGCATTGACGCAGGCCCCGAGACATTCGACCTCTTCCCAGGACAGCGTGCCTTCGGCATTGCGCTCGAAGGCATGGGCATGGATCTTGCTCTTGCAGACCGACATCAGCGCTTCCGAGCCGCGCAGCATGCAGGGCGTCGTACCGCACACCTGCACATGGGCGCGGGTGCCGACCGGATGCAGCTGGAACTGCGTATAGAAGGTCGCGACCTCGAGCACGCGGATATAGGCCATGTCGAGCATGTCGGCGATCTTTTCGATCGCCGCGCGCGTGACCCAGCCATCCTGCTCCTGCGCCCGCATCAACAGCGGGATGACCGCCGATTGCTGGCGGCCGGCGGGGTATTTCTGGATCGTCTTGTCCGCCCAGACCGCATTCTCATCGCTGAAGGCGAATGCGGCAGGCTGGAATTGATCTTCGGCTAATCGACGAACGGACATTCTTCCTCACGCCTTGTCAGTTTAGGGTTCCACACCGCGAAGCGGTCAAAGACTGCATTTCGCAGGCATAGGCCGACTGGTCTTTTTGCATAAACACTACGAATTTGCTGCCGTTCGGAATGGCAGCCTTGATCTGATAGCCCTTGGACAAAAGCTCACCCATGGACGATTGCTGCGCCGGCGGCGTCTCTTCCTTATGGCCCAGCGGCGTGCCAAGGCTATCGGACTCCTGAGCCGAAACCCCGGATGCCGAAAGAAGAATGACGACGGCCAGCGGCAGAAGCTGCATCAGCGGTCCACCTCGCCGAAGACGATGTCGAGCGAGCCGAGGACGGCCGCGACGTCGGCAAGCTGGTGGCCGCGGCACATGAAGTCCATCGCCTGCAGATGGGCGTAACCCGGCGCACGGATCTTGCAGCGATAGGGCCTGTTGGTGCCATCGGAGACGAGATAGACGCCGAACTCGCCCTTCGGCGCCTCGACGGCGGCGTAAACCTCGCCGGCCGGCACATGGTAGCCTTCGGTATAGAGTTTGAAGTGGTGGATCAGCGCTTCCATCGAGCGCTTCATCTCGCCGCGCTTCGGCGGCACGACCTTGCCGTCGATCGACGAGAATGGACCGGTCTTCGCATCCGAGAGCAGGCGGTTGACGCATTGCTTCATGATACGGACCGATTCGCGCATCTCGATCATGCGGATCAGATAACGGTCGTAGTTGTCGCCATTCTTGCCGATCGGGATGTCGAATTCGAGATCGGAATAACATTCATAGGGTTGGGCGCGACGCAGATCCCAGGCAGCACCCGAACCACGCACCATGACGCCGGAGAAGCCCCAGGCCCAGCATTCCTCTAGCGAGACAACGCCGATATCGACGTTGCGCTGCTTGAAGATGCGGTTACCGGTCAACAGGTTGTCGATGTCGTCGAGCGCCTTCAGGAACGGATCGCACCAGGCGCCGATATCCTGCACGAGCTGTTCGGGCAGATCCTGGTGGACGCCGCCCGGACGGATATAAGCGGCATGCATGCGTGAGCCGCTGGCGCGTTCGTAGAACACCATCAGCTTTTCGCGCTCTTCGAAGCCCCAGAGCGGCGGCGTCAGCGCGCCGACGTCCATTGCCTGCGTCGTGACGTTCAGGAGGTGCGAGAGGATACGGCCGATTTCGGAATAGAGAACGCGGATCAGCTGGCCGCGAATCGGGATCTCGATGCCGAGCAGCTTTTCGACGGCCATCGCATAGGCATGTTCCTGGTTCATCGGCGCGACATAGTCGAGGCGATCGAAATAGGGCACGGCCTGAAGATAGGTCTTGGTCTCGATCAGCTTCTCGGTACCGCGATGCAAAAGGCCGATATGCGGATCGACACGCTCCACAATTTCGCCGTCAAGCTCCAGGACAAGACGAAGAACGCCGTGCGCCGCCGGATGCTGCGGTCCGAAATTGATGTTGAAGTTGCGGACGTTATGTTCGGTCATGGCGATCAACTCGCTTAGAGTGAGTAGTGGCTAGTGAGTAGTGATTAGTTTTGACCGTTCACTATTCATCAGCTTTCCGGTGCTGAACGCTTCGAATAAGCGATCCCAGCATCTTTCCAATTTCGTCACATCGGTCGAGCAATTCGTCCAAGGCCGAGGCTTGAAGAAAGCCAATTCGTCCGGCGATGATCAAATGCGTCTCCAATTCTTTCAACGAGCCCTGAGCGATCTTAAGAAATTGGGCGAACGAGCCTCGATTTTCTCTTCCATAGCCCTCCGCGATATTCGCCGCCACGGAAGCAGAAGATCGTCTAATCTGGCTGGTCAACCCATAAATCTCTTCCCGCGGGAAAGGTTCTCGTCACCTCATAACAAACAACAGACAGCTCAATAGCAAATTGCCAGACTTTCAAGTCACGGTAGGAAGTGATTTTCCCGTTCGTCACCCGGATATCTGCCCGCTACTCACTACCGACTATTCACTACTCACTGCTTCGCCTTTTCGTCACCGGGGAGAACATACTCAGTCCCCTCCCAAGGCGACATGAAGTCGAAATTGCGGAATTCCTGTTTCAGTTCCACTGGCTCGTAAACGACGCGCTTTGCCGCGTCGTCGTAGCGTACTTCGACGAAACCGGTGGTCGGGAAGTCCTTGCGCAGCGGATGGCCTTCGAAGCCGTAGTCGGTTAGGATGCGGCGCAGGTCCGGATGGCCAGTGAAGAGCACGCCATACATGTCCCAGGTCTCGCGCTCGAACCAGTCGGCGCCCGGATAGACGGGGCAGGCCGACGGAACCGGCGTATCCTCGTCGGTGGCGACCTTGACGCGGATGCGCAGGTTCTTCTTCGGCGACAGCAGGTGGTAGACGACGTCGAAACGCAGTTCGCGCTGCGGCCAGTCGACCCCGCAAATATCGATCAGGTTGACGAAACCGCATTTGGCGTCGTCGCGCAGGAAGGCCAGAAGTGCGACCAGGTTTTCACCCGTGGTCGTCAGCGTCAGTTCGCCATACTTCATCTGCGATGCGGCGATCAGGTTGCCGCGCGCTTCGCCAAGGTAGGACGCAAGCTCAGTCAGGGCTTCACTCATATGCCTTGTCCTTAACCCTTAGCGTTCGATCGTGCCGGTACGCCGGATCTTCTTCTGCAGCAGAAGCACGCCGTAAAGCAGCGCCTCTGCCGTGGGGGGACAGCCCGGCACGTAGATGTCGATCGGCACGATGCGGTCACAGCCGCGCACCACCGAATAGGAATAGTGATAATAGCCGCCGCCATTGGCGCAGGAGCCCATCGAGATGACATAACGCGGCTCGGGCATCTGGTCGTAAACCTTGCGCAGAGCGGGCGCCATCTTGTTGGTCAGCGTGCCGGCGACGATCATCACGTCGGACTGGCGAGGCGAGGCGCGCGGCGCAAAGCCGAAGCGCTCGACGTCATAACGCGGCATGGACAGTTGCATCATTTCGACAGCGCAGCAGGCAAGACCGAAGGTCATCCACATCAGCGAGCCGGTGCGGGCCCAGTTGATCAGCTCATCGGTCGAGGTGACGAGGAACCCCTTGTCGGCGAGCTCGTTGTTGATCTCGCCGAAGAAGGCGTCGTTGCTGCCGATCGGCTTGCCGGTCGAGGGATCGATAATCCCCTTCGGCTGCTGGGCAACAAGCGGCTGATTGCTCACAGGGGCTACTCCCATTCCAGGGCTCCCTTCTTCCATTCATAGATAAAGCCGATGGTCAGCACGAGAAGGAAGACCATCATGGACCAGAAGCCGAACCAGCCGATGGCGCCGAAAGACACGGCCCAGGGAAAGAGGAAGGCGACTTCGAGGTCGAAGATGATGAAGAGGATCGACACGAGGTAGAAGCGGATGTCGAACTTCATGCGGGCATCGTCGAAAGCGTTGAAGCCGCATTCGTAAGCCGAAAGCTTTTCCGAATCAGGCGCTTTGAAAGCCACAGCGAACGGCGCGATGAGCAGCGCCAGGCCGATGACGAGCGCAATAGCAATGAAGATAGCGATCGGAATATAGGAACTGAGCAGTTCAGTCATCATGTTCATCCCTGCTTGCCGGAGGCGCCAGACGGCGCATTTGGGCAAATGCCCGGCAAGCGAACGTGCGTTGCAACAAGCCGTGGTTAGCGCAGCCAGAGCCCCGGCGCAAGACTTTTACAGAAGCAATTCGACCAGTATCCGAGGGACCCTATCAAGCACATGCAATGATGTCGCGACAAATCCGCGCAAGCCGCTTCAGCGCGCATGGCTGACCACTGGAAACTGCATGGCTTTCAGGAGAAATGGCGCGAGTGACGGGGCTCGAACCCGCGACCTCCGGCGTGACAGGCCGGCACTCTAACCGACTGAGCTACACCCGCGCATTGATCGGCCACGTTGCGGCCGCGAGGATAAAGAGAACCGGACAAACGACAAATCGCATTTGCGTTTTACAAGACTTGAAATGGCGCGAGTGACGGGGCTCGAACCCGCGACCTCCGGCGTGACAGGCCGGCACTCTAACCAACTGAGCTACACCCGCAATTCATTTCAAGCAGTCCGGATGCCCTAGCACCCTCTCCAAAACGGCTGCCCGTTTCGATGAGCGGCTAACTACGGGGTTCGCCTTTTAGTGTCAAGCAGGTTTGGAGACAAAACCATGACAGTCCGCGAATTGTTTCGGTGGGTTGGATGCCAGACGAACAAAAGTCGGCACTTCCGTCTTCCGCAGCGATGCTCAGGCGCAGACGCAGTGCCTTCGAAACGAAGATGCCCGCCGCCCTTCCCTCGCCTTTCCACAGCCGAGGCGAGCCTGAGCGGCATTGCAAGACAAGGGACCACCACCAAAAAAATCAAAAAATCTTCACAAACACTCTTGCGGTTTTGCCGCGATCCGCATAGATCACGGCCACCAACGCGGCAGGCCGATCCGGCTTCGTTTGCGATGGGCGATTAGCTCAGTTGGTAGAGCGCCTCGTTTACACCGAGGATGTCGGCGGTTCGAGTCCGTCATCGCCCACCATTTCTAATATTTCCCGCTGCTTGTTCATCAGATTAGGCTTCCGAATTAGCTCGCTAATCCGGTCACGATCTGCGCAACGTGTTTCGTCAGGAGACACCTCATGAAAACCGTTGCCATCATCTCTGCGCTGCTTCTCGCTGGCGTGGCTGCACTGCCGTGCATTGCCAAAGAGCCCGCGCAAGAGGTTTTCCTGTCTGCCGGAGACCAGACGATCACGACCTCGGGAGAAACCCCGGCCCGAGAAGCCAGGACCTATCTCCTGAGAATGCCGTCAGATCTGCCGATTATTTTTTCGGTCGATGCCGACAATTCAGCCTGCAGCCTGGAAATCAAGAAAACCAGCCAGCGCGGCGTCTTAAGCACAATCAGCCGATTCCCCGCGTCTTTCAGAGACAGCGGTCAAAGTGGCGATGAATATACATTTTCGTTTTTCCAAAACCGGGTTTCATTTATGAGCGGCGCCCGATGTGCCTTCTCATTTTCTCTGACGCAGATGTGACATCGTGATCGGGGCGATGGAGCATGCTTCGTCGTTTGGAGGCCGCTCGTCGTCTGCCATTTCCTGCCTTCACCAGTTTTTTGTCCTCAGCGTAATCCAGACGCTTCCGCGACGGCTTTGCGGGCAAGCTCTCTGATGACGAGCTAGAGGCTTGGTGGGGGCTCGCTTTGCCCGCGCCCACCTCCGGAAACACAGATGCCGTGAAAGGCACTGACACGTGGCTAACGCTGGCACAAGCGCTATGCGTCGCCTCTTACGAAGCCCTCGCGACGGGTTAGCTCCCACACGGGGCATCTATATCTGCAGAGACTGTCGGCCTCGAATCGAGGCCGCGTTCGGCAACACGTTCCAGCGCAGCAAGGCGTCACGCCGGCAGGTTCACGTGCGGCCCCCGCCTGAAAGCCAGCACTCCACCAAACGGACTACTCCCGGCCGCCGCGCCACCTCCTATTGGGCGAATGGATAGGGGACGGCAAAAGTGGGAGTATTCGTCGCCCGGAAAACCTCCGCGCTTGAAGGTTCATCACGCCTGGAGGTGTGCCATGAGGACCCTGCGCTCCGCATTGACGCTGTGCATCGCGATTGCCCTTTGCACACCAAGTGCAAGGTATGTCACCCTGCCCGGATATGCATTCAAGACGAACCCGACATGCCAGCGCCACGAACCAAAGACGAAATTCGACAAGAGGTGCGACTGGCCGAGAGTGGGCTTCAAGAACTTTACGCCCCCGCTTGTGACCGTGCTTGGGATCTGAAGATCCTGCTCAGTTTCGCAGATCTTTGCAGTCCAGACTCGCTTGGGTAGCCCCGGGGCATTTGTGCCTCTGTGACTGCGACAGAGTCTCCATGCCTTCGCTGGGATCTCCCCACCAAACTATATAGCACTTCGGAATCCCGAAATTGGTTGCGGGGTTGAAATCATTGCATGTTTTTTCCCGTCGACACCTCGCGAAACGCGGCAAATTTCGGGATGACGAAGCGGCATTTTTCCCGCGTCTTTATGAATGGCGCCTGATGCGCTTTCTCGTTTTCTCCGACTGAGATGTGAGAGCGCGATCGGGTAATGAACATCCCTCTGTCTGGTGGGGGCTCAGCCCCTACCGCGTCAGGCCTTCGCCAATTCCCTCTCCACAGCGGAAACCAGCCTCGAATCGTCGGCCGTCACATCGGGCGCGAAGCGGGCCGCGACTTTGCCGTCGCGGCCGATTAGGAATTTTTCGAAGTTCCAGAGGATGTCGTCCTCATCGCCGCCTGTCAGCCCATGGGATTTCAGACGTTCGCGCATCGGGCCGTCGCCCGTCGTCGCGGCACCCGACTTGGTCAGCTGCCGGTAAAGCGGGTGCTGGGCCTCGCCCTTGACCGAGATCTTCGAGAAGATCGGGAAGGTGACGTCATAGGTGCTGGTGCAGAAATCGAGGATCTCGGCGTCGGTGCCGGGCTCCTGGCCCTTGAAGTCGTTGGCGGGAAAGGCGGCAATGACGAAGCCGCGCTCGCGCTTTTCTCCATAGAGCTTTTCCAGCCCGTCATACTGCGGGGTTAGCCCGCATTTCGAGGCGACGTTGACGATCAGAATCACCCTGCCCTTGTATTCGTTGAGCGTGGTCTCACGACCATCCACAGTCTTGACCGGGATATCCAGCACATTGCCCGTCACAGGAACCTCCAATTTCGTAAGGATATGTATCGCCAAGCTTAGCGATATCGCCGCCCTTGTCATCAGCGTCGGGATCAACTTGGCTTCCACAGGACGCCGGTGCGGCTTCTGGCCGCACCGGGCCTCAGCACCTCAGGCGGGAGACGTTTCCTTCACATCGTCGAGCAGGAAGTGCACGACGAGATAATCCGTCTTGTAATGGCGGCCGCTGTCCGACACGGAATCGACACTGCCGCCGTCCTTCGGGTGCCAGGCGTGGTAATGGGGATTGGTGGTGATCAGCGTGATGGCCTTGCCATCTCTTTCGCCAAGCCGGAAGCGCATCTCGGCGAGCGGCCAGATCCGCTCGTAATCCTGCATGGTGATTCGCGCCTTCAGCGCCTTGCGCTGCAGCGGCGCTTCGCCGGCCTCGGCTGGTGTTTCCAACATCACCTCCTCAGCTCCGCTGATGATGGCGTTGAATTCTTCAGGCCACATGCGTTTCATGAAATCGCTCCTCCCGAGGCTTTTTCGTCAGTTCACAGATGGAACTTAGCGGTTTGTTCGAAAGAAGCAAATTCCTGTCATGCGGTTGTCATCGGTGCCGGCTGCTCCTACCTTCCCGTCAAACCGCATCAGGGCCGTCGGTCGCCCGCAATCCCGAGATCAGAAATGAAGACACGTGAAGAAAGGCAGGCGCTCCGGGCGAGCATGCCGCGCACCCCGCTCAGCGCCCATCATATGGAAAACGCCCGGCTGCTGCCGGATCGCGGCGAATTGCTTTATCGGATCCCGAACGGCGGCATCGGCGTCGAGGTCGGAGCAGCCTTCGGCGAATATACGGCGGAGATCCTCGAAAAGAACCGCCCGGCGCAGCTCTACCTCATCGATCCCTGGTCGATGGATCGCTATAGCTCCGGACTCGATGCGATCCACACGAATTTCGCGGCCGAGATCGAGGCCGGCCGGCTGCATCTGATGCAAGGCACATCGCTCGAGAAGCTTGCCGAATTCGCGGACGATTTCCTCGACTGGGCCTATATCGATACAGACCATTCCTTCGAGCTCACCTGGCAGGAACTCCTGCTCTGCGAAAAGAAGGTGAAGCGGACGGGGCGTATCGCCGGGCATGATTTCTGCACCGGCAATACGGTCAAGCCGATCGTTTATGGCGTCGTCGAGGCTGTCACCAAGTTCTGCAAGGATTACGGCTGGCAATTCGAGTTCCTGACGGTCGAATCGCACGCGCATTTTTCCTATTGCCTGAAGCGGCTCTGATTACGCCTGGCCGGAATATTGCTCGTCGCTGACCTTTTCCATCCAGTCGACGTGGCTGCCGTCCAGCGCCTCATGAATGGCGATGTGTGTCATCGCCGTATCCGGGGCAGCACCGTGCCAATGTTTTTCGCCCGGCGCGAACCAGACGGTATCGCCGGCGCGGATCTCGCGGATGTCCCCGCCCCAGCTCTGGGCGAGGCCCTTGCCCGATGTAACGATCAGCGTCTGGCCGAGCGGATGCGTATGCCAGGCGGTGCGGGCACCGGGTTCGAAGGTGACCGAGACCGCCCTCGCCCGTGCGGGTGCCGGCGTTTCCATCAGCGGATCCTGGCGAACGGCGCCGGTGAAATAGTCGGCCGGTGGCTTCGTCGAGGGGCGAGAGCCGACGGGTTTGATCTCCATGATCTTTCCTTTTCCATCCATGCGGTTGAAGCCTTGTAACAGAACGATATTTCATCGGAGCGACCAATCAAAGCCGGATCGACAATTGCCGTAAAGTCACCCGGCTGATAGTGCCATTGTCTTTCATCAGCGGGTCGCATCTTGCTTGAATCATGCGACGCGCTTTGGCGCTTTGTTTTTATGCATGCCGTTGTCCCGCACACGCCCGAGCGGCATGCAGTAGGGAGGATTTTTCATGAAACACCATGCTTTCGGCCGGATGCCCTTCACCGTCACCAATGTCGGCTTCGGCGCTTGGCAGATCGGCGGCTCCTGGGGTGATATCAGTGAAGCCGACGGACGCGCGGCGCTGAATGCCGCGCTCGATGCCGGCATGACATTCATCGATACGGCGGATGTCTATGGCGACGGCCGCTCGGAAAAGATCATTGCCGACGTGCTGAAGACGCGTGGCGACGAACGGCCGATGGTTGCCACCAAGGCCGGCCGCCGCCTCAACCCGCATGTCTCGGAAGGCTATACAAAGGCTAATCTTGAAGGCTTTATCGACCGCAGCCTGACGAATCTTGCCGTCGACAGTCTGGACCTCGTGCAACTGCACTGCCCGCCGCGCGACGTGCTTTACCAGCCTGAAGTCTTCGAGGGCCTGAACGTGCTGCAGAAGGCCGGCAAGATCAAGGGCTACGGCGTCAGCGTCGAAAAGGTCGAAGACGGGCTGAAGGCGATCGAATATCCCGGCGTCGTCAGTATCCAGATCATCTACAACATTTTCCGCCAGCGCCCCGATCACCTGTTCTTCCAGGAAGCACGCCGCAGGAATGTGGCGATCATCGCCCGTGTGCCGCTCGCCAGCGGTCTTCTCTCCGGCAAGATCACCCGGGACACACATTTTGCCAGCGACGACCACCGCAATTTCAACCGCAACGGCGAAGCCTTCGATGTCGGCGAGACCTTTGCCGGCGTTCCCTTCGAGGTCGGTCTGCAGGCGGTGGAAGAGGTGCGCAAGCTGGTGCCCGAGGGCGCCACCATGGCTGCCTTCGCGCTCCGCTGGATCCTGATGAGCGATGCCGTCACCGTCGTCATCCCCGGTGCCCGCAATGCCGAGCAGGCCAGGGCCAACGCGGCTGCCGCCGACCTTGCGCCGCTGTCAGCCGATGTCATGGCGGCAACGCGCGAGATCTACGAGCGGCTGATCGCGCCGCATGTGCATCAGCGCTGGTAGACGCCCAATACTCCGAATCAAAAAATGGCCGGGTTTTCGCCCGGCCATTTTTCTGTCGTGTAATTATAAGAAGCTCAGTTCGTGGCGGTCAGGTCGACCGGGAAGAACAGGGTCTCGCCGGAGGAGTCGCTGACGCCGTCATTGTCGGTGACCGCGTAGGGCTTGCCCGACGCGTCGAAGGTGAAGCCTTCGAGCTTGTCCAGCACATAGCCGTTGGTGGCAGACTTCAGTTCACCGAGGAAGTCATGGGCTTCGGCTTTCTTGACGACCGGCAGCTCGGCCCCGAGCTTGGCGGGCTTCAGGTCCGATATCGCGACCTTGTAGAGCTTCTTCAGCCTGGCGGCATCGCCGACGAGGTTGTCGCGCTCGATGATGTAGACGCTGTCGCCCTGTGCCGAAATCTCAGACAGGCCGACCCAGCCGCTTTCCGTCTTGTCGAGCGGATAGCGAACGGCCCCCCATTCCTTCTTCTTCGGATTGTAGGAGACGAGCTTGACGAAGCCCTTCTCGTCGTCGCTCCACTCGCGCTGGACCGCCATCCAGAGCGTAGTGTCGTCGCCGGTGCCGACAATGGTCACGCCTTCGAAGCCGTAGCGGATTTCGTTGGCGACGAGCTCCTTCGGCAGGGCGATCTCGGCCTTAATGTCGCCCTTGGCGTTGACGTTGTAGAGGGCGTGCGGGACGAGACGCTCGCTGTAGCCTTCCGAGGCCAGCCAGAAGGAGCCGTCGGCGGCAGCCGCGATGCCTTCGATGTCGAGCTTCTGGGCCGGTGCGCCGTCACGCTTGACAACGAGGGCGTCGGTGATGACAGCCGGCTTCTTGCTGGCATCGATCGTATAGATCGTCGGCTGCGAGCCCAGAACGCTGTCGCTGACGGCGTAGAGCATGCCCGGCTTGCCCGGAACGGCGGAGAGACCCGAAAGGGCTGCGAAACCGATCGGATTGCCGTCCTTCTCGGCTGAGACGATATGCGGATAGGCCTTCTCGCCTTCCGAGCGCTCGTAGATCATCACATGCGAACGCGTGCCGCCGTCCTTGCCGAGATCGACCTCGTTGGCGGTCGCAAGAAGATTGCGGGCGGGAATGGCGATCGCGCCTTCCGGCGAAATGCCTGATGGCAGCAGCTGGACGAGTTCGGGATCAGCGCCGGTATCCTTGAAAACGCCGACGACCGAGGCACGTTCGGCGAGCAGGAAGAAATACTTGATGCCGCCGAACGTGGCGGCTTCGAGGCCTTCCGGCTCGACGCCCTTCGATCCCGAGCGGCTTTCCGGATAGTGGCCGATATGGGCGACGGCGCGTTCGAAGGAGGCGCCCGATTCGTAGAGAAGCTTGCCCGTCTTGTCGAAGATGGTGAAGCCGCGCGAGCCGCCCTGGTAGTCGCCTTCATTGGCGACGACGAGGCGGTTGTCGTCCAGCCACTTCACAGCGTCCGGTTCGCGCAGCACGCCTTTGGCTTCGCCTGAGAATTTCAGGGCGCCGTCACGCTTGGTGTCGATGCCGGAGAGATCGACGCTGCCGGCGGAGAAATGCGTCTTCACTTCAGCCGTGTTGGCGTCGATGATGACGATCTCGTTATTTTCCTGCAGCGTCAGGGCAATCTCGTTCAGGCTGTTGAAGGCGACGAATTCCGGCTCCGGATCCTCCGGGGCGACGCCGGTAAGGCCAGTCAGCGCCACGTGCTTGATAGTGCCGCAATCGACGGTGCCATTCTTGACCTGGAAGACGACGAGGTCGCCGGCTGGCATCTGCGGGATCTTGCCGTCATTGACGTCCTCGTCGCGCTCGTTTTCGATTGCGATGGTGCCGAGCGTCTTGTCCTTGTTGAGGGCGATCGAATCCGGCTGACCACCGAGATCGCAGGTGCTTTCGATCTTCTTGCTCGTCACGTCGACGATCGCGAGACGGCCCGAGGGCTTCGCCTTGCTTTCGGAGGTGTTGACGGCAACGAGCGCCTTGCCGGCGCTCGAGGTGACTGAAGTCGGCTCGCCGCCCATCATCAGCGCGCCGCCGGCCTTCGGGGCCTTGGCATCGGTAATGTCGATAAAGCCGATCGCGCCGAGCGGGCTGTCGCTATAGATCAGCGTGTTGCCGTCGTCGGTCGCGGTGATGATTTCGGCGGAACTCACCGAAAGCTTGTCCTTATCAACAGGCAGGTTCGCCGCAACCGGGAAGGAGGCGATGCGGTTGAAAACTGGTTCGGCCGCGGCCGGAAAAGCGACGGATGCGAGAAGCACGGCAGCAAGCGCTGCCTTGCGCGATGAAATTGTCATGAAATCCCCCATGTGTCGAACATTCGAAACAGGAGTTTTCTGCGCGCGCGGTATGACAGAGGCATGACAGATGCGGCATTTTGCACCTGATCACGTCAGACTGGTTTGCGCTCCCGGCGCATCTCGTTTCGCATGATCGGCCCAAAATCATCCGGATCTAAATCAAAAAAGTAGAGCATGATGTCGTCCGAAAACCGCTCACACTTTTCGGCATCATGCTCTAACGCAAGAGGGGCCCGGCAAAGCCGAACCCCTCTCAAATCCCGCACAACCGGTCTCGTTTCCGGCTGGTGGATAATATCAGATCAGCCGTTGACGGCGTCCTTCAGGCCCTTGCCGGGCGTGAATTTCGGCACGTTGCGAGCCGGAATGTCGACTTCAGCGCCCGTCGACGGGTTACGGCCCTTCGATGCGGCACGATGAGAAACGGTGAAGCTACCGAAACCCGCGAGGCGAATGTCGCCCTTGTTCTTGAGTTCAGCCTGGACAACGTCGAAAACCGCGTCAACAGCGGAAGCCGCGTCAGACTTCGTCAGTCCTGCCTTTTCGGCTACTGCGGACACGAGTTCATTCTTGTTCATGTTTCCACCCCTTTCTAAATGGTATGAAACGACTCAAAAGTAAGCTAGGCGCAGAATAGGTTTCATCAGGCCCGCCGAAAACCCAAAAGCCCTGCAAATCAAGGAAAAGCAAGCGTCTACATGACGTTTTCACAAAAAAGGCTGGCGTTTCCGCCAGCCTTTTTCCGTGTTTTGTCCCAATTGGGCATAAATGTGGCAAAGGCCACTCAATGCGCTATGGTTGCGCCTGTCTCATCGAGGCCTTCGACCGTTGCGATGACCGGCGTTTCCACCGTGCCGTCCCATTCGATCGGCTCCGGCCGTCGGATCAGCGCATGCTTGATCACCTCGCCCATGCGGGATACCGGGATGATCTCCATGTTGTTCTTCACGTTATCAGGAATCTCCGCCAGGTCCTTGGCGTTTTCCTCCGGAATCAGCACCTTCTTGATGCCGCCACGAAGCGCTGCGAGCAGCTTTTCCTTGAGACCGCCGATCGGCAGCACACGGCCGCGAAGGGTGATTTCACCGGTCATGGCCACATGCCTGTCCACAGGGATGCCGGTCATGATCGAGACGATCGCGGTTGCCATGGCGACGCCGGCCGAGGGGCCATCCTTCGGGGTTGCGCCTTCCGGCACGTGCACGTGGATGTCGCTCTTGTCGAAGCGCGGCGGCTCGATGCCGAAATCGACGGCGCGCGAGCGGACATAGGAGGCCGCTGCCGAGATCGATTCCTTCATGACTTCCTTCAGATTGCCGGTGACCGTCATGCGGCCCTTGCCAGGCATCATCACGCCTTCGATGGTCAGCAGCTCGCCGCCGACTTCCGTCCAGGCAAGACCGGTCACGACGCCGACCTGATCCTCGCCCTCGGCTTCGCCGTGGCGGAAGCGCGGGACGCCCAGGTAGTCGGAGATGTTGGCCGCCGTCACATGAACGGACTTCGTCTTGCCCTTGATGATCTCGGTGACCGCCTTGCGGGCGAGTTTCATCAATTCGCGTTCGAAGTTGCGGACGCCGGCTTCGCGGGTGTATTGCTGGCTGATCGCCATCAGGGCGTCGTCGCTGACCGAGAATTCTTCCGGCTGCAACGCATGTTCCTTGATGGCCTTCGGCAGCAGGTGCCGCTTGGCGATTTCGCGCTTTTCATCCTCGGTGTAGCCGGCGATACGGATGATCTCCATGCGGTCCATCAGGGGCGCTGGAATATTCAGCGTATTCGCCGTCGTGATGAACATCACATCCGACAGGTCGTATTCGACTTCCAGATAGTGGTCCATGAAGGTCATGTTCTGCGCAGGATCGAGCACTTCGAGCAGGGCCGAGGACGGATCGCCGCGATAGTCCTGGCCGAGCTTGTCGATCTCGTCGAGCAGGAACAGCGGGTTGGACTTCTTCGCCTTCTTCATCGACTGGATCACCTTGCCGGGCATCGAGCCGATATAGGTGCGGCGGTGACCACGGATTTCGGCTTCGTCACGAACGCCGCCAAGCGCCATGCGGACATATTCACGGCCGGTCGCCTTGGCGATCGACTGGGCGAGCGAGGTCTTGCCGACGCCCGGAGGGCCAACGAGGCAGAGGATCGGGCCCTTGATCTTGGCGGCGCGGGCCTGCACGGCCAGATATTCGACGATGCGCTCCTTGACCTTGTCGAGACCGAAGTGATCGGCTTCGAGGATCTTCTCGGCATTGTTGAGATCTGCCTTGATCTTCGACTTTTTGCCCCAGGGAATGCCAAGCAGCCAGTCCAGATAATTGCGCACGACGGTGGCTTCCGCCGACATCGGGCTCATCTGGCGCAGTTTCTTCAGTTCCGCATCGGCCTTTTCACGGGCCTCCTTGGACAATTTGGTCTTGGAGATGCGCTCTTCCAGTTCGCTCATCTCGTCGCGGCCTTCCTCGCCGTCGCCGAGTTCCTTCTGGATCGCCTTCATCTGTTCATTCAGGTAGTATTCGCGCTGGGTCTTCTCCATCTGGCGCTTGACGCGCGAGCGGATGCGCTTCTCGACCTGCAGAACCGAGATCTCGCCTTCCATGAAGCCGAGGGCCTTTTCGAGGCGCTGCTTGACGCTGGTGGTCTCCAGCATCTCCTGCTTCTCGGTGATCTTGATCGACAGATGCGAGGCGACCGTATCGGCGAGCTTGGAATAGTCATCGATCTGGCTGGCGGCGCCAACCACTTCGGGCGAAATCTTCTTGTTGAGCTTCACGTAGCTCTCGAATTCGGAGACGACCGAACGCGACAAAGCTTCCAGTTCGACCGGATCGTCATGCGGCTCCTCGAGCACATGGCCGAGCGCCTCATAGAAATCCTCGCGGCTGGTATAGGTGTCGATCTCGGCGCGGGCGCGGCCTTCGACGAGAACCTTCACGGTGCCGTCGGGCAGCTTCAGGAGCTGAAGCACGTTCGCCACGGTGCCGACATTGTGGATCGCGGAAGGATCCGGATCGTCGTCGCTGGCGTTGATCTGCGTCACCAGCATGATCTGCTTGTCGGAACCCATGACCTCTTCGAGCGCACGGATCGACTTTTCCCGTCCGACGAACAGCGGCACGATCATATGCGGGAAAACCACGATGTCGCGCAGGGGCAGAACAGGGTAGGCAGTGCTGCTCGCTACAGACGTTTTCTTCGTCATTTTATGTCCTTTCCATCGTCCCGTTGCCGGGCTCTCTGCACGGCCGCTTGGGACCGGCCGGCACTCACTTGTTGCTACAAGTGGAGGTTCTAACTATGCTTTTCAAGCCACGCTAACGCCCGCGTCCCTCGGATGTGACAGCTTTATTACAACGGAACGCCAACACTATGAAGCGCGTGGCTGGACCGGCGCTTACCACTTCCGACCCGGCTAAAATACAAACGCCAGCAAGAGGCTTACGGAATCATTGCATCATTGCCAAGCACGATCCCTTGCGCAACATCGGCAAAGGCAATTTCGGTTCCCACGGGCAAATACTAACAGTGCCTCGCATGGTTTTTCAAATAGAAAGGGGCCTGCCTATGGCAAGCCCCCAAAATAATCACGCGAAAGCGGTAAAGGTCACGCCGAAGCGTTGGCTTTTTCTTCCTGGCGATCGGCATAGATGTAAAGCGGACGGGCCGAACCGCGCACCACTTCCTCGGAGATGACGACCTCGCGCACGCCTTCCAGCGTCGGCAGTTCGAACATCGTGTCGAGCAGGATCTTCTCCATGATCGAGCGAAGGCCGCGGGCGCCGGTCTTGCGCACGATCGCCTTGCGGGCGATTTCGCGAAGAGCGTCCTCGTGGAAGTTCAATTCCACGTCTTCCATCTCGAACAGGCGCTGATACTGCTTGATCAACGCGTTCTTCGGCTCGGACAGGATTTGGATCAGCGCGTCCTCATCGAGGTCCTCGAGCGTCGCCAGGACCGGCAAGCGGCCGATGAACTCAGGGATCAGGCCGAACTTGACCAGATCTTCAGGCTCCAGTTCGCGCAGAACCTCGCCGACGCGGCGGTCATCCTGCGACTTGACGCTAGCGCCAAAGCCGATCGAGGTCTTCTCGCCACGGGCAGAGATGATCTTGTCGAGGCCGGCAAAAGCGCCGCCGCAGATAAACAGGATGTTCGTCGTGTCGACCTGCAGGAATTCCTGCTGCGGGTGCTTGCGGCCGCCCTGCGGCGGAACGGAAGCGACCGTGCCTTCCATGATCTTCAGCAGCGCCTGCTGCACGCCCTCGCCCGAGACGTCACGGGTAATCGACGGGTTGTCGGACTTGCGCGAAATCTTGTCAACTTCGTCGATGTAGACGATGCCGCGCTGTGCACGCTCGACGTTGTAGTCGGCCGACTGCAACAGCTTCAGGATGATGTTTTCGACATCCTCGCCGACATAACCGGCCTCGGTCAGCGTCGTCGCGTCAGCCATGGTGAAGGGAACGTCGATGATGCGGGCAAGCGTCTGGGCAAGATAAGTTTTGCCGCAGCCGGTCGGACCGACGAGCATGATGTTCGACTTCGCCAGCTCGACTTCGCCGTTCTTGGAGGCATGCGCCAGGCGCTTGTAATGGTTGTGAACGGCAACCGACAGGATCTTCTTCGCCTGCCGCTGGCCGATGACATATTCGTCGAGGACCTTGATGATGTCCTGGGGCGTCGGAACGCCGTCGCGGGACTTGACCATCGAGGACTTGTTTTCCTCACGGATGATGTCCATGCACAATTCGACGCATTCATCGCAGATGAAGACGGTCGGTCCGGCAATCAGTTTCCGGACTTCGTGCTGGCTCTTTCCGCAGAACGAACAATAAAGAGTGTTCTTGGAGTCGCCGCCGTTGCTGCCGCTGACCTTGCTCATATCACTTTCCTTCCAGCACGCCGCATTTCAAGGCGAAATCGCGGTCCACTCTATCAGCTCCTGGCGGCACTCCGTTTCCGGAGCCTTTGCCGAGAAGGGCTTCAGGGGCTACGAACCGGGCCCAACCAATCATGTCCTGGCCCCGGCGGCAACGAATTCCCCTTCGAATGCCGAATGCTATGTCATAAAAATTCAACATAGCATTAATAGTTACTATTAGCGTCTTCGTCGCCGGATGAAAGCCCTTGTTCGATCACAAATGGGATAGAACTGTGGCGAGGAAAACACCATCCCTATTAATTACTAGCCTGCTCGCCTTCCATTTCGAGGCGCGACGTCAGAACCTTGTCGATCACGCCCCAGCTCTGGGCTTCGTCCGCATCCATGAAATGGTCACGATCGAGCGTCTTTTCAACTTCCTCATAGGTCCGGCCCGTGTGCTTGACGTAAACCTCGTTCAGGCGGCGCTTCATCTTGAGGATGTCGCGGGCATGACGCTCGATGTCCGAAGCCTGGCCCTGGAAGCCGCCCGAGGGCTGGTGCACCATGATGCGGGAATTCGGCGTGGCAAAGCGCATGTCCTTGTGGCCGGCTGCCAGAAGCAGCGAGCCCATGGACGCGGCCTGGCCGATGCAGAGCGTCGAAACCGCGGGCTTGATGAACTGCATCGTGTCGTAGATCGCCATACCGGCGGTGACGACGCCACCGGGCGAATTGATGTAGAGGGCGATTTCCTTCTTCGGGTTTTCGGCCTCGAGGAAAAGCAGCTGGGCGCAGACGAGCGTCGCCATATGGTCCTCGACAGCACCTGTCAGGAAGATGATGCGTTCCTTCAACAGGCGGGAATAGATGTCGTAGGAGCGTTCACCGCGGTTGGTCTGTTCCACGACCATCGGAACGAGGGCCATTGCGGTATCGACTGGGTTTCTCATGTGCGTCCTTTGTCAACGTCTCGCCGGCCGGCGCCGGGAATCAAAGAAAAATATCTTACCCCTACATAGAGTGTCCCGGCCCTCCTCTTCAAGACACGCATGCGGATAACGTTAAGAAGGCGGGGCAAGGCGGCTAAGCTCCTTCTTTTCATGCATGTCGTTATCCCGGAACCGCTGCACACTTCCGGGCGACATGCATTGAGCCTCTTTCCCCCAAACGCCTGTTAACGGCGAGCCCTTGGTACGGTCTCCCCCGGCTTTTCTCCATGACAGGATGAAGGAAGGCTTACTCTATTCGACCGTGCTCATACACGTTTACCCAACGGAAAGCCTACCGGCAGATATCGGCCTGAAACAATGCCGCGGCGCAGCGACATTAAGGAAGTGGCGAGCTTCCTCGGCAAGGATGCAACCTGACAGACAAGGGGTTGCTGCCGTGTTCAATATTGCTACAGGTCTCGCCATCTGGTGTTCAGAGGCCATGACGCTTGCTTTGGTGCTGTTCGTCGCCTGGCGTCACAACATCAGGAACGAGGCCTATCTCTATTGGGGCCTGGGCTTCCTGCTGACCGGCATCGGCTTTGCGATGGTCGCGCTGCGCGGCGAAATCCCCAGCCTGCTTTCGGTAGAGGCGGGCAATGCCATCGCCCTGCTCGGCCAGAGCGCCTGGGTGGCCGGTTTTCTCGCACTCGACCGCAAGCGGATCGAGTGGTGGGCGCTACTGCCGCCGGCAATCTGGCTCGCCGGCGTCTTCCTGCCCTGGGTCAACAGCGATTATTCAAACCGGGTGGTGCTCTATAACCTTGCTTCGGCGACGGGTGCGACGGCACTCGCCATGGCGGTCGCCGCCGGCGACATGCGCCGTGAGCGTACCCGCATCAAGCTGATGAGCGTGTTCGTCATCCAGGGCTGCCTGTGCTTCGGCTCGGCGCTGACGATGACGCTGACAATGCCAAGCGATGTCGAGGCGACGAATCTGGGCGGCGCTTCCGCCATGGCCACCGCCTTCCTGCTGACCATCGCTTTCGCGTTCACCTGCCGGCTGATCATGGAGCGCTCCGAACGACACCTGCGTGCCCTGACCCTGACCGACTCGCTGACCGGCGTGCTCAACCGCCGCGGCCTGCTCAGCCATTTCGGCGGCATCCAGGAAAGAGCTCATAACGAGCAGCGCCAGGTTGCGGTGATCCTTTTCGATCTCGACCATTTCAAGCGCGTCAACGACCGTTTCGGCCACCAGTCCGGCGATGCCGTGCTGACCGCCTTTGCGCGCATGGCCCGCCAGTATATTCCAAACAACATCTTCGGCCGCATGGGCGGCGAGGAATTCGCCGCCTTTGCCGCGGTCACGGATCAGACGGAAGCCGAGGCGATCGCCGAAGCGATCCGTACAGAATTCTGCCGTCTTCCCGTCAGTACCGGCGAAGCGATCGTTCCGGTCACGGTCAGCATCGGCATTGCGCTCGCCTCCTCGATCGAAGCCAATATCGACAAACTGATCTCGGCCGCTGACCGGGCGCTCTATGCGGCCAAGGCCGCCGGCCGCAACTGCACGGTCACCTTCGGCGAAGCGGAGGCCGCAGCCCCTGCACCGGCCACGCCGAACAGCACTGCCGGCGAACTCGTGCCGACGGTCGACGATCAGGTCGAAGCGCTGCAACGTATGGGCACGCTGTCGCGGGCCGGGTAGTCCGAGATCATCCCTGCCCCCGCATCTTTCCGAGGTCCGGCAAATCCGATAAGGCTCGGGGCATGATGATCCCATCCTTTCTCTCGATCGACCGCGGCAACCGTCATGTCTCGCTTGATAGCCGCAACCCGGCCTTCTACGGCAACCCGAACGCCGTTTATGCCGCACTTCACGCCCATTGCCCGACCTTCTACTGGAGCGAGCAGAAGCAGTGGTTCTTCACGGGCTACGACCATGTGAACGGACTGCTGCGCGACCGGCGCTTCGGCCGGCAGATCCTGCATATCGCCAGCCGCGAGGAGCTTGGACTTGCGGAGCCGATGCCGCATCTTGCCAGTTTCGATCTCTCGGAACGTTATTCCCTGCTCGAACTCGAACCGCCGGAGCACACGCGGCTGCGCACGCTCGTCAACCGCGCCTTCGTGTCCCGCCATGTCGAGAAGATGAAGCCGGAACTTGCCGAACTCGCCAACCGGCTGATCGACGGCTTCGCGGAGAAGCGTGAGGTCGAGTTGCTCTCGGCCTTTGCCGATATCATCCCGGTGACGATGATCGCGCGGATGATCGGCATTCCCGAGGAGATTGGGCCGCAATTGCTCGCCTGGTCGCACGCCTATGTCCGCATGTACATGTTCGGCCGTACGCGCGAGCAGGAGGGCGAGGCCGAACGGGCGGCCAAGGAATTCTCCGACTACGTCAAGACGGTCATCAAGGAACGCCGTGCCGAACCGCGCGACGACCTGCTGACCCACATGATCCATACCGAGCATAAGGGCCAGTATCTGACCGAGGAGGAGCTCGTCTCGACGACGATCGTGCTGCTCAATGCGGGACATGAGGCGACCGTGCACCAGATCGGCAACTCCGTGCGCACCATTCTCGATAGCGGCTGCGATCCGGCGGAACTCTTCCGGGACGAGGCGACGACAGAGCGCACCGTCGAGGAAACCCTGCGCATCTGCGCGCCGGTCCACATCTTCCAGCGCTGGGCTCTGGAGCCTGCCGAAATCGACGGCGTCTCCTTCAAGCGCGGCGACAAGGTCAGCCTCATCCTTGCAGCCGCCAATCTCGACCCGGCAAAATTCACCGATCCCCTCACCTTCAAGCCCGACCGCAACGAGGCGGCAAACCTCTCCTTCGGCGCCGGCATTCATTTTTGCATCGGCGCGCCGTTGGCACGGCTGGAGCTCAACCTCGTGCTTCCGATCCTGTTCGAACGGCTGGTGGGCCTGAGGCTGGCAAAGACACCTATGGTCAAGGACGTCTACCATTTCCACGGGCTGGACCGGCTGGATCTGCAGTGGTGATCCGTCCTCTAAGCTGGGCAATGTCTGGAATGCCGGCGAGCAGAGCCACTAGAAAAGCAGGCCACAGCCGAAAACTATCCAACGGAAAATACGGTCGCCGCCGGTAACGATCCGTCAATACCGAGCCTATGCCACGATCTTTACGAGATCACGCGGCCGACTCTTCTCGCAGCCTGCTGGATATGTCGCATGCCGACATGGGTTTTCCGAGCATATACCCTTGAAGCTGGTCGCAGCCGGCGTCTCGCAAGATCGCCGCCTGACGGCTATTCTCAATACCTTCGGCGGTAACGGGAATCTGCAGAGCAGTCGCCAACGAGATGGTTGCCCGAAGAATATCGGCGCCATTTGCGGTTACATCGAGAGCGGACACGAGCGAGCGGTCGATCTTCATGCGATCAAACCCAAACTGCCGCAATGCACCGATGCTGGCGTAGCCGCAGCCAAAGTCATCAAGCGCGAACTTTATGCCGACGCGCTTGAGTTGGTCTATCGACCGCCGGGCCTGATCCGGATTTGTCATCAGAACGCCTTCGGTGATTTCCAGTGTCAGGCGGCTGGGATTAAAATCAAGCTCCTGGAGGACCGAGATCACTTCGGCGGCAAATTCCGGATTGCAGAGCTGGATTGGTGAAACGTTCACCGACAATGCCAGGTCGGGCCAGCTCTTGGCATGCTCGATCGATGTTCTCAGCATATGAACGCCGAGTGCGTCGATGAGGCCGCACCTCTCGGCAAGAGGGATGAAAATCTCCGGGCTGATGTTTCCGGTTGCAGTTCGCCAGCGCGCCAGCGCTTCAAGACCAGTCACAGCGCCGGTCGAAGCAGAGACGAGAGGTTGGAAAACGGCTTCGATTGCGCCACTGCTGATGGCATTCTTCAACAGGCCTTCAAGTTCGGCGACCCTTTGGCGTTCCCGGTCCAATTCGGGGTCGTATTCGATCGCCTGACCTTTGCCATTTGCCTTGGCACGATAGAGGGCCATGTCCGCTCTGCGGAGAAGCTCCAATGACTGGACGTCGCCGCTACGAGCAGCAGCTCCGATGCTTGCGCCAACTTCGATCGTTCGGCCGTCGATTTTGAAGGGCTCGGCAAACAGCGCCAAAATCGTCTTTTCCATCTCTCCGCACGTGGCAGAACCGACGTGCACCAGCGCAAATTCGTCGCCCCCGAGCCGCGCCGCGGCAATGATTTCGGGGTGGCAGGCGGTCAGCGCCTTCGCGACCAGCCGGATCAAATCGTCCCCCACCGCATGGCCCCAGGCGTCGTTGACGGCCTTGAAGCCATCAAGGTCGACCAGATAAAGCCGATGTGGCGAAGAGGTCGAATTCTCCAGCTCTTCCAGCAGGTTGAGAAGCCCATGTCTGTTCAAAAGGCCGCTCAGGCTATCGTGGTCGGCTTCGAAAATCGCTGCTTGCGCCAATTGGCGCAGGCGCCGCGCTTCGGAAGCGCCAACCAGCAGAACGCCGATCAGAAACAGCGCGAGGATGACGATAGCGGCTGCGATATAAGGATAGACCTGATGAAACACGGCGCTTCCCGGCGCTTTGCTGGGCCAGACGAGATAGCCGATGACGGTCCCCTCCATGTCGGTGATCGGCGTGTTCAGGAACTCCGGCTTCGGCGTCGTCTCAAGGCGCAAGCCTTCAAGTTCATGTTCGTTCGAGAGCGTATCGATAACCTCCGACGTAAACTCCTTGTAGAAACTCAGCACACTGAACTTCGGAAGCTTGGGGGCGTCCTCGAAAGGCTGGATCGCCTGCGAGGCGATCAGGGCTATACCGCTTTCGGTCTTGATGAAATTGACCACCGGCGCCCTCGCCGGAGCCGTTGCCGCATTGATCTGCTGATAAAAGACGTCGCCAAAAAAAGTGCCCGGCTGGAAGGGCTTGCCTTTGGCATAGGCCGAGACGATCGAAGACCGGTCAGGGCCGATCACGATCGCGCCGTCATAAAGCGCGTAATCCTCGCTGGTTTTTCCCCAATTCTCATAGGCCCAATCCGCGGCGGCCGAAGATGAGGCAGCACTATAGGCATCGTCCCATATGGCATTGTCCGTCGTTGTCGCGCTCAGGCGACCCACAAACGCACCGATTGCCGCACGGGCGGCGCGACTGGCCCTGGCATCATCGATCTCGTTCGCCGACCGGGTCATCGTGACGACGACATGTGCCATCAGGCCGGTCAGTACGAGAGCAACGACAAGGAAGAAGACCGTTGTCGCGATGATGGAAGACGTCTGGGTCCGAACGTACCTACCTGCAAGATTCGACGACATGCAAATTCCGCAAAGATTAATTGCAAGGCCATGTCTGTGTGACGGCAGGAGACATCATGTCCGCAATGCGCTGCAGATAAGGTTTAGCATTTGTCGATGTAGGCACGATTAATGGGATTGGTTAAAAGCTTTCAATCCTGGACAAAGGGCCAAAAACACCGTTTGCCGGCTTGCCGTTTCGGATCATCGCTACGGCCGCGACGACAAAAACAAAGCCGAAACGGGAAAGGCCCGGGCTTCGTCGCGCCCATTTGCTGGCCGCTCAAACCTTGATCACATAGTCCTTGCGAGTCGTTTCAACGACTTCCCATGTTCCCTTGAAGCCGGGTCTGAGGATCATCCGATCGCCCGCCTTCAGATGAACCGGCTCACCGCCCTCCTCCGTCACGATCGAATGGCCGGCCAGCAGGCTGAAATATTCCCATTCCTCGTAGACGATCCGCCACTTGCCCGGCGTCGCCTCCCAGATGCCGGAATAAAGGCCGCCTTCTCTCTCCTCCAGATTCCAGGTACGGAAACGCGGATCGCCGGAGATAATCCGATCGGCTTCGGGGGCGCCGAATTCCGGTTCGACGCTATCGATGTCGAAGGTGATGTAGTTTGTCATGGTCACCGTAGATCCCTCTGATATCAGATCTTCGAGAGCGCCTGTTCGAGATCGGCGATGATGTCTTTGACGTCCTCGATGCCGACGGAAAGGCGCACCACGTCAGCGCCTGCGCCGGCGGCGATCCTCTGCTCGTCGGTCAACTGCCGGTGCGTCGTCGAGGCCGGATGGATGACGAGCGAACGGGTGTCGCCGATATTGGCAAGATGGGAGAAGAGCTCCAGCCCCTCGACCAGCGTCTTGCCCGCCTCATAGCCGCCCTTGACGCCGAAGGTGAAGACGGAGCCTGCGCCCTTCGGCGAGTAGCGCTGCTGCAGGGCGTGGTTCGGGTCGTCGTCGAGGCCGGCATAATTCACCCAGGCGATCTTGCTGTGCGCCTTCAGCCACTTTGCGACGGCGATCGCATTGTCGCTGTGGCGCTGCATCCTGAGCGGCAGCGTCTCGATGCCTGTCAGGATCAGGAAAGCATTGAAGGGCGAGATCGCCGGCCCGAGATCGCGCAGGCCGAGCACACGGGCAGCGATCGCAAAGGCGAAATTGCCGAAAGTCGCGTGCAGGACCATGCCGTTATATTCCGGCCGCGGGCTCGACAGCATCGGGTAATTGCCGGATTTCGACCAGTCGAAAGTGCCGCCGTCGACGATGAGGCCGCCCATGGAATTGCCGTGGCCGCCGAGAAACTTCGTCAGCGAATGCACCACGATGTCGGCGCCGTGCTCGATCGGACGGATGAAATAGGGTGTTGCCATCGTATTGTCGACGATCAGCGGCAGGCCGTGGCGATGCGCGACGTCGGCAATGGCGGCGATATCGACGAAGGTGCCGCCGGGATTGGCCAGGCTTTCGAGGAAGATGCCGCGCGTCTTGTCGTCGATCTGGCTTTCGAAGCTTGCCGGATCGGCGGCATCGGCCCAACGCACCTGCCAGCCAAAATTCTCGAAGGCATGGCCGAACTGGTTGACCGAGCCGCCATAGAGCTGACGGGCAGCGATGAAATTCTCGCCGGGGCGCATGATGGTGTGGAAGACGATCATCTGCGCCGCATGGCCGGAGGCGACGGCAAGGGCCGCCGTGCCGCCCTCGAGCGCTGCGACGCGCTCCTCGAGCACGGCCTGCGTCGGATTCATGATGCGGGTGTAGATGTTGCCGAAGGCCTGCAGACCGAAGAGGGCGGCGGCATGATCGGAATCATTAAAGACGAAAGCGGTCGTCTGGTAGATCGGCGTTATCCGCGCGCCCGTCGCCGGGTCGGGCTGCGCACCGGCATGGATCGCCAATGTGTTGAATCCCGGATCGTTCTTGGCCATGTCGTCCTCCAGTTGTTGCTGACGGGCAGGATCATAGCCGGTCGCTTGCGAAAGTTAATCGCGATCCATTTCAACCCATGGGCGTTCGGTGGAAAATCCGTCTCAGGGGATCGCAACTCAGGCAATAAGACGAGGATACTCGATCGCCGGGCAGCGGTTCATCACCATCTGGATGCCGGCGGCCTCCGCCGTTGCCGCAGCCGCATCGTCGCGCACACCAAGTTGAGACCAGATGATTTTCGGCAGCGGCCTCAGCGCCAGCGCCTCCTCGACGACCCCACCCAGATATTCGGAAGCGCGAAAGACGTCGACCATGTCGATCGGCACGGGAATGTCGGCAAGCCGGGCATAAACGGTGCGGCCCTGGATCAGTTTGCCGGCTTGCCCCGTATTGACAGGAATGACCTCGTAGCCGCGCGACAGCAGATAGCCCATGACGCCGTTGCTCGGCCGGGCCGGATTGGGCGAAGCGCCGGTCAGCGCGATGGTCTTTACCGAATGAAGGATGCCGGCGAGGTAATCATCCGTATAGGCGTCGTGATTCATGTCCGCTTCTCCACTCCCGAAAGCCCTTCGGCACGGCCGGCTTGTTTTTTTGTGTTTCCGTGAAACCGGCTGCGTGTCTTTCTCGTATATATGAACTGGCCCGTATATGGGAACTGGATACTCCTTGAGGATGATTCGATGAAAAAAATCGCTCTTGCCCTCATGCTCGTGCTCGCCGCATCGCCGGCGCTGGCGATCTCGCGCTACAATCCGCTCACCATGAGCTGTGCCAGCGTGCGCGCCGCCATCCACAATCAGGGCGCAGTCATCTTCCGCTACCAGTCTCCCCGTGGCTTGCCGCTCTACGATCGCTATGTCCGCAACAGCAATTATTGCGACGCGACCGATTATGCGGAATGGACATATATCCCTTCGAAAGACACTCCTCGCTGCCGAGTTCTGAACTGCCAAAACATCGACAACCTTGACGGGATGCTCTTCGTTCCGCATCATCAGCTCTGATGTTTTCGCCGTCATAGGGTACGCAGGAACCGTACGCCTTTCGCGCTTGCGAAAGGTTTGAGGATCAATCCCGCGCTGCGATTTCGTAGCGATTACACAATCAGAAGCTTTAATTTTCCCCTATATCGAAGTTATAGAATAATATCTATATTTCAGCAGCATAGAATAATCCGCTCCCGGACTCTTGGAGATGTTTTCCATTTTTGTTCTTGAGAGTTTCGCGCTTTGTTCCCGTATCCATTAGAAACAGCTCATAGTTGAAAGGAGGGCCGTGGATTGAACGCATGTCGCGCGCACGTAAAAATTGCTAAAATGGGCCGCCATTGTCCACATACCGTAAGGATGCTATTCGACATATGAACGCATAAGCGACCGCCGCCGCGAATTTTCGTGCAAATCGTAGTTGTCTTTTCAGGAATTTGAAACGCCGAAGGCGAGGCGTATTCCGCTTCCTCTCATCCTATCCGGATTACTCCCTTGCCTCTCGACGTTATCCTGCTTGTTCTCTTCGGCGCACTGCTGCACGCGACATGGAACGCCATCATCAAGGCGGGGAATGATAAATCCCTCGATGCGGCGCTGATCTCGGCCGGCGGCGCGGTTTCGGCACTGCCATTCCTGCCATTCCTGCCGTTGCCGCACGCCTCGGCCTGGCCGTTCATCAGTGCCTCCGCCATCCTGCAATTTGCCTATTTTCAGCTGGTCGCCGCCGCCTACCGGGCCGGCGACATCGGCCTCGTCTATCCGCTGATGCGTGGCTGCGCACCGCTCCTGATCGCCGCGACAAGCGGTTTCATCCTGAAGGAAAATCTTTCCGGCGGCGCCCTTGCCGGCACAATGACGATCTCGGCCGGCGTGCTGACACTCGCCCTGGAGGCGCGGCGTGGCAGCAGCCGCGCCATCATCCTCTCGCTTGCCAATGCCTGCGTCATCGCCAGCTACACCTATGTCGACGGAATCGGCGCGCGCATCTCCGGCAATGCGGTTTCCTACACTTTGTGGATGTCGCTGCTGCCGCCGGTGCTGCTGTTTTCCTGGGCAGCGTCCCAGCGCGGCGCTTTCGCCGTGGTGCGTCACGTTCGCCGCAACTGGTGGCGCGGCCTTATCGGCGGCGCCGGCTCGATCGCTTCCTACGGGCTGGCACTCTGGGCGATGACGAAGGCCCCCGTCGCGACCGTCGCAGCCTTGCGCGAAACCGCGATCCTCTTTGCGCTGGTGATCTCGATCACCGTCTTCAAGGAAAAAGCCAGCATCTGGCGCTACGTCGCCGGCGTCGTCATCGCAATCGGCGGGCTGCTTCTGAAACTGGCGTGATCACTCACCTGTCCATTCGGCCTTGCGCTTGCCAAGGAAGGCACCGATCCCTTCCTGCGCATCCTCAGTCAGCATGTTCTCGACCATCACCCTGGCGGTATAATCATATGCCGCCTCCACGGGCAGTTCGAGCTGCCGGTGGAAGGCTTCCTTGCCGATCTTCAGCGTCAGCGGCGACTTGCTGGCGATCACTGCCGCATATTTGGAAACCACCTGAGCCAGATACTGCTTCGGCACGATACGGTTGACGAGGCCGAAATCCTTGGCAGTCGAGGCGTCGATTGTCTCGCCGGTCAGCAGCATCTCCATCGCCTGTTTGCGGTGCGCGGCACGGGAAACGGCCACCATCGGCGTCGAACAGAACAGGCCGATGTTGACGCCCGGGGTGCAAAATGTCGAACTGTCCGTGCAGATCGCCAGATCGCAGGAGGCAACGAACTGGCAACCTGCAGCCGTTGCAAGCCCGTCGACCTCGGCAATGACGGGCTTCGGCAGATGCGCGATCTTCAGCATCAGATCGGCAGCGAGCCGGAAGGTCTTTTCGAAGAAACCGGCACCCTGATCTTCATCGGCGCGATGGGCCGTCAGCTCTTTCAGATCATGTCCCGCGGAAAAGACGTTGCCAGTCGAGGCGATGACGACGACGCGCACATCCGGCTCCGCCCCGGCCGTCTCGAGTTCTTGCATCAGCGCTTCGAGAAGTGCGATCGAAGCACATTGGCCGGTGGGTTGTTGAGCACGAGCCGCAGCACGCCGTCGCGCAGCGAGCGAGTCAGCAAGCTGCCCTCTTCCGCTCCGGCGGCGTCCTTCCGGAAGGATACGATTTCTGCCATGATGCTGCTCCCTGCGCTCGATTCCAGGTAGACGTTTTGCCACAGGGCGCCGGAAATTTCGAGCAGGATCCGCACTCCACGCAGAGACCGCTGCCGTCAGGACCAGAACCACGACTTCGATGTTTCTGCCCTCGCCTGCGCACGGGTCAGACCGACATCGCAAAGCTCGTCGTCGGTGAGTTCCAAAAGCGTGCGGCGGCTGCGGCGCTTTTCGAGGTGATGCTCGATCGTCATCAGCAGCCGCAGGCTCCAGCGCGCCATGCCGTGAAGTCTCGACCGAACAATATTGCGCGGTGTGTCAAGGATCCCGCTCAATTCCAGGGCCATCTCTTCTTCCTTCCTTCAACGGATGCAAGATGCGCTGGAAGATGCGCTGGAAGATGCTGCGAAAGAAGCTTATAGATATTATGATATGCATAAGGATTTCTTTTGTATGCCTCTCCACCTCGATCAGCTTGCCGCCTTCGTCAACGTCGCCGATCTCGGAAGCTTTACGGCTGCGGCCGACAAGGAGGGCCTGACGCAACCGGCCGTCAGCCTGCAAGTAAAGGGGCTCGAACAGCGGCTCGGCGTACGGCTGATCGAGCGTGTCGGGCGGCGGGCACAGCCGACCGCGGCAGGCCTCGACCTGCTCGTGCATGCAAGGCGGCTGCTTCAGGAATCGGCTGCCGCGGAAGAAGCGATGATGCCGTATAGAGACGGCGCCAGCGGCCGCGTGCGCATCGGCAGTGGCGGCACGGCGTCGATCCATCTGCTTCCTCGCGCCATCGCCGTTGCCAGAAAATCCATGCCCGGCCTCGAAATCACCGTCCGCATCGGCGATGCCGACGACATTCTGCGCGATCTGGAGGCCAACAGCCTCGATATCGCCGTCGTCGCCCTGCCGGCATCCGGACGGAACTTCGAGATCGAACCGTTCTACGAGGAGGAATTGCTGGCCGTCGCTCCTGCGGGCAGCCTGATGCCCGAAGGCGGGCCGGACGCCGCCTTCATGCGCGACAGGACGCTGCTGCTTTATGAGGGCGGCAATACCAGGCGGGCGATCGACGCGTGGCTGGCTGCACCGGATACCAGGATCCGGCCTGCGATGGAGTTTGGCAGCATCGAGGCGATCAAGGAGCTGGTGGCCGTGGGGCTCGGCTGGTCGATCCTGCCGGGGCTGGCTCTGAAGCGCGACCGCGCCGGCCTTGTGACGACTTCATCGCTGAACCCGCGGCTCACGCGCCGCCTCGGCATGGTTCTGCGCCGGGACAAACATCTGACACGCGGCCTTCGGGAAATGATGAAATGCCTGCGCGCGTTCAAAGGTTAAGAACCGCTTTCGACCATGGGATGCTATTTCAAACCGGCAGAGACGACGTGAAAAACGTCAAGCGCAGCAGTTCGCGACCGCAGAAATATGAGGCATCAGAATACCACATATCTAAGTATTTGTTTTTGCTTCAAAATTTTTCCAAACCTTCGGGACGTCGATATTGACCCGATGTCATGTTCCCTTTATACACCGCGCCAGAATGCAGCCTACCTGAGCTGCTTTCTTTTTGGCATGCCTAAAGCCTGCCAATCCAAGCAACAAGAAACGCCCTTCAAGCCTTCGGGCCAAGGGTCCCAAAAGAGAGTATTCACTATGGCAACCTTCTCCCAGAAGCCTGCAGAGGTGGAGAAGAAGTGGGTGATCATCGACGCCGAAGGGCTGGTCGTTGGCCGTCTCGCTTCCATCATCGCTATGCGCCTGCGCGGCAAGCACAAGGCAACCTTCACGCCTCACGTTGACGACGGCGACAACGTCATCGTCATCAATGCCGAAAAGGTCGTTTTCACCGGCAAGAAGTATTCCGACAAGGTCTACTACTGGCACACCGGTTATGCCGGCGGCATTAAGGAACGCAGCGCACGCCAGATCATCGAAGGCCGCTTCCCGGAGCGCGTCCTCGAAAAGGCCGTCGAACGCATGGTTCCGCGTGGCCCGCTCGGCCGTCGCCAGATGAAGAACCTGCGCGTTTACGCCGGCTCCAACCATCCCCATGAAGCCCAGCAGCCGGTCGCCCTCGACGTTGCCGCGCTCAACAAAAAGAATGTAAGGAGCGCCTGATCATGGCTGACCTCTCCTCCCTGAAGGATCTCGGCACGGTTTCCGAAGCTGCTGCTCCGGCCCACGTCCGCAAGGTCGATTCGCTCGGCCGCTCCTACGCGACCGGCAAGCGCAAGAACGCCGTCGCCCGCGTCTGGGTCAAGCCGGGCTCCGGCAAGATCACCGTCAACGGCAAGGAATTCGCGGAATATTTCGCACGTCCGGTGCTGCAGATGATCCTGCGCCAGCCGATCGTTGCGGCTGCCCGTGACGGCCAGTTCGACATCGTCGCAACCGTTGCCGGCGGCGGCCTCTCCGGCCAGGCCGGTGCCGTTCGCCATGGCGTGTCCAAGGCGCTTACCTACTTCGAACCGGGCCTGCGCGCGGTACTGAAGAAGGGCGGCTTCCTGACCCGCGACAGCCGCGTCGTCGAACGCAAGAAGTACGGCAAGGCAAAGGCCCGCCGCTCGTTCCAGTTCTCCAAGCGTTAATCGCTTCGGACAGACGGAAGTTACGAAGGCCGGGGCAACCCGGCCTTTTTGTTTTGCGCTGTTTAAACCAATCGGAAGCGTGCCGGCATGCCATTGTCGCATTCCCGCTCTGCTGGTAGAAACTTGGCAAAGCGCTTCGGAAATGAGCGAAGCCGCAGTCAGGGTCGCATCATGGGAACAACCAAGTCCGCAGACAAATAAGCCGCAACAACTCTGCCCTGTTGTTGCGGCGTCTGTCCGGTCAATCCCGATACTGATGAAGAGACAGATCGCCGCCGAATGAAATCATTTGAGCGGGTTCTTTCCCATGTCTTATCCCAAAATCCAGCAATGGACCTATCCCCTGCCGGCAGCCTTGCTGCTGATGGCACCCTTCGACATCCTGGCCTCGCTCGCCATGGATATCTATCTGCCGATCGTACCGGTCATGCCGGAGGCGCTCGGTACTTCGCCGGCGGTCATCCAACTGACCCTCAGCCTCTACATGCTCGTGCTCGGTGTCGGCCAGATGGTCTTCGGCCCAGTTTCCGATATTGTCGGACGACGGCCTGTCCTGCTTGGAGGTGCTGCACTCTTTGCCGCTTCATCCTTCCTGCTTGCCGGCTCCTCGTCGGCGCCGATCTTCGTGGTGTTGAGATTGTTGCAGGCAGTCGGCGCGTCGGCGACCCTCGTCGCAACTTTCGCAACAGTGCGTGACGTCTACGCCGGGCGTCCCGAAAGCAGCACGATCTATAGCCTTCTCGGCTCCATCCTCTCTTTCGTGCCCGCACTCGGCCCGATCATCGGAGCCTTGATCGCAAATCGCTTCGGCTGGCGCGCCATCTTCCTCGTCATCGGCCTCCTTTCGGTTGTCGCCCTTTTCAACGCCGGCATGCGGTGGCACGAAACCCGCCCTGCCGTCACCGCGAAGATCGCTCTCCGCCCGATCCTTACAAGCCCTCCCTTCTGGGTTTATACGGGCGGCTTCAGCACGGCGATGGGCGCCTTCTTCGTCTTCTTCTCGACGGCACCCCGTATCCTGATCGACAAAGCCGGTTTTTCCGGCATCGCCTTCAGCTTCACCTTTGCCACGGTGGCGCTGGTGATGATCGTGACGGCGCGTTTCGCCAGGCGTTTCGTCATGCGTTGGGGCATTGCAGGCAGCCTTGCCAGAGGCATGGCAATGCTGCTTCTCGGCGCCGTGCTGCTTGCCTTTGGACAGCTGTTTCTGCAGCCTTCCCTGGTCAGCTTCGTCGTGCCGATGTGGATCATCGCGATCGGCATCGTGGTTGCGACGGCGGTCACCGCCAACGGCGCGCTCGACGCCTTTGGCGACGCGGCGGGAACGGCGGTCGCGCTCTATTTCTGCGTCCAGAGCGTCATCGTCGGCTTTGCCGGAACCTTCTTCGTGATTCTGCTCGGCGGCGACAGCGCCTGGCCGCTCGTGGGCTATGTCTCAGCGACCGCGCTGACGACGCTGACTGGATTGTGGTGCCTGCGGGAGCCGGCCAGATAGGCAGCGGACAAATGACGCTCGCTCGACGATAACGAGCGGCCGTCGTCCGAACGATTGCTTGAAATCCGTCTGCACCTCGCCTACCCCTTTCTGCGCGGCGGATCGGCCAATTCCTTCGCGAGACCCGCCGCCCGACGTTCTGGCGTCGAACGGCGATCCTGCAATGCAGTGTCCGTATCGGACGCAACTATGGTTTTGCCACCGAAAACAAGGAGTCTCCCTTGGCGAATAGATCGATTGACCACGCCTTCACGGCGACCAGCCTCACTTCCGCCGCCAGCGACCCGACCTTTGCCGGCGCGCTGTCCTTCATGCGCCGCCGCTTCACCAAGGAGCTCGCCGGCGTCGACGTCGCCGTCTGGGGCATTCCCTTCGATGCCGCGACATCGAACAGGCCGGGTACACGCTTCGGGCCGCAGGCGATCCGGCGCGCCTCGGCGATCTTCGACAATGATGCGCAATATCCCTTCAACCGCGAACTCTTCGCCGAAATGGCCGTGATCGATTACGGCGATTGCCTGCTCGACTATGGCAATCATCAGGACACACCAGCAACTATCGAACGCCAGGCGAATGTCATCCTCGACAGCGGCGCCTTCTTGCTGACCCTCGGCGGCGATCACTACGTCACCTGGCCGCTGCTGAAAGCCCATGTGGCAAAACATGGGCCGCTGGCGCTCGTGCAGTTCGACGCGCACCAGGACACCTGGTTCGACGAGGAACGCCGCATCGACCACGGTTCTTTCGTGGCGCGGGCCGCCCGCGAAGGCATCATCGATCCCGACCGCTCCATTCAGATCGGCATCCGCACCCATGCGCCTGAGGATTGCGGCGTCAATATTCTCTACGGTCATCAGGTCGAGGAGATGAGCGCCGCCGACATCGCCTCGGCGATCATCTCCCAGACGCGCGGGGCGCCGGCCTATCTCACCTTCGATATCGATTGCCTCGATCCGGCCTTTGCGCCGGGCACCGGCACGCCGGTTTCAGGCGGACCATCGAGCGCCAAGATCCTCTCGGTGCTGCAGCGTCTGCACCAGCTCGATATCCGCGGCGCCGACGTCGTCGAGGTATCGCCGCCCTACGATCATGCCGATATCACCGCCATTGCGGGGGCAACGGTCGCGATGTATATGCTGGGGCTTCATGCCGAGCGACGCGCCATCGCCGTGTCACAAGGCTGACTTACGGTCGCTCAAACTGAATCCGGAAACCTTGAGAACCCCTTGAAAGCGTAGGTTTAACATGGCACCGAAAATCTTCATCGACGGCGAACACGGCACGACGGGTCTGCAGATCCGCACGCGCATGGCAGGCCGCCGCGATGTCGAACTTCTGTCCATACCCGAAGCCGAACGGCGCAACGCCGCCATGCGCGAGGACATGCTGAACGGCGCCGATATCGCCATTCTCTGCCTGCCCGACGATGCGTCGAAGGAAGCGGTTCAGATGGTTTCGGCCAACAACAATGTGCGCGTCATCGACACCTCGACCGCCTTCCGGATCAATCCCGGCTGGGCCTATGGTTTTGCCGAAATGGACAAGCAGCAGGCCGACAAGATCGCTGCCGCCCGTTTCGTCACCAATCCCGGCTGCTATCCCACCGGAGCAATCGGCCTCATCCGGCCGCTGCGCGCCGCCGGAATCCTGCCGGATGGCTATCCGGTTACGGTCAACGCGGTCTCCGGCTATACCGGCGGCGGCAAGCAGATGATCGCGCAGATGGAAAACCCCGATCACCCGAATGCGATCACCGCGCCGCATTTTCTCTACGGCCTGCCGCTCACCCACAAACACGTGCCCGAAATGACTGTGCACGGCCTGCTCGACCGCGCGCCAATCTTCGCGCCGTCCGTCGGCAAGTTCGCGCAGGGCATGATCGTGCAGGTGCCGCTGCATCTCGACGATCTTGCCGAGGGCACGACGATGGAGAGCATCCATGCCGCCCTCGTTACCCATTATGCCGGCCAGGATATCGTCAGTGTCGTGCCGTTGGCCGAAAGCAAGGCCCTGCCCCGCATCAACGCCGTAGAGCTAGAAGGTAAGGACACTATGAAGCTCTTCGTCTTCGGCACCTCAGGTGCTTCGCAGGTGAATTTGGTGGCGCTGCTCGACAATCTCGGCAAGGGCGCATCGGGCGCCGCCGTCCAGAACATGGACCTGATGCTCGCCTCGTAAGGGTTGAACGACGGCATCGACGTGATGCCGCTCGAGTTTGCATCAATATCTTCATCACGATCTTTCTCGCGGCCGCCTCCCTCGGCGGCCGCAGCTCGCCTTCGGCTCGATCATCGGCGACGATTGGGCTATGAAACCGGATCCTTCCTCGCCGCCCATCCCGAATCACGGAGCCGATGTCATGACGCTGGATGCGATTATCGCCGGCGTAGGCGCATGGTTTGCCGCCGCCTTGCCCGATCATGGCATCTATGCGCTGATGGCATTTGCCTTCATCGCCGGGCTTGCCCGCGGCTTTTCGGGTTTCGGCGCCGCATTGATCTTCATTCCGCTCGGCGGCGCGATCGTCGGGCCGAAGCTGATCTCACCGATCCTGCTCGTCATTGACGGCATTGCCACACTCGGGATGATCCCGCCGGCCTGGCGCGGCGCCAACCGACCCGAGGTTTTCGTCATGGCGGCAGGTGCCGCGCTCGGCGTCCCGGCCGGCACGGCGATGCTGGCGCTGCTTGACCCGACGCTTTTACGCTGGAGCATCACGATCATCGCCATCTCCTTGCTCGCGCTTCTCGTATCGGGATGGCGTTACAACGGCGCACCTTCGGCGCCAATCAGCAGCGGCGTCGGCTTGATCGCCGGGCTTTTCAGCGGCGCCGCACAGCTGGGCGGGCCGCCGGTCGTCGCCTACTGGCTGGGCGGCAAGAGCGACTTCACCCGCGTCAGGGCGAATGTCGTGCTCTACTTCTCGATCTCGTCGGTCTTCAGCGCCATCAGCTACTATATCGGCGGACTGTTCGTACCAGCCGTCTTTGCGCTCACCGTCGTCATCCTGCCGAGTTATGTGGTCGGACTCTACGGCGGCTCGAAACTGTTCGGGCTTGCTAAGGAACGAACCTTCCGCATCGCCTGCTACATCCTGATCGCCGCCTCTGCGATCATCGGCATGCCGCTGCTCGACAGCGTGCTGCGGTAGCCCCCGAGCTAAGGCCACTTATTTCAGTCGCGTTCGGCGATCATCGTCCCGTGCGGATATTCGCCATAAAAGCCGCGCCAGTTGGCGACGGCGAAGCCGAAAACCACAAGCGCGCCGGCCTGATGCAGCAGGCCCCAGTGAAGCGGCACCTGCATCAGCAGCGTGGCTATGCCGATCGCTGCCTGCAGCGTCACCAGCGCGAAGAGCAGGACGGCTCGGCGTGCATGGGTGGTCCATGGCGCTGCGCGCAGAGCGATCACCATGTTGATCAGCGTCAATGCGAAGAGCGTATAGGCGCCGATCCGGTGAATGAACTGCACCGTCTTCGGGTTCTCGAAGGCATTGATCCAGAAGGGCTGCTGTATCAGCAGATCGGAAGGGATGACGGCGCCGTCCATCAGCGGCCAGGTATTGTAGGAGAAACCGGCGTCGAGCCCCGCCACCAGCGCGCCGAGATAGATCTGGAACAGTGAAAAAATGGCGATCGCGGCGGCAAAACCGCGCGAGCTTCTTGTCGGCGCCGGATCGTTGGAATGTCTGGAGAGACCGCGCATGATCCACATGCAGCCGGCAAAAATCAGGCAGGCCATGACGAGATGCGTCGCCAGCCTGTACTGGCTGACGTCGGTGCGGACGGAAAGACCCGAGGACACCATCCACCAACCGATAAAACCCTGCAGGCCGCCGAGCGCCAGGATGCCGACGAGCGGCCAGCGCAGACGCTTCTCGATCCGCCCCGTCAGCCAGAAATAGATGAGCGGCAGCGCGAAGATCACGCCGATGGCACGCGCGATCAGCCGGTGCGCCCATTCCCACCAGAAGATGCCCTTGAACTCATCGACGGTCATGGAACTGTTCAGTTGCTGAAATTCGGGAATGCGCTGGTAGAGGCGGAATTCCTCTTCCCATTCGGCAGCCGACAGCGGCGGGATGACTCCGTGGATCGGCTTCCACTCGGTGATCGACAGACCGGAATTGGTCAGCCGCGTGGCGCCGCCGACGAGCACGAGACAGAAGAGCGCCAAAAGCACGAAGCCGAGCCAGAAGCGCAAGGCGCGGCGGTCGCGATTCTGCTTGCGCATTTCGCTCAGGATCGCCTGTTCCGTGGTCGGGTTTGCAACGGCCATGATGTCTCCTTCTATCCGGCAGTTGATTTGCCCCACCGGCTCATGCAAAACAAGCCCCGAACCTTTGCGGCATGCCGTCGCGCCAGGTTCAACCCGTCCATTGCAAGAGATAGCCGATGCCCGTCCGCCTTCGCAAATTCATCGGCACTATCCTCATCATCGTGCTCGTAGTCGTCTATGCGCTGGTGGCGAACACGATCGCGGTGGCAACGCTCGGCAACGCGCCCTGGTGGGGACATCTGCTCTATTTCCTGCTCACCGGCCTGCTCTGGGTATTGCCGGCGATGGTGATCATCAAATGGATGGCCGGGCCACCGCAGCGCTAAAGCGCTTCGCGATCTGTCAGATTCGCTTGTCGCGCTTTAGGTCTTTGTTTTTACGCATGTCGTTGTCGCAAAATCGCGACACACTTTTGCGCGAGATGCTTTAGGGCCATTAACGGCCGAATAACCGTGATCTGCGGAAAACCTCGCCCATCGCCTGCGGTTAAACCAAATATACGTCTGGCATACCTACCTTCCCGTTCAGCATTCTTGACCGGAGAAAACCGTGCAGACGCAACAGCTCGATGTCCATGAACAGCCGTCCGACGACGCGGCGCTGGCCGATACGGCCATTTCGCGCCTGCGCCAGCTGAGCATGAAACTCGCCATGGCCCAACTCGACATCGAAGTCTTCGACGCGATGCAGCCGCTGGAGGATGACTGGCGGGCGCTGGAGCGCGACAACCTCCAGTCCCTGCATCAGAGCTACGACTGGTGCGCCGCCTGGGTGAGCGCCTTCCAGCGGCCGCTTGCGATCCTCAAAGGCGCTCATGCGGGTCAGACCGCCTTCATTCTGCCGGTCGAGATCGTCAAGTCCCGCGGGCTCAGGACGGCGAGATTCATTGCCGCCGATCACAGCAATATCAATACCGGCCTATTCGCAGAGAGCTTTGCCGAAGCCGGCAGGACCATCGACCCCCATGAGTTCGCCGGTCGGCTCCGGCATGCGCTGACGGGCCGCGCCGATCTGCTGCTGCTGCAGAACATTCCGCTGGAATGGCGCGGGCGAGAGAGCCCGCTCGCCGGGCTGCCGATGGTGCAGAACCAGAATCACGCCTATCAGCTGCCGTTCCTTCCCGCTTTCGAGGACACACTGAAGCAGCTCAACGCCAAGAACCGGCGCAAGAAATTCCGTGTTCAGTCGAAGCGTTTCGAGGCGGCCGGCGGCTTCGAATACGTCATTCCCGAGACATCGGCAGAACAGCACGGCCTGCTCGATATCTTCTTCCGCCTGAAAAGCGCCCGCTTCGCCAGCCTCGGCCTGCCCGACGTCTTTGCCGACAGGGAAACGCAGACCTTCCTGCACGGTCTCATCGACAAGCAGGACGACACCAGGCAGTACTTCGGGCTGCAGATGCATATGCTCCGGCTCAAGGGCGAGCATGAGGGTAAGATCGCCGCGACTTCAGGGATTTCGCGCAAGGGCGACCATATCATCTGCCAGTTCGGCGCGATCGATGAAGAACTCGTGCCGGATACGAGCCCCGGCGAATTCCTCTATTGGCAGACCATCTCGGGATTGCATGGCAAGGGTGTAGCGCTGTTCGATTTCGGCCTCGGCGACCAGACCTACAAGCGTTCCTGGGCGCCGGTCGAGACCGCGCATTACGACGTGGTGCTGCCGGTATCGCCGTTCGGCGTCGTCGCCGGCGCCGCACACCGGCTCGTCACCCGCGGCAAGGCGCACATCAAGGCGCGCCCGAAGCTCTATAAATTCGCCCAGGGCATCCGGGCACGGATCGGCCGATCGTCAAAAAACTAGGCGGCCCGGCCGAGTGCCTGCTCGGCCCCTTCGCCGCCCGACATCAGCAAGACGCGCTCATAGCCGGCAGCCTGGAATTCCGTCATCAGAGCAACGAAAATGGTCTCCTCGACCTCAGGCAGCGAGAGGATGATCTCGACGTCCCGGCTGCGCGTCAGCCGCGAGACGCCGGCAACATCGGCCGAACCGCATTCGACCACCACGAGATCGTAGGCGGCGGCGAGCGCATCGAGCAGCAACGACAGCCGATCGACACCGCGCATGGCGCGGCGCACGTCGCTCTGCCCCTGGGGAATGAGATGGGCATCGGAGAGGCGGTCGCCGTGGATCGTGTCGCCGAAGGCGGCCTCGCCGCAAAGCAGATCGGTGACGCCAAGGGCGGCCGGGTCCTCGGCCATCAGTTCCGTGGGGTAGCCGGAGCCGGTCATATCGATCAGGATGACGCGGTGGCCGGCATCGGCGAGCATGCGGGTCAGCGAAACCGTCGCCGCCGAGCCATTCTCACCAGTCGGCGATATGGCGATTGCCAGCGGCGCGCGGCTGCCGGTGAGATAGTCAGCAACTGAAGCGACGGAGAATTCATTGTCATCCTCCGGCTCGTCCTCTGGCACATCCTCGGCAGCCTTCACGTCCTCGATCGTATCCCCCTCGTCCGCGACGACGGCGAGCATGCTCGGCTGAACGGGTTTTCCGGCGGCGGCGATCGGAGCGGCCTGCGGCACATGTTTCTCCTCGACGACTGCTTCTGCCTCAATTGTTTCCGGGGAGGCATCTGTCGGGCGGAGAGCCCGGCCGCTGAAGAGCTCGGCCAGCATGATGACGATGGCGCTCATGATCAGCGTCGCGACGGCAGCGACGACGACGATCGGCACCACCTTCGGGAAATAAGGATCGACCGGCTCGACGGCCCTCGAAACGATCCGGGCATCAGCCGGGCTCGAATTGCTGTCGGCGCGGGAGGCGGCCTCGCGGTAGCGCACCAGGTAGGTTTCGAGCAGTTGGCGCTGGGCGTTCGCCTCGCGCTCTAGCGCATTGAGACCGACCTCGTCCTCACCGGCGCGGGCGCTGTTGGCCTGGACCGTGTCCGACTGGCGCTCGAGCTCGCTCGCCCTCAGATCCGCAACCTTCGACTCGTTCTCGATGCTCGCCAGGATCTTCTGCGTCTCCTGGCGAATCTGGCTACGGATATCGGAGAGCTGGGCGCGCAGGCTTTTCAGCCGCGGATGATTATTGAGAAGGCTAGTCTGCAGATCGGAGATCTGCGACTGCAGGCCGGATTCCGTCCCCTTCAGCCGCTGGATCGCCTGGGAGGACATGATGTCGGGCAGCGTATCGGAGGCTTCGCCCGAAGACAGTGCATTGCGCACCGCCTGCGCCCTCGCCTCGGCATTGGCCTTGTCGCCCCGCACGCGGGTCAGCTCGGCGGAGATATCGTTCAATTGCTGGGCCGGAAAAGTGGTCGTGCCGTTCGTCTGCAGCAGCCCGTGCGACGTGCGGTATTCGGCGACCTTCCTCTCGGCTTCGCTGACCTTCTGGCGCAGACCTTCGATCTCCGGCTCCAGCCAGCGGGTCGCCTCGGAATTGGAATCGAGCTTGGCGCCGCTCTGGGTCGAAAGATAGACATTCGCCATGGCATTCGGGATGGCGGCGGCGAGCTTCGGATCCTTGGAGGTGAAAGTGATGCCGATGACGCGTGAACCCGGCACCTGATAGACCTGCAGGCGTTCGACGAAGGCGTCGATGACGCGCTCTTCCGGCGGATTTTCCAGTGGGTTCTTCTTCAGGTGCAGCTTCACCAGGATACTGCTCATGGCCGAGCCGCTGGCGGCATCGTCGAATTCCGGCAGGTTATAAAGCTTCAGATCGTTGATGACCTTCTTGAGGAGATCGGCCGATTGCAGAAGCTGCACCTGGCTGGCGATGTTCAGTTCATCCATCAGCGGACCGGCGCTGGCGTCATTGGCCTGCTGCGTGCTGGCGAAAGCCGGCGCACGGGGTTCGATGAGGATGCGTGTTTCGCTGCGATATTGCGGCGACATGATTTTGGCGCCGGCAAAGGCGACGCCCGCCCCCACGAGGGTGATTGCCAAAATCCGCAGACGGCGCGCCCAGACCGCACGGACCAACTGGCCGAGGTCGATGTCCACATCCTGATCACGAGCTACGCCCGACATGCTCTTACTCCACAACAAAGGTGCCGTAAGCGTAAACGACCATGATAACTCAACGGTTAATGGCGATCTCGCCGAGAAATGAGCGATGATCGATGAAGGATACCGGGAAATTGCAAGCGCCCTTTACCGGGCATTAACCCTAACGGATCGATAACGGCTGCACCGAGTTCATTTTTGTGAGCACAAGCGGATGTCTGTCGTCCAGCCCAAGATCCTTTTGGCCCTGAGCCTTGCAGCCATGACGGCAGCACTGAGCGGCTGCACGACGTACAAGCCGGCGCCGAAGGCCTTCAACGAGGCCACCATACAGCCCTATACGCTGGACAGCGGCGATCGGCTGCGCATTACCGTCTTCGACCAGCAGAGCCTGACCAATACCTATACGGTGGATCAGGCAGGTTATGTCGCCTTCCCGCTCATCGGCCAGGTCCCTGCCCGCGGCCGAACCCTGCAGCAACTCTCGGGACAGATCGCCCAGAAACTGCAGCAGGGCTATCTTCGCGATCCCGACGTCACCATCGATGTCGATCGCTACCGCTCGGTCTTCATCATGGGTGAAGTCGGCCAGCCCGGCCAGTATGCCTATGTTCCCGGCATGACGGTGCAGAATGCCATCGCTGTTGCCGGCGGTTTCACCAGCCGCGCCAACCAGCGCATGGTCGATGTCACCCGCAAGATCAACGGACAGGTGCTGACCGGCCGCATCAACATATCGGGGCCGATTATCGCGGGTGACACGATCTACGTTCGCGAACGGCTTTTCTGAACGATGGCAAAGCAGCAGCCGCTCCGCATCCTCCATTGCTTCAGGTCGCCGATCGGCGGAATTTTCCGCCATGTCCGCGATCTCGTCGAAGAGCACAGCAAGGCCGGCCATGAAATCGGCATCCTCTGCGACAGCTCGACCGGCGGCGAGTACGAGGACAGCCTCTTCGACGATATCCGTCCCTATCTCTCGCTCGGCCTGACGCGCGTGCCGATCCGGCGCTCGATCAGCCCGTCCGATATTGCGACGATGTGGGATACATACAAGAAAATCAAAAGTTTGCGGCCGGATGTGCTGCACGGACACGGCGCCAAAGGCGGTGTGCTCGCGCGACTTGCCGGCTCAGTGTTGCGGGTGAACAGGTATCGCGTAGCCCGCCTCTATACCGCGCATGGCGGAAGCCTGCATTATTCGCGCTCCTCGCTCAGCGGACAGTTCGTCCTCCGGATGGAGCGCCTGCAGGAATATTTCACCGATGCGCTGGTCTTCATCTGCGAATATGAGCGCGACACCTATGCGCGCAAGGTCGGACGGCCAAGGACGAAGACGAGACTGATCTACAACGGCATCGGCGAGCGCGATTTCGAGCCGATCCCGACTCGCTCGGATGCCGTGCATTTCATCTATGTCGGAATGCTCCGGGACCTCAAGGGTCCCGATCTGTTTGTCGATGCCTTCGCCAAGACCGAACGGCTGCTCGGCAGGCCGCTGTCGGCGCTGATGATTGGCGACGGGCCGGATCGCGACCGCTACCGTGAGATGATGGTCGAACGCGGCCTTGGTAAACGCATCGGCATGCTGCCGGCCATGCGGGTCCACGAAGCCTTCTCCATGGCGCAGAACCTCGTCGTTCCCTCGCGCGCCGAAGCCATGCCCTACATCGTGCTCGAGGGGCTCGGCGCCGGCAAGACGATCATCGCAAGCCGTGTCGGCGGCATTCCCGAGGTGCTCGGCGCCGACAGCGCAGCACTGGTGGAGCCCGGCAATTCCGACGATCTCGCCCGCGTCATGGCGGAAACGCTGAGCACGCCCGACTGGCACGCCAGGACGATGCCGAAGCCCGAGGCGGTGAAGGCGGTGTTTTCTTCGGCCGTCATGGCACGCGATGTCCTGAAATTGTACCATGAGCTCGTCAATCCCGCTGCCGGCCAAGCAATGCCCGTTGCCTCGTAAATATTTCTTAGGGGCTTTCTGGTATTTCGCTTGGTGACAACGAGCGAAAAGCCCCATGAACAAGCTGGAAAAAGGCGATCAATTCGACGTGGAAGCACTGCGCAAGCAGGTCTCCGACGTCGAGGCGCGCGGCGGCGCGGGTCAGGAGAAGCCTTCCGACCCGACCGAAATCAACCCCTTTGCCCGGCAGATCGCCGAGCAGTTCCGCGACGGAACCAATTCGCCTGTGATCATCATCGGCCAATTGCGGCTGCTGGAATTCCTGGCGCTCTTCGCGATCGCCCTGATCTCCCACTATTTCTGGCCCGGTGACGGCAGCGATTCCACCTCGATGCGGGCGGGCATGGCGGCGATCGCTTCGGCCCTGACCGTTATCGGCCTGCAGCTTGCCGACACCTACACCATTCCCGCCCTCCGGGCGAAGCTGCGGCTGATGCCACGCATCCTCGCCTCCTGGACGATCGCGCTTCTCCTGAGCGTCGGCCTGTTCGCGCTCATTCGCGGCACCACATGGGCGATGGTCGATGCCTATATCCCGTGGTTCGCCGCAGGCGCGCTCTTCCTTGCGGCCGAGCGTTTCCTGGTTGCCTACGGCATCCGCAACTGGGCGCGCAACGGCATCATGGAACGCCGCGCCGTCATCGTCGGCGGCGGCGAGCCGGCCAAGGACCTGATCCGCATCCTCGAACAGCAGGCCGACAACGACATCCGTATCTGCGGCATCTTCGACGACCGCGGCGAGAAACGCTCGCCGATCATGGTCGCCGGTTATCCGAAGCTCGGCACCGTGGCCGAACTCGTCGAATTCGTGCGGCTGACGCGCATCGACATGCTGATCATCGCCCTGCCGCTGTCGGCCGAGGCCCGTATCTACGACCTTTTGAAGAAGCTCTGGGTTCTGCCGGTCGATATCCGCCTTGCCGCGCATGCCAATCGGCTGCGCTTCCGGCCGCGCGCCTATTCGCATGTCGGCTCGGTGCCGATGCTCGATATTTTCAAAAAACCGATCCGCGACTGGGATTCCGTCGCCAAGCGCGGCTTCGACATCTTCTTCACTTTGGTCGCGCTCGCACTGCTCTGGCCGCTGATGATCGCCACCGCGATCGCCATTAAGGCGACTTCCGAAGGCCCGGTCTTCTTCATGCAGAAGCGCCACGGCTTCAACAACGAAATCATCAACGTCTTCAAGTTCCGCTCGATGTACACCAACATGGCCGACCCCACCGGCAAGGCCGCGGTAACCAAGGGCGATCCACGCGTCACCCGCGTCGGCCGCTTCATCCGCAAGACCTCGATCGACGAATTGCCGCAGCTTTTCAACGTTTTGAGGGGCGATCTCTCGCTGGTCGGCCCACGCCCGCATGCCGTTCTCGCTCAGGCGCGCGACCGCGCCTTCGGCGATGTCGTCGAGGGTTATTTCGCCCGCCATCGCGTCAAGCCCGGCGTCACCGGTTGGGCGCAGATCAACGGCTGGCGCGGCGAAGTGGACAATGACGAGAAGATCAAGTTCCGCACGGCCTACGACCTCTACTACATCGAGAACTGGTCGCTCTGGTTCGATCTCAGGATCCTGTTCCTGACGCCGATCCGACTGCTCAACACGGAAAACGCCTATTGACCGCGATCGAGGCGACATATCCCCGTGTCGCCCAACCGCAGCGGATGACGCTGCGCCTAATCGGCTCGGCCTTCGTCGCCTTCGGCGTCTTCCTTTCCGGTTTCGTGATCGACGAGCCGGCACCCTATGAACTCTGGGTCGCGGGGCTGAGCGGCCTCTGGTTCATCCTGGGCCTCAGGATTTCGCGCAGCGTGGCGCCGCTGCTTGCCCTGCTGCTGACCTTCAATATCGGCGGCATGCTGTCGCTGACGCAGATGAAGGACCTGGCAACGGCGCCGATGTATATCGCGGTGTCGACCTTCCTGGCGCTGACGGCGGTCTTCTATGCGGCAATCATCGAGGACAGCCACAAGCGGCTGCCGCTGATCTTCAATGCCTGGACTTTTGCCGCCGTCGCCACCTCCGCGCTCGGCATACTCGGCTATTTCCACGCCTTCCCGGGCGCGGAAATCTTCACGCTCTACGACCGCTCCAAAGGCGCCTTCCAGGATCCGAATGTTTTCGGCCCCTTCCTGGTGCCCCCATCGCTCTATCTCGTCCACGGTATCCTGGCCGGCGATCTGAAGAAATCGCCGCTGAAGGCCGCCGCCCTGCTCGTGCTTGCGCTCGGCATTTTCCTCTCCTTTTCCCGCGCCGCCTGGGGGCTCTTTGCGCTCGGCGTGGTGCTGCTGATCTTCATCATGCTGCTGAAGGAGCGCAGCGGCGCCTTTCGCTTGCGCGTCCTGGTCCTGTCGCTGGCGGCGATCATCATGCTGATCGCGTCGCTGCTGGTGGCGCTGCAGATCCCGAAAGTCGCCGAACTGTTTTCGGCGCGCGCCCAGCTGGTACAGCAATATGACGGCGAACATCTCGGCCGCTTCGAGCGCCACCGGATCGGCTTCACCATGATGATGGAGCGCCCGCTCGGCATCGGCCCGCTGGTGTTCGGCACGATGTTTCCCGAGGACGAGCACAATATCTGGCTGAAATCGCTCACCTCCTATGGCTGGCTCGGCTTCGTCAGCTATGTCGGCATGCTTCTCTGGACGCTGGCTCTCGGTTTCCGGAACCTGCTGCTCGACCGGCCGTGGCAGCCCTTCCTGATGATCGCCTGGATCTCGGTTCTCGGCCATGCGGCAATCGGCAACGTCATCGATATCGACCACTGGCGCCATGTCTATCTGCTGCTCGGCACGGTCTGGGGCTGCGCGGCGCTGGAAGTGCGCCACAAGCGCGAGCGAAGACGCCGCGAGGCGGCGTGAGGTCTTGCCGTCAATGGGCGGCTGTCTATTTCGTCGCTCCTGCCGTCAAGCCAGCAATAAACCGTCGCTGGAAAATGAGATAAGTCACGATGAGCGGGAAAATAACAATCACCGCGCCGGCCGTCAGAACCGGCGTGTTGACGGTATAACGCCCTTGGAAAAACAGCATGCCGAGGGGCAGCGTCCGATAGTCGTCGTCGTTGACCAGGATGAACGGAATCAGAAACTCGTTCCAGGTCCATATGAACAGGAACAGCGCCAGTGTCGACATTGCCGGCACCATGAGCGGGACGACGATCTTGCGCAGGATATGGAAGCGTCCGGCGCCATCGAGAACCGCCGCTTCGAGAACTTCTTCCGGCAGTTGCTGCATCGCGCTGGCGAGGAAGATCGTCGAGAACGGTATCGACATCGCGATCTGCGGCAAAATCAGAGCCGCATAGGTATTGATCAATCCCAGATACCGCATTTCATAATAAAGCGGGATGATGAAGGCTTCCGCCGGCACCATCATGCCGAGCGTCAGGATAGCGAATAGCGTGCGCCGGAACGGGAACGACAGGTAGGCGAAGGCAAAACCAGTCAGCAGGCCTAAAAAGACGCTTGCAGCAACGACGGGTATGACAACGATGATCGAATTCCAGAAATAAATGTTGAAATGTCCGGCATTCCAAGCAGCGAGGTAATTTTCGAAATGTGGATATGCCGGCAGCGCGAATGCACCCTGCAGAACGTCGGCCTTGCTTTTTATCGAGGTCAGAAGCAGAAGCAGGAACGGCGTGATCGTTACGAAAGCAAGAAGCCAGAGCACAAGGCGAAGGAATAGCGTACCGGCGGAGAAATTAGACCAACGGCTCATCAAGCCCGTCCTTTATTCTGCGAGCCCACCAGCCGGTGAATTGCAAAGTTGATGATGAATGTGAGGACCGCGCCGACAATGGCGATGGCCGCCGCAGCGCCGAACCGATTAAGCTCGAAGCCGAGCTGATACATGTAGATGTTCGGCACGAGCGTCGCGTTGGCGGGTCCGCCCCTGGTCATTGTAAAAATCAGGTCGAAGCTTTTGATTGACGCTATGACCGTCAGGAGCAAAACCACCCTTATTTCAGGCAAGAGAAGCGGCAGCGTTATCCAGAAAAAGGTTTTTCGCGCCGAAGCGCCATCGACCTTGGCAGCGTCGAAAAGAGACGGGTCGATGCGCTGAATTCCGGTCAGGAAGATGACCATGCAAAAACCGAAGAAATACCAGGTGGCAACGATCCCGACCGCGGGAAGCACAAAATTGAAATCTCCCAGCCACGGGAGTGCGAAGGCGCCTAACCCCACTGCTCTGAGAAACTGATTGAACGGGCCAAATGCAGGATTGTAGAGCCATGCCCAGATGATGCCCAACACGGCGGTCGGCATGATGTAAGGCAGGAACAAGAAGGTGCGCAGTGCAAGTTGTTCGCGCTGCTTCAGATTCCAGACGCAAGCGGCGAGAGTTATGCCGAGCACGAGCGGCAGGACACAGTAGAAGATCATGAGCTCGGCATTATTACGCAAGGCAATATAAAAACGGCTGTCAGAAAAGAGATCGACGTAATTGCCGAGACCAACCCACTTGGGCATGCTCAGGCCGTCCCAGCTGGTCAGGCTCAAACCCAAAGCCGCGACGATCGGTCCAAAGACAAAAGCCGCGTAGAACAGCAATCCAGGCAATAAATAGATAAAATTGGTCTGTTGCGAGCCATCAAGTGCGGAGCGTTTCATCCATTACTCCATAAAGCTAAAGCTGTGGTCGTCGCGCAGCAAGCCGATCGCAGTGCTCATTTATTTGGATCGGCGAGACTGAGGTCACGACCGCAGGGGACGGCCGTGACCAGCGCCCGCAATCTTTATTTCTTATCCTTCAGGTAGGCCTGATAATCCTTGTCCATAGCATCGACAAAGGCTTCGGGCGTGATATTGCCGGACAGAAGAAGCGGCGTGTTGTCGTCTATTGTCTTCAGCATCGTCGGGCTCGACCAGTCGGGGTAATGTCCGAGGGCGTCGTTTGCGTTGAGTGTCTTCCACATTTCGATGCCGGAGCTGAGGAGCGGCGTGAGCTTTGGCTTTGCATCAGCCGCGAGCGACGTTGCCGGAAGATAGCCAGCATTGGCCCAGGTTTCAGCAGCCTTTTCCGAGACCATATAATCGATATATGCGCCGGCTACGTCCTGTGTCGGCTTCGTTTTGGCAAGGCTCGTTATCGCCCAGGCAAGATCCACGCCCCCAACACTCATGGGCTTGGCAATACCTTTCGGGGCGGGAATTGCCATGAAGCCGATATCCGGATTGTGTTGCATGTCACCGAAATACCAGGTTCCGGAGATCAGGAACGCGCCCTGCCCGGAAATGAAAAGCTGGACGGCGTCGTCACCCGAGATGCCTTCGAAACCGGGGAAAAAGTAACCGCCCTGTGCCCATTGCTGCACGAGTTTGGCGGATTCGATGTTCCCCTTGGTGTTCCACGAGCCGCCCCGGCCGTAAATCAGATCGTCAAGCTCGGCACGATTGCTGGCGTCGATATGCGCCTGCTCGATGGCGCCGATCATGTGCAGGGCCAGATGCTGCTTTGCCGAGCCCATCATGAAGGGCGCAACGCCCTTTTCCTTCAGCTTATCAAGACCGGCCAACAGCTCCTCGAAGGTTTGCGGCAGCGCTACTCCCGCATCGCCGAGGATCTTTTTATTGTAGTAGAGGCCAACGATCTCGCCGAGGCCTGATATGCCGTAGGTCTTACCGACCCCAAATTTTCCATCTTCCCAGCGGTCTCGAGCAAGCACCGAATCCGACTGGCGCTTATCCCAGCCGTAGTTTTTGATGTAGTCGTCGACCGGCAGGAGCAATCCTTCCTTGACCATCGCTCCCATGTCACCGGCACCCTGATTGACTTTCGTGATGACAGGGCCATCACCTGCCGAAACCGCAAGCTTCAGCGTCAACTTCATGTCATCAAAGGTACGGGCGGTGCGCTTGATCGTGACGCCGGGATGCGCAGCTTCGAACTCCTTGTTGAGCTGCTCTATGACCGCGCTCTGACCTTCATAGGTTTGGTCATCCCACACAGCCAGGTCGTCGGCGCGCGCGGCTGCCGAAAGGCCAAAACTCAAAAGCGCCGCGCCAACAAGCGCGACAGCTGCTTTCAATCGGTATGCCGGCAGTATGCGGATCGATTTCACGGTTCTTTTCATCTGCTCCACCTCATCTGGTTTATTTTCCACTCCCGTTCAGGCCTTGCGCCAAGCAGCGGCCGAACGTTTTCTTCCCCCAGAGCTTTGCCTGGCTGGCGAATCTGAGGTAATCGTCAATGCATCCGCTCCTCTCGCGACCTAAAATGACAAAGCGCCACGCAGGAGGTGGCAAAGTGATGGACACCAGCTGCTTCATCCGCCCCGCGACTGAAGCGGATATCGACGCCCTTTTCGACATCTGCCTGAAAACCGCGAATGGCGGTGAAGATGCCAGCGCGCTTTATAGCGACCCGCATCTGCCCGGCTACATCTGGTCGGTACCCTACCTCAAATTCGCCAAAGACTTTGCCTTTGTTCTCGTTCAGGACGACCGGCCAGTCGGCTACGTTGTAGGGGTGGCGGACACCAGCAGGTTCGACAGAGACTTGCAAACGAACTGGTGGCCGTTCGTCCGCCAGCAGATTGCGGGACTGGCACCCACCCGTCCGCGCGACGCCGACGTGATGGAACGAATTCAAAATCCGCGCAGCGGAACGGCTTGGCTTCAAGACCAGTATCCCGCGCATCTCCATATCAACATCCTTCCCGGACTTCAGGCAAGCGGTTGGGGGCGCAGGATGATCGCCACGGAGCTTCAAGCGCTTCGAAACCACGGGGTCGGAGCCGTGCATCTCGGGGTCGACCCAAACAACGAACGCGCCAGGGGTTTCTACCGTCGCCTCGGCTTTTCCGAATTCGAGCAGGATGGCTCCGTCGCCTTCGCAATGCGGATCGATGAGGGATTGGGTTGAAGCATTTCCTGGTTTCTCCAAGCCACGAAAAGGCCGTGTCTCCCGGGTATAAGCACCCTTGATTGGAGAAAATCTCACACGCCCGAAACTGCCTGCTCGCCACACGGTGAGGTCAGCGCACCCATCCCGATGAACGGCCGCCTGAAGGCATGATAGCATTATCGGCAGTAAAGCAGGTTGCTTCGCGAAAAGCTGTCCATCAGTCGAGGGCTTCATCATGAGCAAATCCTCGGAAGCCGGGTTCAAGGAGTCCGCGGGACGCAAAAAAAGAAATAGCCAGGCAAGCCCAGGCCAGTTCCTCTTTGGCCGATCTTGGCAGGCGCACGGCTAACCGGACGATACGTATGGCGCATACTTCACATCGACCCTCTTTATTTCATCGCGCATTTTCATCGCACGTTAATTTCAAGCCTACAGCTGACCTCCCATTTGTCAAGGACATAGACAAATTGCCTGCTTCGATGTATTGAATTCCGCTTAGTCGCAATAGTTGTGACTTAATATCGCGTCCATTAAGTATGCGCTCCGAACTAATTGGACTGAGCTAGCCGGATGGCAATGGCATCTTCTGTCGCACAGACCCCGATCGCACGAAAAATTTCAACCAATGCCGTCATCCGAACCGTGTTCGCGAACGGATCGATCTCTCGCGCCGATATTGCCAAGCTAACCGGCTTGTCAAAGCAGACGATTTCCGATGTCGTGCGCGACCTTGAGGATGATGGATGGCTGAAACCAGTCGGGCAGACTGATGGTCGCCCGGGCCGGAATGCGATCACCTATGAAATCAATGCCAGGGCGGGGCTGGCCGTCTCTATCGATCTCGGGAGCACCAAGATTGCTGCGGCCATTTGCGATCTGTTGGGGAACGTGGTCGCTGAAACTAAAGTATCCACCGACCCGCGCGGCGGAATGCATCTCGTCAATCAGTTCAGCGATCTTATCGTAGAACTCGCGTTTGCGGCCGGGACGACTGCCGACAAACTCCGTCTCGTCGTTCTAGGCAGTCCCGGTGTGCTCGATCCAGCCACCGGGCATATCAACGTAGCGCCAAGCATCCCCGGCATCGACGCCATAAATCTGCGGCAAGTCTTCAGCGACAGAATGGCCATACCGGTGATCGTTGAAAATGACGTCAACCTCGCCGCGCAAGGGGAGAGATGGCGGGGACACGGTGTCGAAACCAGCAATTTTGCTTTCGTTGCTCTCGGAACGGGCGTCGGCATGGGCATCATCGCCAACGGAACTCTGTTGCGCGGCGCGCGTGGGGCGGCCGGCGAAATCGCCTATCTTCCGATCGGTGGAGATGCTTTTGATCCTGGCGGATTTACGCTTGGAACCTTTGAGAGCGCGGTCGGCAGCGTCGCGATGTTGCGACGTTACGTCGGTTTCGGCGGGCGTAATGCATCCACCGTGGCCGATCTCTTCGCCGCGTTTAATGCAGGAGAAACAAGCGCTGCGGCTGCCATCGAAGAGACGGCAAGGCTGGTCGCAGTCGCTATCGCTGCAATCGGAGCGGCTCTCGATCCTGAATTGGTGATCACCGGCGGCAGCATCGGCTCAAGACCGGAACTCGTAAACGCCATCCGCGGTTTCCTGCCGCGTTGTACGCCTTATCCGCCGCGCATCGAGATCAGTCGCTTTGGGAACCGCGCCGCCCTGATGGGAGGAATGGGGATCGCGGTCGAGCGCATGCATGACGATCTATTTGGTGTCAAATTGAGGGAAGTTTGAAGAGCGCATGCCTTAGGGCCAACGTGCGGTTTCGCCACTTGAGAAGCGCTGGGAATGCGCTAGGTTTTCCATCATGATAACAGCAACGCAGATACGCGGCGCGCGCGCCATGATCGGAATGAGCATCGAAGAGCTCGCCGCCGCCAGCGGCCTGCCGGTCGAGACCGTGACGGCGCTGGAAAACGGCGAATTCGCCGGCGAGCCGCATGCGCTATTCGATGTGCGCAGCACACTCGAGGCGAACGGCATCATATTCCTGTCGAGCGGCAATCAGGATGAAGGCGGCCCCGGTATCCGGTTGCGCGCCCGCACCTCCAGCGATGACGGCATCCGGCCGGAAAACCTCAACGCCGCCAACGACGACTGACGGAACCAATCCGCCGCCCGACCGTTTCCGCTGTCCCATAACATATCGGGCCTATAACGTATCGGGGGCAGTCTCTTGAACCGCAGCAATGGTCTCTACGTCGTCATCGGCGTTCTTGTCGTCGCCGTCATCGGCCTCGGCGCCTATATCTTCCACGAGGAAAGCAAGCCGCAAGGCATCGAGATGAGCATCGGCAAGAACGGTGTCTCGATCGAGCAGAACTGATCTTTAAAGATAGGTTTTTGCAAGGTCGGCGAGTTTGCCGCCGTCCTTCACGCCTTGCCTGTAGAGCTGAATGATGACCGCACCGATCCGCTCGGCCTCCGGCGTCGTCCTGGCGAGGCCGCGTTCGTCGCAGACCTTGTCGAGCACCTGCGAAAGCAGATCGAGATCTTCCGAAAAGAGCGGTAAATCATGCGGATGAATTGATGATCGTAACATCACGCCGCATTTCCTCCGAGGGCAAACGCATCCACGCTTGCATCGCCGGCCGCCCTCCGCAACCGACCATAAAGTCATTATGCGCGAGGGTCCGAACTTTAGCAACTACGCAAATTTCTGTGGAACAAAATTATGGAACAAAATTTTATCCCGCGCGTTCGGGCCGCGTTTGGTAGCAGGAATCGGTGAGTGCAGACGTGAGTGAAAAACGCTTTCCCTCCCCCGTCCGGGTCGTTTCTTCAAACAGCAGCCTGATCGTTTCGACCGTCTGGGAGGCCGTCGAATATCTGAAGCGGTGGCCGAGCAAGCGTGGGCGCGATTATCGCGTTGCGCGCCAGCACTGCCTGGATGCGCTCGACGGACTGCGCAGCCCGCGCGCAGCACAGGCTTCCTTCATCACGGCAGCGAAAACGGCGGGATTGCTGGTGTAAGATCGTTATCTGTTGCGTCCGCCGCCGGCAGCGATGAGCTGAGGATGGACGGAGCCTTCCATGATCACCTTGGCGGTAACCTCAATCACCCGCTCCTCCGCGAGTTCGGCAAGCGCGAGGGCAACATCGCCTTCCGACCAGCCGCCTTTGATGGCCTCGTCCGACAGAGCCTGGAACGCGCTCGCGAGGCTCTGCCTGCAAGTTAGATTGTGCTTCATATCCGCCATGCTCGACTAGGCTATCCGTGACAGGGACAATGTTAATCTACAACATATTCACGAGAATGCGAAGAGGCTTCAGGCTTTTTTCAATCCAAAATTTGGTTGTTAACTTCCAAACTGGGTATAACCTTAACAAAATGCAACAAATACCACCTCTCCCAACTGAGGCAGTACCAAAAAGAACTAAAGGATTTATTTGCTATGCACCTTCAAATGGTATTTCATCGCGTTATTTAGTTTAAATGGTCGAAACGGGCGGAGCCGGATACAGCGGCCCTTTGAACCGCGAGAATGCGGCAAACCTGAAAGCGGCCCGTTTTCAGCATCTTCAGGGCACCCTGTCAATCAGCTTCGGGATCCGGCATGGCGAGCGTGGGCCGTGCTGGAGGATGTCTCGCGCAGTCTGTACAGCCAATCGGCGGGCGACGCTTAGCCGCCGGGGACGCCTTCGGCGTTAATCACCTTAATACCACAACGGCACCACACTCCCGTCAAAGTCCGCCGTACCATTGGCCGCTCACTTTATCCAGACTTTCAGGAGGTAAAATGTCTATCGAACTGGACGCTACTACCTATGTACACGCCAAGCCGGCGACCGCCCATTCCTATATTCTGCCGGCCGTTGTCGATGTTCTCGAGAACAGTTTCGAGGAGGCAAAAGATACGGCGGTCTTCGACCTCGGTTGCGGCACCGGCGGTGCTGCAGCCGTGCTTGCGGAAAAAGGCTATGACGTCGTCGGCGTCGATCCCTCCCAAGACGGCATCGCGAAAGCAAGAACGGCCCACCCCGATCTTCCGCTGGAAATCGGTTCCGGCTACGAAGATCTGTCCAGCCGGTATGGGACCTTCGATGCCGTGATCAGCCTTGAAGTGGTGGAACATGTCTATGATCCCAAGGCTTTCTCGGCGACCATGTATGATTTGGTGAAACCTGGCGGCATCGCCGTTATGTCGACCCCTTTTCACGGCTATTGGAAAAATCTGGCATTGGCCGTCAGCGGAAAGATGGATGACCATTTCATGCCTCTGAAGGACCATGGCCATATCAAATTCTGGTCTCCTGGAACGCTCAGCACCCTCCTGCTTGAAACAGGCTTCGAAGACGTCGACTTCGAATATGTCGGGAGGATTCCGCTTCTGGCGAAGTCGATGATCGCAATCGCCCAGAAACCGCACTGAAAAGGCGGTCAATGGCAGACCGTCCTCTGCAATGTTGGCGCTAAAGCTCGCCTGCAACATGAACAATTACATTTTCGTTCGGGACGTTCGGCTCCCGCTTTAGCATTTCTGCCAATGCCTCGTTCCGTTTTCCGCCGCTAGCGGGACGAAGGAATCTGACATTCTGACTGAGATTTCAAGGGGATAAATGGTCGGGGCGACTGGACTCGAACCAGCGACCCCTTGACCCCCAGTCAAGTGCGCTACCGGGCTGCGCTACGCCCCGACCTGCCGAAACGGCTTGCTTCGTTTAGTTTTTCAGCGCGTGCAATGCAAGCGGAAAAACCTTGCCTCCAAGAAAAAGGAGGCGGTTTGCGCGAATGGTCAGATCGCCGCGAGCCTCAGCCGGCCTTCGGCGGTTTGACGAGGCTGCCATGCCTGGTAGTTGGCGATCGAAAAATGCGGCGTTTCGAAGGGCGTGGCGTGCGTTTCGGTGATGACTGTGACGTCGGCGCCGGCGGCCTCGCCGGCGAGGATGCCGGCGACCGCATCTTCGAAGACCAGGCATTTTTTCGGATCGACACCGAGGCGGCTTGCGCCGAGCAGATAACCTTCGGGGCTGGGCTTGCCTGATTTGACCTCCTGGCCGCTGACGATGACCCTTGGCATGGGGATGCCGGCGGCGGCCATGCGGCGCCTGGCGAGCTCGATCGGCGCCGAAGTGACGATTGCCCATCGGCCCTCAGCGATGGCGGAGAGGAAGCGGACGGCGCAGGGGATTTCGACGATGCCGGAGACATCCTCCATTTCCTCGGCGAGCAGCAGATCCGCCTCATGGGCAGGATCGACGCCGGGCAGGCCAAGCCCGCGGATCACATCGGAGGCGCGGATGCCGTGGATCGTCTTCAGGAAGACCTCCGGCTCGAAGCCGTGGCGCCTTGCCCATTCGCTCCAGACGCGTTCGACGACGGCGATGGAATTCAGCAGCGTTCCGTCCATGTCGAAAAGGAAGGCGTCATAGGATCTGTCGAGGATGTCATGGAGAGCGGGCACAGGCTTTTCCTTACAAGCATGAGGCCGGAGCGACCTTTGCGCAGGCGACTAACGGAGAGCGGAAGCGGCGTCAACGTCAGTTGTTGGTGTCTGGGTGGGTGACGTTACGGACGTCGGCAAGGCCGCGGGCGGCGTCGCGGCTGCCAGTTGCGGCAGCGGCTTCGAAGATACGGGTCGCATCGCCGTACATTTTGAGATTGAGGTAGCTGTAGCCGCGCAGAACCATCAGGTCGATGCGTTCCTGCTGCAGCTGGGCACGCTGGTCGAGATAGATGAGGGTTTCGCGGTAACGTCCGGCGTCGAAGGCTGAAAGCGCACGGTCGGCGAGGATCGCCACCTGAAGCTCGGCGGCGCGCTGGCGGTTCTGCGGCGCCTTGGTGGCCGCGACGGCGGCATTGCTGGAAAGGCCGGCGCGCAAATAGGCAAGGCTCTGGCCGTAGGCTGCGTCTTCGCGGATCTTGCGGGCCGGGCTCTGCAATGCGGCCTCGAAGGCCGAGATCGCCTCCATCGGCCGGTTGATATCCATCAGGCACCAGCCGCGCGACAGCGCGTCGGCCGGCTTAAGCTGCCCGGCATCGATTGTCGTCGAGCAGCCGCGCGTCTGGCGCGGGCCGCGCGGGGCGGTCATCGTCTCCATCGCCGGTCTCGCCGCGCGAACGACCACTTCCGCACCCGGCTGCAGGGTCACGCGGCGCTCTGCCGGGAGCGGTTCGGCCAGGGGACGCTGCGTCGGTTGAGCCGGCTGCTGTGCGACAAGCCCCCCCTTTGCCGGCGGCGGCGTGACGGCATTCGGCATCAGGGAGGACGTGTCTTCGAGGTTGGTGATCCGGCTCGACCGGCCGGCCCAGGCGCGCTGGAGGTCGAGCACGCCCTTGCGGTCGCTCAGTTGCTCGCGGGTGATGACAAGGCCATAGGCGGACGGTTCGTCATCGGGTTTCCAGGCAAGTGCCGTCTCGAACCAGCGCGCGGCGGTCTGGAACTGATTGAGGGAGCGGGCATACCAGCCGAATTGCTGCGCCGTCGGCACATATTTCCGGGCGATGACCTCGGTGGCGATGCGGTGCAGCACGTCTTCGGCCAGATCGACCGGCGGCTGCAACGCCATCAGGTTGGCGGTAGCGGCTAGATAGGTTGATGTCGCATCATCGGAATCGGCGCGCCAGCGGAACATCACGTCCTCGGCTTCCTCAGGCGCCTTGCGGGCGATCAGCGCCAGCGCCAGCCCCTGCGAAGCGGCGGCCGATTCTTGCTTGGCTCGGGCCACGCGGAACCATTTCTCGGCATCCACATCATTGTTGCGGCGAAGCTGGTACCAGCCGAGCAGCAGCGCATCGGAGGCAAGCCCCTCCGTCTCGGCGAGTTTTTCGAGGCGGGCGATATAAGCGGGCGCGATGGCGAGATTCGGATTGTCATTGCCCTCGGCCATGAAGCGTCGGGCGAGGTTGTCGCGGATAGCATCGAACTCCCGGCTGCCGTCGGCAGCAGGCCTCTCCAGCGCGAGCAGCGCCTGCATCGGCTGGTAGGCAAGCAGCGTCGAAGCCTTTTCGGCCGTCGCCTGCCGCTCGGCCGGATTGGTGCAGTTCTTCAGAATATAGGTGTAGGCGTCCTGGCCGCGCTGCGCCCTCTCCGTCTGGATGAAGGCTTCGGCGACGCGCCAGAGAACATCGACCTCGCTGCAGGTGAGCAGGCTCGGTGTTGCGGCAGCGATATCGACCACAGTCGCATATTGCTTGAGGTCCGAAGCATTGACGAGGCGGGCACGGGCCTCGGCGACGTCAAGCCGGTCGAGCAGATCGGCCGGCGGCTGCCATCCGGCATCGGCTACCTGGCGGTCGGCGACGGCCTTGCGCAGTTCGGCATAGCGGCCATCGGAATAGAGCTGCCACATGGCCTCGAGCTGCTTGTCGCCATTCTGCGGCACGGCGAGCGGATCGGCCGGCGGAACCCAGTTCGGATAGAGCGCCTGAAGGCGGGAGATTTCGGCCTGCAGGCGCACCTTGTCGCCGCGGCTGGCAAAATAACGAAGAGCGCTTTCGTCGACGGCAGGCTGCGGTGGTGCGGACACCTGCTGCGGAGCCGGCGGCGCGGAAACGATAGGGGGCGTGACCGGCGCCGGCTGAGTAGCCGTGTGAGGTGCCGCAGGTTGCGGTGCTGCGGGCTGCTGTGCTGCGGCACTCGGCTCGGGCGTGTTCGGTGCTGACGGCGGCGAGGAGGTTATCGCCTCGATCTTATCGGCGACGAGTTGCGCATTGAATTCGGAATCGCCGGCAGGAGCATCCGTCGGCTTGATGCGGCCCATCATCATCAGCTCCGGCGCCGACTTGCCGGCGGCCCCAAGGCCGAACTTTTCCTGCAGAGCGGCACGATCTTTCAGCCCGGTGACGAGGGTCGCCACCACAACTGCCGCTGAAACCGCCACGAGAGAAGACTTCACAGACACTCCGGATGCTTCTCCCCAATATAGGCCAGCCCCAGCAGTTGAAGCGTGGACGGATAATAGAGTGCGGGCGCAAATTGCAGGGCCGAGACCGGCAACTTGGTCCCATCGACCACACAGGCCACAACATCGTTAACAATTCGAAAACCGGGATCCGACAACACAGTCTTCGGCCGGCCGGTGGTCAGATCGATGGTGGCGGGAACGCCGTCTTGCGACATTCCTTGTTGCAAGCGGGTCAGCAGCGCCTTGTCGGTGACGCCGCCGCGAGCGAGATAGAGCGGGATGCGGATGGCGTTATAGGCAAACTCGGCGTCGAATCCCTCTGCCGGCTGCGGCTGGCCGCTGAGACTGACCCATTCGGCTGGAAGCTTGCGCGGGCCAAACTGCATCCTCTTCAACAGCGCCAGGCCATCGTCCGACAGTTTTTGCCAGGCATCCGACGGAGCGAGCGCCGCCATCACTGGGATCGCCTCGTAAATCCAGTAGGACGGGTTGACGACGGGACCGTCCTCACGGTCGGTAGCGGCAAAACCCTCACTCCCCGGCAACAGGAGTGTGTGGCCGGACGAGTGCACAACGGTTTCGGCAAGGAGCGCCTGGGCCATGCGGGAGGCGGCGAGGATATAGTCGTTGCGTTTCCACGTCGTGCCGGCAAGCGCCAGCGCATAGGCGATCAGCATGTCGCCATCCGAGGCGTTGTTGGTGTCGGTGACGTGCGGCTTGCCGTTCGGATCCCATTTCCAGACGGCAAGGCCATCGTCGCGTAGCAGCAGTTCGGTGCGGCTAAAATACCAGATCTGTTCGAAATCGGCGGGGCTGGCTGCGAGATAGGCGAGCAGCATGCCATAGCCCTGCCCTTCGCTGTGGCTGATATTGCCGTTGCCGTTGTCGATGATGCGGCCGGTCGCATCGAGAAATTTCGCCTTGTAGGCGGCCCATGCGCCGGCATTGATCATCGCCTGCTGCGCCCCGGCGGGCGGGCCTGGGGCGAGCGCGACCGTTGCCGCCAGCAGGAGTGCGCGCCACCGCCTCATTTCGACCGGCCCAGCTTTTTGAGCATGCTCGAGGTGGTGACGCCGATCAGCAGCACGAAGACGACCAGCACAAAGGCATAGGAGAGGATATTGGTCGACAGCCAGTTGGCGGCGATCAGGCGGTAATTGGCGATCGACCAGGGTGTGGACGGCACAAAATCGAAACGGGTGACGGGCACGGTCTCGATCTTGCCTGTCTTGCTCGAATAGGTGGTAATGTGGCCCGATATCTGCGACCAGTTCAGCTGCGTGGCCAGAACCTCGAGCCCTTCGCGCAAATCCTTCGCCGACGGCGCCGCCACCACGGTCCAGGCGCCGGCTCCCGCGGGGCTGGAGCCCTGTGCAACCAGCAGCGTGTCGGCGTTGGCCGGCGTGAAAATCTGCTCGGCGCCGGGGATGAATTGCAGCGAGCTGCGGGAGATATCGAAATTGCGCGACAGCCACTCACGGGAGGCAGTGATCCGGTTGCGCAAGACACCGCCGCTGACCTTGGAATTCCACTCCTCGAAGGCCGTACCGGTATCGACGACGCCCGCCTGCGTATCGGCCACGGGACGCCACGAGGCCTGGCTCGCCGTGGCGATATTGGTCTGCGACAGCGCGGTTGCCGGCATCTGCGAGATGGAGCCGATGAAGATCGCGTCACGATCGCCAATCGTATTCGGCGAGGCAACGATTTCGACGGCGATCGGATGGCCGGCAGTGATCGCCATCTGGCCGAGCAGCGTCGCGGCTGCCGAAAGCGTGTCGGCATCGACGCGGTCGATGAAAAGCGGCGTCGGTTCCGTGGCCCGGCCATAGGGATAGGCGGTGCCGGCCATTGCGGCCAGGTTCGGACGCTGACCGACACGGGCGAAATCCGGAATCTGCAGCTCGGAGGTATCGAACAGGGCAAAGCGCGGGGTGGCACCGGCTGTCGCGCCCGGCGCGCAAGCCGCATCGTCCTTGGTCATCAGGATCGCCTCGATCGCCACCGAATTGAAGCCGGGCTTGAAGTGCCGCATCGTCACGCGGATCGGCAGATGACGGAGAATGCCGCCTGATGTCGTGGTGATCGGCACGGTGGAGGCAATGTTGTCATTGACGTAGATATCGATGTGGCTGCCGGGCATTACCTTATCGGTATAGGCGGCGTCGAGCAGCACCTTCGCTTCGCCATAGGCATTGGCATAAAAATCGGCCGGTACGGCGATATTAAAGCTGGTCCGCAGCCGCCGGCCGGAGAATTCGGTGGTCTTCACGCCGAGCTGCGACAGGGCGATACTCGTATCGGAAAAAACCAGCGGCGCGTTCGGCGCGCTCCAGCGTTCGGTGGTCAGCACGTCGCGGCGTACGTCCGAGGACCGGTCTGTCGGCGCGACGATGGTATCGATCGCCGAGGAGACCGCCTGCCAGGAGGGGCCGCTGATCAGAAGCACCGGCGAGCCGCTGCGCGGATCGGTGGCGAAAGCGGCGAATGCCGCGCTTTCGGCACCGGGCGGCAGGCCCGGAAAGATCGGCCGCAGTTCTGCCGCGGTGCCGACGAGCACGCTGAGCTTGCCAGGCCCGGCCGCTGGAAGCGAAGCCGTGCTGAAGGCAAAGATCTGGTTCGGCATGCTGCTCAGCACCGACAGGCCCTGCGCCAGCCGTAGTAGTGGCTTGGTGGTTCCCGGCTGCTCCAGCGCCGGGACAACGACATCGAACTCCGTCTTGCCGGCACCGTCGACGCCGATGGCGCGGATTGCGTCGGCGCTTGATAGCTGGGCGGCATCCCTGCCGGTAAAACTCAGAAAGGTTCCGGCCGGATCGATATTCGACCACAGTTCATAAGTCGATTGGATGCTGCAATCTGTTCGGTGGCGCTGATCGGCTTCGAAGGTGACGAGATTGGCACCGGGCTGCAGCAGACCGGGCGGGACCTCGAAGGTGACGGTCGACGGGCCATCCGGCGAACCGACGCGCTGCTGGCCGATCGGGCGGTTGTTGAGATAGACGGTCAGCGCCGAGGCCTCGGGCGCGACGAAGATCGCATTCTGGTAGGCGAAGGTGAAGCTTGCCTTGGCCGCCGCCTGCTCCGGCGTCAGATAGACCGACCATGACCGGCGATCGTATTCGCCGCCGAGACCAAGTTGCGAAAAGGGCACGACATAGCGACGTACATCACCGGGGCGGGGCGCGGCGGTATTTGCCGTGGCGGCTGGCTGGGGCGCAGGCGCCACCGGCTGCGGCTGGGCGACGACCGCCGGAGGAACAGGAGCGGCCGCCGGGGTTGCGGGCGCGGGTTTGACGGAAACCGGAGGGGTGACAGGAACCGGCGCCGTGGCTGCGGGCGGCGTAGGCGACGTCAATCTCGGGGTAACGGATGCCCCGGGCGGCCGCTCGCCGGACATGTCGAAGGGCGCCGTCTGCGCCTGGGCGAAGGCGGAGGCATTCAGCAGGAGAAGCGAGGCGGCGGCGATCCTTCTCATCCGGCGTTGACCTTTGCCGCCTGCTGCTGGGCTTCTCGCTCCGGCCGCATGCTGCGGAAGAAGTAAACGAGGCCGCGGCTCGTCTGGTAGAACGACATGCCGAGAAACCAGATGGTGCCGCGGATCAGGCCCGGATTGCGACGGCGCGAGGCCTGGAACTCTGTCCACTGATCGGAATTGGCAAATATCAGGTCGGCGATCAGACGATGATCAAGTGCGCTTTTCGGCACGTACTGGCAACCGACATTGCTGATATCGCCCGACGGCTCGATATTGCGGACGATGAGCGGCAGGGTTTCCAGATCCGCGCCACTATAGGGCCGGAAGCGGATTTCGCCGACGGCGCCGACCAGCATCTCGTCGAGATGCTTGTTGAAGATGTGAAGCCTTGCGCCGTGAACCGAGACGTCCTCGATCGAGGCCGTGTACCACCTGCCGTTGGCGCCGAATTCGCAGCGCCGGTTGACGCGGACGCGACGGGATAAAGCGCGCTCGCCGCGCTCTGACACGACACCCAGCGCGCAGCCGGCCATGATCAGGTTGATGAGATTCCATCCGCCGACGACGAGCGTGACGTCGGCCTTATAGGGCTCGGCATAGATTTTGTAGATGGTGATGACGAGCGCGACAATCTGAACCGCAAAGATGACGAAGAACGGACGGCTGATTTCCGACAGTCGGCTGACGGCGATCGATTCGTCCTTGGCGGTGACCTTGAAAGTAGGCTTTCGCGGATTGAGCATGACGGAGACGACTGCCGGCAGCAGATGCACCGTCTGGACATATTCGTAGAGCTCTGAAATCCAGGGCCAGCGGAACGACCCGTAGAGGTAATTCTGCATCATCAGATTCACGAGCATATAGGCAAGCGTGTAGGCGAGGAACTCGCCGCCCGAGGCTGTGAAGATTTCCAGGTCGAAGAACAGGTAGAAGAGCGGCGCAAACAGGAAGATCGTGCGCGGGAACGGGAAGAGCCAGAACAGCGTGGAGGACATATAGCAGAAACGCTGCGGGATCGTCAGGCCGCGCTTCAGAAGCGGAAAGCGGAAACGCAGGATCTGCATCATGCCCTGTGCCCAGCGGCTGCGCTGGCCGATGAAGCTTGCAAAGGTGGCTGGCTGCAGGCCTGCGATCAGCGGCTTGTCGACATAGATGCTGTTCCAACCGCTGCCGTGGAGCGCCAGCGCCGTCTCGCAATCCTCGGTGATGCTGATGCCGCTGAAACCATTCTGGGATTCGAGCGCCCTGCGGCTCAAAACGGCGGCCGAACCGCAGAAGAAAGCGGCATTCCATTTGTCGAGGCCACGCTGGATGATGCCGTAGAACATCTCGTTCTCGCTCGGCATCTTGTCGAAGGTGCGCAGGTTGCGCTCCAGCGGGTCGGGATTGATGAAAAAGTGCGGGGTCTGGACGAGGAAGAGCTTCGGATCGTCTTCGAAGTAACCGACGGTCTCGAGGAGGAAATCGCGGGCCGGCGCGTGGTCGGCATCGAAGACGGCGATGAGTTCGCCGGTCGAATGTTTCATGCCGTTGTTGAGATTGCCGGCCTTGGCGTGCTCGTTGCGGTCGCGCGTGAGGTAGTGGACATCGAGATCGTCGCAGAGCTGCTTCAGCTCGATGTGGCGGGCGGCGGCGGCCTGGGCTTCGAGCAGCTTGCCGGAGTTGCGCTTCTGCAAGGTGGCGCCGTCGTCGAGCAGCCAGACATGCAGCTTCTCGGCCGGATAATCCATGGCCTTGGCGGCGGCCAGCGTGTTTCCGAGCAAGCCGGCATCCTCATTGTAGGATGGCACGAAGACGTCGACATGAGGAAGGCGCCCGGGATTGGCGGCACGCGAGGGGCGCGACGGCAATGGTGTGGCAACAATGAACAGGCTGAGCGCCAGCATCGCGACGCTATACATTTCGGCAAGATAGAGCAGCAGGCCGGGAATGAAGTTTTCCAACTGGTTCAGAGGCGGCAGCGTATTGGTGGTGCGCCAATAAACATAACGCAGCACGATCGACGTGCCGAAGGCGAGCGCCACCAGGCGCCACGTCCCCTCGCCCTTCAGAATTTTGATGACCGCCATCACGGTCACGACCGTGATGGCGGTGATGAGCTGGGTCTGCAGGTTGACCGGCAGGGTGATCAGCACGATCATACAGAGCGAAACCACGGCCCATATAAAGACACTGCGGGCTTTGCGCATCGGCGTTCCTTCGAAATTGCTCAACCGGGGCACCATCCGGCGCCCGCGACATGCTCATTATCTCCGGCAGGCGGCCGTCATGGCCGCGTCGCCTATGCAGTCCGGCGAAGGCACGGTGACGCCGATCGCCCTTACCGATTGTTCGATTGGCGCAACTGCCACAGCCGGCCTTGCACTTGTCTGCGGCGGCTCGCCCGGCAGCGGCACGCGCGGGCCGATGGGTGCCGGCACCGCTGCCACACCTTGATCCGGTTGCGCGGTCGAGGTGCTGCGAACGGCGGCGCGCGGCTGGGTGACAATGGCAGGCGCCGGCTCGTAGCCGATCGGCATCGGGCTGGCGCGATAACCGCCTTCGTCGGGATAGATCGGCGCGCCGGTGCGCCCGAGCGCCACGTCGGCGGGCGGCGGATTGCCGTAAGGGTTCCAGAGCTCGCCGTCGAAGGTGCCGGTGACGGTGTAGCCATAGACGATGCCAAGCAGCTGGCGTTCGCTCGCTCTCGCATCGCAAAGGCGCAGGCGCAGCTGGATCATGCCGAAATTTCGCGCCTGGGTATTGGCAGCAGTGCTGGAGCGTATCTGCTGCCAGGCATAGAGGCAGGTGTCGCCGGCACGGCTGCGACCGGAGGCATACCCGAAGGGACCATAGGCGTTCTGCAGGAAGGTCGCCGACGTCGCCATCGGCACGCCGGGGGCCGAACGGGCCACCTCGCGGGCAATGCCGCTCTCGTTGATCATGCTGAAGCCGGCATTGCCGGCGCCGGGATTGGCGCCCGAAGCGCCGAAGAACTGGACCTTCAGGGAATTCTGACCGGGCACGGAGGATGAGGTAAACAGCGATATCGTCTGCTCGACGCCGTTGCCGCGCTTGCGCTCGACGACGCTGACGATCGACGGGCCGCCCGGCGGCGGCAGGACCAACGCCTTTTCAGGCGCCACGGTTTCCGGCGCGGAAGGCTGGCGCACGCCGCCTGTCGATGTGCAGCCGGCCATTATGCCCGTCACGGCCAACAGCAATATCGTCTTTCGCAAGCGCATGTCTCGAGCCGCCGCAATCGTCTTCTAGAGATCCATTCGCAAGCCGAAACGCGACGGATCGTCGAATCAACGACCGGTTGGTCGTCCGTTCAGAATAAACGTCCAACATGGTTAGCGAAAAGTAAACAAGCGAGCTCTAACATCACCATCTGGACTCTTTTCGAACGCTGTTCAGACGGCTCAACCGTCTGATGTAAAAATTAATTTAGTAACAACTTAATTTCTCTCTTTGCGTCTGTTACCGCGATCGCGAAAGCCCGCGGGGAACTATGCCGCATGGCCAGCGTTGCCTTGATGTCTCAGGTAGAAAGGAGAAATCCCATGCGCAAGACCATGCTAGCTGCGGCCGCCATGCTGACCATCAGCTCCGCCGCCTTCGCGCAGAGCAGCGTCATCGTCACCGATCCCGCACCGACCGGCTCCGTCGTATTGCCCGGCGAAGTGCGCACCTATGTGATGGAGCAGAACACGCCATCCGTCGTCTATGACGGTGATATCGCGGTCGGCGCGACGCTGCCCGATACCGTCGAAGTGCATACGGTGCCAAATATCGACGGCTATGGCTATACGGTCGTCAACGAGCGGCGCGTGATCGTCGAACCGAAGACGCATCGCATCATCCAGGTCTTGGAATAACGCTGACACAGAATTGCGGACGTGCGGCCGTATTCCGGCTTCACGTCCGCTCGTCTCCCACCCTCACCGCGACATTCAGAAGCTCACGGATCTTATGAGCGAGCTGCTCCAGGCTGAAGGGCTTGGCAAGCAGGGAAACGCCGTGATCAAGCACGCCATTGTGGACGATGGCATTGCGGGTGTAACCCGTCGTGTAGAGGATCCGGATCGTCGGCCATTTTTCCTGGACGATATCGGCAAGCTGGCGTCCGCTCATCTGCGGCATGACGATATCGGTGAAGATCAGGTCGACTGCCGCATTCTGCTCCAGAAGCATAAGCGCCTCCATGCCGCTAGCCGCCTGCAACACGGTGTAACCGAGTTCATGCAGGCTTTCGGCGGTCATGGTGCGGACGTTCTCATCGTCCTCCACCACCAGGATCGTATCATTGACGCTGCCCTGAGGAAGCGGCTGGGCGCCGGCGACGTTCAACCGGGCATCCGTCGCGCCGACATGACGGGGAAGATAGATCTTCAACGTCGTACCCCTGTCGATCTCCGAATAGATCTTGATGTGGCCGCCGCTCTGCTTGATGTAGCCGTAGACCTGGCTGAGGCCGAGACCTGTGCCTTTGCCGGGTCCCTTGGTCGTGTAGAACGGATCGAAGGCTCGCTCGATCACGTCAGGCGACATGCCGGTGCCGGTGTCAGTCATGCTGATCATCACATATTGACCTGCTTCGACCTCCGAATGCATGCGCGAATATCGCTCGTCGAGTTCGGTATTAGCGGTCTCGATCGTCAGATTTCCGCCGCCCGGCATGGCGTCGCGGGCGTTGACGGCAAGGTTCAGGATGGCATTCTCGAGCTGGCTCAGATCGGCGAAGCTCGGCCAAAGGCCGCCGGCAAGCACGGTCTCGATCCGGATGTGCTCGCCGAGCGTACGCCGCAGCAGCTCCGACATGCCGCCGACCAGCTTGTTGAGGTCGATCACCTCCGGGGCGAGCGGCTGCTGGCGCGAAAAGGCGAGAAGACGCGCGGTCAGCACTGCCGCTCTCTGCGCACCGTCCCTGGCATTCTGGATGGAGTATAGCAGGCGAGGATCCTCGCTGCCGGTCAGGCGCCGTTGGGCGAGATCGAGGTTGCCGATGATAATTGCCAGCATGTTGTTGAAATCATGGGCGACGCCGCCGGTCAGTTGGCCAATCGTTTCCATCTTCTGCAACTGGCGGACCTGCGCCTGAGCGGCGGCATTCTCTTCCATCTCGTGCCTGAGCTCGGCAGTGCGCTGGACCACAGTCTGTTCGAGGCGCGTGTTGAAGCTGTTGAGCTCGCTGCGAAGGCGGCTCTGCCTGCCATGGGCGATGATGATCATCTCCATCAGCCCGATGATGATCACGGCATTGATGAGATAGGCGGAAAGCCCCACCCATTGGGCGGCGCTGGCCGGCCAGAAAACATTGTGCGGCTCGACGAAAAACTGCTGGACAATGAAACCGGCAACCAAGGTCGCGACAAAGCCCGGCCCGGCGCCGCCTATGAAACTCGCGAGCAATATCGCCGGAAGGAAGCTCAGGAAGGGAAACTCGGAGAGAGTGTCGCTGGCGGCAAGCCTCAGAAGAAACGTCAGGCCAATGAAGGCAATGGCCAGCGGATATGTAAAACCTGGCCTGTGACGCAGCCAATCCGTGGCACTCAACAAATCCATTCGACACCCCTTCTTACAGCGCCGCGCGTCTTTTCGAGAGCCGCAAAAGACGCTGCAACGCTTTGAATTGCTGCATAATTTTATTCATAAATCGATTCCGATTTAAGGAAATTATGCAGGAGCCGTTGCGGAGACGGCACTCCAGCTTTTGCACATCGAATTTCAACCGGCAATATGCTGTTTCTCGCACTGCCGGCCACGACGTCTTGACGAGCCGTGCAAGCGGCCACATAAACCTCCATGCCTAAAGCGTGTCGCAATCTTTCAGATTCGCTCCTTGCGCTTTAGGTCTTTGTTTTTACGCATGTCGCGCAAAACCGCAGCACACTTTTGCGCGACATGCTTTAGCAAGGGCAATGGGTGAACGGGATCATGAAAGACATATTCATCGTCGAAGACGACGCGCTGATTGCCATGCTGCTTGAGGACATGCTTGCCGATCTCGGCTACCGGGTCTGCGCCAGCGCACCCGACCTGGAACGAGCGCTGACAGCCGCCAGGGATACGGAGTTCGACGCTGCAATTCTCGATGTCTCGCTTGCCGGGCAGAGTTCGTTGCCAGTCGCAAAGCTGCTCGACGAACGCGGAAAACCCTATCTCTATGCTACGGGATACGGCACGCCGCCTGATGGCAGCAGCCCAAGCACGCTGCCCGTGCTGCAAAAACCCTTCCAGCTCAGCGAACTCGAACAGGCGATGAAGCGGCTTACCGAAGCCTGACTTTCCTATTCAGCGCACCTGATCGAGCAGACGCTTGCATTCCAGGAGGTCGTAGAGCGCCTCCTGCAGCAGCGCCCTGTCTTCCTTGCCAATGCTCGACTTGCCGATCGAGACTTCCTGCTCGTCGTCTCCAGCGACGAAATTGAAGAACCGGCGGGTGATCGGCGGCTTGGCGCGGCCGACGATCTGGTCTTCGTCAGCCATGCCGACGCGCGGTTCCCCGGCACCCGTGTCCTGCACGCCCGACGCAAGCGCCTCGACGCTGGCGAGGTCGCCATGGCCGACCGATATGACGAACTTGTTGCCATTGGTCTTCAGAAGCTTCTGCACACCCTTGATCGTATAGCCATGATCATAGAGCAAATGCCGGATGCCCTTGAGGAGGTCCACGTCCTCCGGCCGATAGTAGCGACGGCCGCCGCCGCGCTTCATCGGCTTTATCTGGGGAAACCGCGTCTCCCAGAAGCGCAGCACATGCTGCGGCAGATCAAGATCGTCTGCGACTTCGCTGATGGTGCGAAAGGCATCGGGGCTCTTGTCCAACGTCATGCTACTACGCGACCTCGCGGCTCGATCCTACGGCGACTCATCATATTTCAACGGTTTGGCGCCGACAATTCAAGTCATGTCTTGACGTTGCGCACAAGGACGGAGAGTGCGAGAGAGAAAAAAAGCCGTTTCCGAAACGGGAAGCCGATTATCAGGGAGCCGGATTCAGCGGCTTCAGCTTGATCTTGCGAGCGACATGCGATTTGAGGATGCGTGTCTTCAACACGTTCGACGCCTTGAAGGTCATGACCCGGCGGGGGGAAATCGGAACCTCTTCGCCGGTCTTCGGGTTGCGGCCGATCCGCTCGTTCTTGTCGCGCACCTGGAAGGTGGCGAAGGAGGAAAGCTTGACGGTTTCGCCACGCACGATGGCGTTGCAGATCTCGTCGATGACGGTTTCCACAAGTTCGGCAGATTCGGTCCGGGAAAGCCCGACCTTTCGGAAAACGGATTCCGCCAGGTCTGCTCGCGTCACTGTTTTTCCGGTCATGGTTTCCCCGCCCATACAAATATTTTGTGAAATCGCACGAAGAGTATTTGTCTTGCGCCTTACGGTCAAGCTCTTGTTCGCCGCCAGTTTTTTAGGTTTCGTGCCTACCAGCGCAGCAGAACCGCACCCCAGGTAAAGCCGCCGCCCATCGCTTCGAGCATCACCAGGTCGCCCTTCTTGATGCGGCCGTCGCCGGCAGCGGTCGCAAGTGCCAACGGGATCGAGGCAGCCGACGTATTGCCGTGCAGGTCGACGGTGATGACGACCTTCGCGGCATCGATGTTCAGCTTCTTCGCCGAACCGTCGATGATGCGGCGATTGGCCTGGTGCGGCACCAGCCAGTCGAGGTCATCGGCGGTGGTGCCGGTCGAATCGAAAGCCGCCTGGATAACATCGGTGATCATGCCGACGGCGTATTTGAAGACCTCGCGGCCTTCCATGCGCAGCTTGCCGACAGTGCCCGTCGTCGACGGGCCGCCATCGACATAGAGCTTTTCCTTGTGCGAGCCGTCGGAACGCAGATGTGCGGTCAGCACGCCGCGATCGCTAACGGTACCCTCGCCTTCTGTCGCTTCGAGGATGATCGCGCCGGCGCCGTCGCCGAAAAGCACGCAGGTGGTGCGGTCGTTCCAGTCAAGAATGCGCGAAAAAGTTTCGGCGCCGATGACGAGAACGCGCTTTGCCAGCCCGCCGCGGATATAGGCATCCGCGGTCGTCACCGCATAGACGAAACCGGTGCAGACGGCCTGGACGTCGAAGGCGAAGCCGTGGCTCATGCCGAGCCGGTTCTGGATGTTGACTGACGTCGCCGGAAACGTGTTATCAGGCGTCGAGGTGGCGCAGATGACAAGATCGATATCGGCAGGCGTCAGGCCGCCATTGGCAAGGGCTGCGCGCGCAGCGGCCTCGCCCAGCGACGCCGTCGTTTCGTCATCACCGGCGACATAACGTTGGCGGATGCCGGTGCGCTGGACGATCCATTCGTCCGATGTATCGACGATGGCCTCCATGTCACGATTGGTCATTACGCGCTTCGGAAGTGCGGCTCCGAACCCGCGAACCACTGAACGGATCATCTTTGATTGAACCCCATCGCTCATGCCGCTTCCGGGCCCATCGGGGGCAGCCGCTTGGCATGATATTTCTTAAGATCATTTTCTATTTTCTGATTGAGGCCGTTCTTGGCCATGTCGTAGCCGACTTCGATGGCGGCTGCGATGCCTTCGGCATTCGCCCCGCCATGGCTCTTGATGACGATGCCGTTCAGGCCGAGAAACACGCCGCCATTGACCTTGCTCGGATCGAGCTTCTCGCGAAGCATGTCGAAGGCGCTTTTGGCAAAGAGGTAGCCGATGCGGGCCAGCAGCGTGCGCGACATGGCGGCACGCAGATATTCGCCGATCTGCTTGGCGGTGCCTTCGGCGGTCTTCAGCGCGATATTGCCGGAAAATCCTTCGGTGACGACGACGTCGACCGTGCCCTTGCCAAGGTCGTTACCCTCGACGAAACCGGAATATTCGAGCGAATCGATGTTCGCCTCGCGCAACAGCCGGCCCGCCTCCTTGACCTCCTCCTGGCCCTTCATCTCCTCGACGCCGACGTTCAGAAGGCCGACCGTCGGACGTTCGACCTCGAAAAGCGCGCGCGCCATGGCGCCGCCCATCAGGGCAAAATCCATCAACTGCTGCGCGTCGGCGCCGATCGTCGCGCCGACATCGAGCACGATGCTTTCACCCTTCAGCGTCGGCCAGATCGCGGCGATCGCAGGACGCTCGATATTGGCCATGGTCCGCAGACAGAACTTCGCCATCGCCATCAGCGCGCCGGTATTGCCTGCCGAGACAGCGACATCGGCGTCACCCGTCTTCACCGCCGCGATCGAGCGCCACATGGTGGAGATGTAGCGGCCACGGCGCAGCGCCTGGCTCGGCTTCTCATCCATGGCGACGGCAAGCTCGCAGTCGTGAAAGATCGATTTTTCCCTCAGCTTCGGAAACTTGGCGAGAACCGGATCGCACTGTTCCTTGAGACCATAGAGAACGAAGGAAATATCCGGATGCCGATCCAACGCCTTGGCGGCGCCGGGGATGACAACCTGGGGACCAAAGTCGCCACCCATGAGGTCGAGAGATATTCTGATCACGCGTCCCTGATCCTTCTTTTCGCCGAGGGCGAAATTTCGGCCAAAATACCGGTTTTGGCGTCGCTTACAACTGAATTGTGTCAAATGCCAGAGGGGCTTCAGTCCTTTTTCCAGTCCTTGAGGGCTGCGAAAGCGGAGGGCTTTTTATCGTCCTCGCCGCTGTCCTCGACATGGCCGGCGAATTCGATACCCTGCTTGCGCGGATAGGGATCGATCGCCAGAGCGGCGAATTCGGCAACCACCTCGCCAGCGTCGATCGTATCGCCGACAAAGTTTTCGGGCAGATCAGGACCGTCGGGATCGAGCAACATCTCGCCGGCGTCGTTGCCGGCCTGGCGGGCAAGCTTGGAGCCCTCCGGCACGAAGATCTGCTCGAAGCTCTCGTCGATGGCGGATTCGACCGGTTCCAGCGTCACGACGCAGGACTGGACGATCTTCGCCTTCACCCGGCCCTTGATGCGCACGCCGTCGCGCTTCCAGCGGGCAATCTGCAGATCGGCGCTGAGATCGTCGACGGAGACGACGTTCCAGGTCTTGGCAAGCGCCTTCAGTTCGCCGGCGTCGGCCTCGACATGAACCTCGACTGCGTTGGCCGAGATGTGGCCGACCTTGACGTGATAGGAGAAGGGAACATCGTCCCGATCGTTCTTCATCTTTTCCTCCTTCAAGCGACCGGTGGGCAGCCGACCGGCGGAAGCGTTGCCGAACCGGTGGCGATCACCTCTTCGGCTACGGCGGACAGATGCGCTTCCGCGGCCATCATCCATCCGGCGAGGCCGGACATATCGGCCGGCGCTTCGGTTTCTGGGTAGATATTGCGCTGAAGAGCAAGAGCGAGGGCTTCGGCGTCGCCTGTGTCCATCGCCTTCGAATAGGCTTCGAGCCGGCCGTAAAACATGCCGGCGAGCTTCTTCATGCGCTTCGGCACGCTGTTGTCGCCGATGCCGAGTTCGCGGATCGAATAGTCGATATCCTGGAAGAAAGCGTCGACGATCTCCTGGGCGATTTCCTGGCCGCTGGTGGCGGAAGCACGGGTGCGGCGAAAAAACAGAATCATGGCGATCGACAGCATCTCGAAACGGCCCATGACCGTATCCGGCACATTGAGCCGCTCGTAGAGTTCCGGCATGCGCGCGGCCGCCGCCAACGCCGCATATTGCCTGTCGACGATCGCCTGATTGTTGTTTTTCTTGCGGAAGAGCCCGAGGATCATTGTTTTTTCCGGAAATGCCTCATTCTTCATGCCGGCTGGCGTCTGGCCTTGTTGCATGATTTCGAAAGCTGGTTTACCGAAGCAGGCGCGAATTGCAATGCCGATCATGGCCAGTTTCGGAACGACGCCTTCGATGCGTCAGCGAAGCGAATTCGGGAAATTCGACCCGGAATGGCCACAATGGTTTTGCAGGAGGAAAGCGTGCAAGGCCCCAAATGGCTGCTATCGACACTCACAGGGAGTAGATGTCGTTGAAGAAACGGTATTTCAAGTCTGACATGAAATTCTTCAGCAGTGCGGCCATTGCCCTCGTAATTGCCTCCACCACCGCTCTCTCCGGTTGCCAGACCAGCACCGTTCTCAACGGCGGCTACGTCGCCGACCAGCAGTCGCTGAACTTGGTTCCGGAAGGTTCCAGCCGCGAGCAGGTGCTGCTTTCGCTCGGCACCCCGTCGACGACGGCGACCTTCGACGGCGAAGTCTTCTATTACATCTCGCAGCGGCGCACGCGTGCGGTCGCCTTCCAGAAACTGAAGGTCGTCGATCAGAGCGTTCTGGCGATCTATTTCGACAAGGACGGCGTCGTCAGCCGCCGCGCCAACTATGCGCTGCAGGACGGCAAGGTGTTCGACACGATCGGACGCGTCACGCCGACCGGCGGCAAGGAACTCACCTTCCTGCAACAGATGCTTTCCGGCGGCAGCGCCGCGAGTGCTGCCCGCAGCCTGTTCGGCGGTGGCGCCGGCGGCACGCCGCAGAACCCAAGCAGCCTGCGCTGATCGGACACGCCTTATACGAAAACCCCGCCGGATCGCTCCGGCGGGGTTTTTTGATGGTCGCTGCGTCAGCTTGAAGTGTGCCAAGCCGGCGCCGTTGTTTATCCGGCGAGAACGGCCAGCAGCAGCAGCGCGACGATGTTGGTGATCTTGATCGCCGGGTTGACGGCGGGGCCGGCGGTATCCTTGTAGGGATCGCCGACGGTATCGCCGGTGACGGAGGCCTTGTGCGCATCCGAGCCCTTCATGTGACGCACGCCGTCCTTGTCAACGAAACCATCTTCGAAGCTCTTCTTGGCATTGTCCCAGGCGCCACCGCCCGATGTCATCGAGATGGCGACGAAGAGGCCGTTGATGATGACGCCGAGCAGCGATGCGCCGAGGGCAGCAAAGGCGGAGGCCTTGGAGCCGGAGATGAGAAGCACGCCGAAATAGACCACGATCGGCGCCAGCACCGGCAGCAGCGACGGCACGATCATCTCGCGGATGGCGGCCTTGGTCAGAAGGTCGACCGCCCTGCCGTAATCCGGCTTTTCCGTACCCTGCATGATGCCGGGTTTTTCCTTGAACTGACGACGCACTTCCTCGACGATCGCGCCGGCCGCACGGCCGACGGCGGTCATGGCGATGCCGCCGAAGAGGTAAGGAATGAGACCTCCGAAGATCAATCCAGCCACCACGTAAGGGTTGGAAAGATCGAAGGAAATTTCGCCGATGCCGGCAAAATAAGGGAACTTGTCGCCATTCGCCGCAAAATATTTGAGGTCATAGGAGTAGGCCGCGAAGAGCACCAGGGCGCCGAGACCGGCAGAACCGATGGCGTAGCCCTTGGTCACGGCCTTGGTCGTATTGCCGACGGCATCGAGCGCATCGGTGGATTTGCGCACCTCCGGCGGCAGATGCGACATTTCGGCGATACCGCCGGCATTGTCCGTCACCGGTCCGAACGCGTCGAGCGCGACGATCATTCCGGCAATGCCGAGCATGGCCGTGACCGCAATGCCGGTGCCGAACAGGCCGCCGAGCTGGTAAGTGGCGAGAATGCCGCCAACGATGACGATCGCCGGCAGTGCCGTCGATTCCAGTGAAACCGCCAGGCCCTGGATGACGTTGGTGCCGTGACCGGTGACCGAGGCCTGGGCGATCGAGACGACTGGGCGCTTGCCCGTGCCGGTATAATATTCAGTGATCACGACGATCAGCGCGGTGACGACGAGGCCGATGATGCCGCAGAAGAAGAGGTTCGCGCCTGATATGTCGGCGCCTCCGACGGAGCCGATCGATCCCCAGCCAATGGTGAGCGAGGTGGCAGCGCCAAGACCGACGATCGACAGCAGACCGGTGACGATGAGGCCCTTGTAGAGAGCGCCCATGATCGAGCCGTTCGAGCCGAGCTTGACGAAGAAGGTGCCGATGATCGAGGTGATGATGCAGGCGCCGCAGATTGCCAGCGGATAGACCATCGCAGACTGGAGGATCGGCGCACCGGCAAAGAAGATCGCCGCGAGAACCATGGTGGCGACGACCGAGACCGCATAGGTCTCGAAAAGGTCGGCCGCCATGCCGGCGCAGTCGCCGACATTGTCGCCGACGTTATCGGCGATGGTTGCCGGGTTGCGCGGATCGTCTTCGGGAATGCCGGCTTCCACCTTGCCGACGAGATCTCCGCCGACATCGGCGCCCTTGGTGAAGATGCCGCCGCCGAGACGGGCGAAGATCGAGATCAGCGAAGCGCCGAAGCCGAGCGCCACCAGCGCATCGATGACTTCGCGCGAGCCGCTCTCATGGCCGAGCCCGATGGTCAAGACCGTATAGTAGATGGAAACGCCGAGCAGCGCCAGGCCAGCCACCAGCATGCCGGTGATCGCACCCGACTTGAAGGCGATGTCGAGGCCGGCGGAAAGGCTGACGGAAGCCGCTTGGGCGGTGCGCACATTGGCGCGGACGGAGACATGCATGCCGATGAAACCGGCAGCACCGGAAAGCACGGCGCCGATCAGGAAGCCGATCGCGGCCTCGCCGGAAAGAAGCAGCCAGGCTAAAATGAAAACAACAACGCCGACAATGGCAATGGTTCTGTACTGGCGCGTCAGATAGGCTTGCGCTCCTTCGCGGATATAGCCCGCGATCTCCTGCATGCGGCTATTGCCCTGATCGGCGGCAAGCACCGACCGGGTTGCCCAGGCGGCATAAACCACCGAGAGCAGACCGCATGCGATTACGCATAAAAGAATCGTCATTTCGCTCTTTCCTCCCATAGGCCGGAGCTCACTCCTTCTCCGGCAGATACGCCGCCGAATCGCCTTCCTCTCCACAGAAATGCCACAGCTAAGCGGTGCGGAGATTGCGTGGTCGATCACGTGGCGTCAAGACCGCAACGGGCGAAAACCATTGCGGTACAAAGAAAGGCGTAGGGGGATTGTTTGGCGGCTAAAGACTTATTTCTTCGCCTCGCCGCGGACCTGCTTTGCGATGCGGTCGAGCACGGCGTTGACGAGCTTCGGCTCGTCGTCATCGAAGAAGGCCTGGGCGATCTCGACATATTCGGTGACGATGACCGCCACCGGGACGTCCTTGCGGTCGGTGATCTCGAAAACGCCGGCGCGCAGGATGGCGCGCACGGTGCTGTCGAGGCGCGACAAGGCCCAATCATCCTGCAGGGCTGCGGCAATCAGCGGATCGAGGCGGACCTGATCGCGCACGACACCGGAGACGATGGAACGGAACCAGGCGGCATCGGCTTTCAGATAAGTCGCGCCATCGATTTCCTGACCAAGACGGTACGCCTCGTATTCAGCCACGATTTCCAGAACGCCCGTGCCGCCGACATCCATCTGATACAGGGCCTGAACGGCAGCAAGGCGGGCAGCGCCCCGCTGGTTCGCAGTCTTGACCGGCCGTTCCGTCTTGTCGTCGTTCATTCGTTATGCACCCAGTTTCTGCTTCAGCTCGATCATGGTCAGAGCTGCACGAGCGGCAAATCCGCCCTTGTCCTTGTCCGAGCGGCGCACGCGCGCCCAAGCCTGTTCGTCGTTTTCGACGGTCAGGATGCCATTGCCGATGGCAAGGGACTCGCTGACCGCAAGATCCATCAAGGCGCGCGAGGATTCGTTCGACACGATATCGAAGTGATAGGTCTCGCCGCGAATGACCATGCCAAGGGCGACATAGCCGTCATAATGCGCTCCGCCATTGTCGTCTCCATCGAGCGACATGGCAATCGCCGCCGGAATTTCCAGTGCGCCGGGAACGGTGACGACCTCGAAGGTGGCGCCGGCCTCCGTCAATGCGAAGGTCGCGCCTTCGAGCAGGGCGTCGGCCATGTCGTCGTAGAAGCGGGCCTCAACGATCAAAATATGGGGAGCGGTCTCTCTCGGCATGGTTCACCTTCAGTTGGCGGGACATTTACCCACTCGGCAGGCCGCGGTCAAAACATGCCTTCGTCCGAATGGCAAGCAATTTCGCCCGATGCCGCAATGGGAAAGAGGAAATATCTGCAAGGGGATAGCCGCGCCCTGTATGCACAGCTGGGCACGCCTCTGAAATCAGCTTTCCCGGACGCCTGGAAAGCGTCAATTCGAAGGCAGTTTTCGTGAACAATTCTTAATGGATTTTCAGTGGTTTAACCCATTGAATCGCGAATGGGAGAACGCCAATTCCATGTCGTGACGCAGACGATCCCCTGCAACGACAGCCGACCGTCTAAGCAGATGAAAGGATACAAATCATGCACCGCGTTCTCACCATCACCCTCGCTACCGCCCTTTCCTCCATCGCGTTTGCCGGCGTCAGCCGGGCCGCAAGCCTTGGGATGAACACCCCTCAAGGCATCGAGCAGACTCTCAGGAGCTACCAGGGCAATGATTTCAATGTCCAGGAGGTTTACAATTGGCGCAACTTCGACGACGAGACGAGCGGCCCACACTCCGCACCGCAGCGCTCCGGCCAGGCTATCCGCGGCATCCAGGCCTCGATCGACGCCAACAGGTCGCTTGCCCACCGCCTCAACAATGAGGGTGTCAATATTCGCAATGTCGTCAATGCCGAGCAGGCGGCCGATGGAAGTCTGACCTTCTACGTCCGCTGATGGCTCCAGCGCATAGCCCGAAGATCGGATCGGTTTTTGGGTTATGCGTGGGATTGAAAGTGATAGAGCGTCCTCAGCGTGTCGCGTTGGACGCATGGCGCTCCAAGCATGGGCGGCGGTCTCCTCACCGGCCATGCTGGGGATTTCCGAGATAAAGCATTGAATTTTCCGGCGCGATGATGGTTTCTCTTCCTGCAACAGGAGGACACCATGGCGACGGAACCGAACGCGGTGATCAATACCGCCGATCTCAAGCTCGAGCACTGGAAGCAGGGCGAATTCTACGAAAGCGCCGACACCTCGTTTGGCGCGCTTCTTGGCCTTGCCGGCCTCGGTATCAGCTACAACGAGGTGCCATCAGGCAAATCGAGCTGTCCGTTCCACAATCACCATGTCGAAGACGAGCTTTTCTACGTGATCGCCGGTACCGGCGAATACCGCTTCGGCGATGCGCGCCATGCGATCAAGGCGGGCGACGTGCTCGGCGCGCCGGCCGGCGGGCCTGAAACGGCGCACCAGATCATCAATACCGGCACGGCCACACTCGTCTATCTCGGCATTTCGACGATGGCGAAGACCGAGATCGTCGAATATCCCGATTCCGGAAAGTTCCTTGCCAAGACCAACAGGGACCGTGCAGAAACTAAGCGCTTCCGTCATATCGGACGGCCGGAAGGCAACCTCGACTATTGGGACGGCGAGCCCGGCGCCTGAGGACGTGTTTTTTTCATAAGGACCCGATGTGACCGACATTCCGACCCTCGAAACGGCACGTCTGACGCTTCGCCCGCACCGCCTCGACGATTTCGACGCGCATGCGGCGCTATGGGCGGACGAGGATGTCGTGCGCTTCATCACCGGCGTGCCGTCAACGCGCGAGCAGAGCTGGAGCCGCATGCTGCGCGTTGCCGGCATGTGGCACCATATGGGCTTCGGCTTTCTGGCGATCGTCGAAAAGGAGAGCGGCCGGTTCATCGGTGAAGCGGGCTTCCTGGAAGCCCGCCGCGAGATGGAACCCTCGATCGAGGGGACGATGGAGGTCGGCTGGGCGCTGATGCCTTCGGCGCACGGCCGCGGTTATGCCACCGAGGCGTTGACCGTCCTGATCGGCTGGGCGGAAACGCATTTTCCCGGAAAGCCGATGAGCTGTATCATCAGCCCCGAGAACCAGGCCTCGCTGCGGGTCGCAGCCAAGCTCGGCTTCCGCGAGACGGCGCGCACGCACTACAACGGCGAGATCATTCAGTTTGCGCGGTAGGCGCCGCGCGTCCAACAGGACGGCTTTCACTTATGCGCCCGGGAATTCCGCCAGCCGGGCGGCGTAACGCGCCATGGTGTCGACTTCGAAATTGACGAAATCGCCGGCCTTGCGATCGCCCCAGGTGGTGACATCGAGCGTGTGGCGGATGAGCAGCACGTCGAAATCCGTGCCGTCGACCGCATTGACCGTCAGCGAGGTGCCGTCGAGTGCGATCGAACCCTTGGGGGCGACGAATTTCGCCAGATGTTCGGGCGCGCGCAGGCGGTAGCGTGTGGCGTCGCCTTCTGCTGTCACCGAGAGGATTTCCGCCTTGCCGTCAACATGGCCGGAAACGATGTGGCCGCCGAGTTCATCACCGATCTTCAGCGACCGTTCGAGATTGATGCGGCTGCCCTCCTCCCAGGCGCCGATCGTCGTCAGCCGCAACGCCTCTTCCCAGGCCTCGACCTCGAACCAGCGACCATTGCTGCCTTCCTGCGGCAGACCAGTGACGGTGAGGCAGATGCCGGAGTGAGAGATGGATGCGCCCATATCGATGGTCGCCGGGTCGTAACTCGTCGCAACGCGGAGCTTGATACCCTCCTTCAGCGGCGAAACGGATTCGATCGTACCGATATCGGTGACTATTCCGGTGAACATCAAAGCCCTCTTTCGTATTCGTCCAGGCGATCTTCGCCGAACATCAGCGTGCCCGTATGGACAAAACCCGATGGTATGTCGGTTGTCAGCAGCGGGGATTCAATACCGCGCTCGCCGATGACACCGGGCGCCTGATAAAGCTGGATGCGGTCGACGAGGCCAGCTTCGAGGAAAAGCCGCGCGGTCTTTGCACCGCCCTCGACCAGAAGCGAGGAAATACCGCGCGTCGCGAGCGCCGGCAACAGGACTTCCGGATGATAGGGATTGCAGTAGAGCACCTCGACGCCGGCGGCTTCTAGCGCGGCACGGCGGGAGTCCAATGCGGCACCCCCCTCTGCCCTGCCGGGCATCTCCCCCACAAGGGGGGAGATCGGATCGGGGTTAGCCCCTTGCCCTACGTCTTGCCTCAAGCCGAAACCATCACCATCGGAAACTGGGGAATTCGGATCGCGCCTCTTGCCGATCTCCCCACCTGTGGGGGAGATGCCCGGCAGGGCAGAGGGGGGTAATCCCTCCGCATCAGCCGACAACGGCCACACTTCCTCACTCGCCACCACGATGACCGGCACCTCCCGCGCCGTCTCGACGAGCTTGCCCGTCAGCGGCAATGCCAGCGAGGGATCAAGCACGATGCGGATCGGCGATTGCGATTCAAGACTTGGCGTCCGTACCGTCAGCAGCGGATCATCCGCAATCGCGGTACCGATGCCAACCAGGATCGCATCGGTTTCGGCGCGCAGCGCCTGCACCTGGGCGCGGGCCTCCGGGCCTGTTATCGCTACCTGCCCTTCCCCTGCGCGGCCGATCATGCCGTCGGCGGAAACGGCAAGCTTGAGAGTCACATAGGGGCGATTCTTCGTCTGGCGGGTGAGATAGGCGGCAAGCGAGTGCCGGCCCTCTGCCTCCAGCACGCCGGTATCCACCTCTATGCCGGCTTCGCGCAGCATAGCGATGCCGCGGCCGGAGACCCGCGGATCGGGATCGGCGACGCTGATCACGACGCGGGCAACGCCATAGGCGATCAGCGCCTCGGAACAGGGCGGCGTTTTGCCGTGATGCGAGCAGGGTTCGAGCGTCACATAGGCAGTGGCGCCGCGGGCGAGCGCGCCGGCTTCAGCGAGTGCTTGCGTCTCGGCATGCGGGCGGCCACCGAGCGCCGTCACCGCCCGGCCGACGATGACGCCATCCCTGACGATCAGGCAGCCGACGGAGGGGTTTGTGGCGGTGCGGCCGAGATGCCAGCGCGACAGACGGATCGCCGCCGCCATGAAACGTTCGTCATGCGGCGTGATGCTCATGGCTCACCTGTCCAGCGGGTCGCGGGCGATCTTGGCGTTGATTTCGGAAATGACCTTCTCGAAATCCTCGGCAAGCGAGAAATCCCGATAGACCGAGGCGTAGCGCACGAAGCCGACATCATCGAGGCTCTTCATGGCTTCCAGCACCTGCAGGCCGATCTGTTCGGAGGAGATCTCGGTCTCGCCGGAGCTTTCAAGCCGCCGGACGATGCCCGAGACGGCGCGCTCGATACGATCACGCTCGACCGGGCGTTTGCGCAGCGCCACTTCGAAGGAGCGCACCAGCTTGTCGCGGTCGAAGGGCACCTTGCGGCCGGTCTTCTTGATGACCATTAGCTCGCGCAGCTGCACACGCTCGAACGTGGTGAAGCGGCCGCCGCAATCCGGGCAGATGCGCCGCCGGCGGATGGACGTGTTGTCCTCCGCCGGGCGCGAATCCTTGACCTGAGTATCTTCCGAACCGCAATAGGGGCAGCGCATCCCTACTCCTTATCCCATGTAGCCGTACATGGGGAAGCGGTCGGTGAGGCTGACCACCTTGCCGCGCACAGCGGCTTCGACGGCAGCGTTACCTTCATCGGAATTGGCGACCTTCAAGCCGTCGAGAACTTCGACGATCAGATTGCCGATCTCGCGGAATTCCGCTTCCTTGAAGCCGCGGGTCGTGCCGGCCGGTGCGCCGAGGCGCACACCCGAGGTAACGAAGGGCTTTTCCGGATCGAAGGGAATGCCGTTCTTGTTGCAGGTGACGTAGGCGCGGCCAAGAGCTGCCTCGGCGCGTTTGCCGGTGGCATTCTTCTTGCGCAGGTCGACCAGCATCAGATGATTGTCGGTGCCGCCGGAGACGACGTCGAGACCGCCGGCAACAAGCGTTTCGGCAAGCGCCTTGGCGTTCTTGACCACCTGCGCGGCATAATCCTTGAATTCCGGCTGCAGCGCCTCGCCGAAGGCCACAGCCTTGGCGGCGATGATGTGCATCAGCGGGCCGCCCTGCAGACCGGGGAAAACGGCCGAATTGAACTTCTTCGCCAGATCCTCGTCATTGGTGAGGATGACGCCGCCGCGCGGGCCGCGCAACGACTTGTGGGTCGTCGTCGTCGCGACATGGCAATGCGGGAACGGCGACGGATGAACGCCGCCGGCGACAAGGCCGGCGATGTGGGCCATGTCGACCATAAGGTAGGCGCCAACCGAGTCGGCGATCTCGCGGAAGCGCTTCCAGTCCCAGATACGGGAATAGGCAGTGCCGCCGGCGATGATGAGCTTCGGCTTGGTTTCCTCGGCCTTGCGGGCGACTTCATCCATGTCGAGCAGGTTGTCGCCTTCGCGCACGCCGTAGGAGACGACGTTGAACCACTTGCCGGACATGTTGACCGGCGAACCATGCGTGAGGTGGCCGCCCGAGTTCAGGTCGAGACCCATGAAGGTGTCGCCGGGCTGCAGCAGCGCCAGGAACACGGCCTGGTTCATCTGCGAACCGGAATTCGGCTGGACGTTGGCGAAATTGACGCCGAACAGCTTCTTGGCACGCTCGATCGCCAGTTCCTCGGCGATATCGACGAACTGGCAGCCGCCGTAATAACGCTTGCCGGGATAACCCTCGGCATATTTGTTGGTCATGATGGAGCCCTGGGCTTCCAGCACGGCGCGGGAGACGATGTTCTCAGAAGCGATCAGTTCGATCTCGTGCCGTTGGCGACCGAGTTCCTTTCCGATCGCGCCGAAAATATCCGGATCGACGTCCGCAAGCGAGCGATTGAAGAAGGATTCGGTGGAAGCATTGGTCATGGGCGGGCTCCTCAACTGGAATGCGCTGAGGTATTAGCCTTCCGCCGTGGCGAGAGCAATACGAGGAACGACATTTGCTGAGCAAAGCGCGCGCTCACGCTCTTTTGCGGTCGCTCCGTGCCGATCTTTGGCGGCCATCTCAAGAACCGCTTCTCCGACATAAAAAAACCGCGCCGGAAAAAGCGCGGTTTTCAAATTGCGATGCAGAGGTCGCCGCTTACTGGACCGGCTGTTCCATGCCAGCCGTGGTGTCGAGCGCCAGCTCCGCATTGCCGTCCATCTGATAGATGTCGTCGCGGAACTGGACGATGCCGTCGGGCATGCCCCAGGCAGAGATATAGACGAAATAGACCGGAACTTCCGCGGCGAGTTTGATCGGCGTGTTGACGCCGGTTGCGATCACCTGCTCCATCTGCTGGCGGTTCCAGCCGGGGGTCTCGCGCAGCAGCCAGTTCGTCAGGTCGCGCACGTTCTGAACGCGGACGCAGCCCGACGATTCAAAGCGCATCAGCTTGTTGAACAAGCCCTGCTGCGGCGTGTCGTGCATGTACTCGCCGTTTTTATTGTAGAAGTTGATCTTGGTCGACGCCATGGCATTGGTTTTGCCGGGGTCCTGGCGGAACATCAGGTTCGGCGCCTCGCCGTTCCAGTCGATGGTCTCGGGGGCGACTTCATTGCCCTTGCCGTCGAGCAGGCGGATGGCATTCTTTTCGAGATAGGTCGGATCCTTGCGCATCAGCGGCATGATGTCTTTCTCGACGATCGAGCGTGGTGCCGTCCAATAAGGATTGAGGATGACCTCGTAGATCTTCGAATTGACGAGATGCGTCGGGCGGCTGAGACGGCCGACAACCGCGGTGTGGCGCGTCGCGACACTGCCGTCTTCAACAGCCTCCACATAGGCGGCAGGGATGTTGACCATCAGGTGACGGCGGCCCAAGTCTTCAGGGAAGGTCTGCAAACGGACGACATTGGTGTTCAGCTGCTGCAGGCGGACATCGGCAGGGATGTTCATCGCCTTCAGCGTGAATTCGCCGATAACGCCATCGGCCGGCAGGCCGTGACGCGCCTGGAAGCGCTTGACGGCGCCGTCGACATAGGAATCGAAGGCGTTGGACAGGCCGGCCTCGCGTGGCAGATCGCCGGTGATCGCAAGGCGCTGGCGCAGCGCCTGGACGGCGGGAGAGCTGACGCCGAGCTGGAGGCGCTGGTCACCGGGGTTGACCTCAGGCCAGCCGCCGGCTGCGGCGATCTGCTGATACTGCATAATTGCCTGCTGCGCGCTCGCGACCGATTGCGGTCCGAGGATCGGCGTGTTGGAAACCATGGCGGTCGCTGTGCGCGACGCCGCCTTGGCGTCAAACTGGTCGTCCCAGTTGCCGCGGCGCGGCGCATTGATCAGCGTATCGAGCGCCGATTGCGCGAATGCCGGCGCGGCAAGCGCGCCGGCGCCAACCGTTGCCGCGGACGCAAGGAAGGCGCGGCGCGAGAGAGCTTCAATTCCGTTTTTCTTCGACATAGTCCCAACCACTGAATGCCGCTATAAAGAGAATCTGCGGCCTTTTGCGATATCACTGCGCTTTAACGCAGATCCCAGTCCATTCGTTGTCCCGGCGCACCGAAAAATTCCGCTTGCCCCATCACAAGATTGCGATGCGGCAGCCTGAACATTCCTGATCGGTCTATTGAAAGCGCCGGTTGTTAGGCCTTCCGCTGCCACACCAATATGGCCAATTCGTGTTGCCGGGCCGGAAGACGGACATGCCGACTGCCGGAAACAGGACGCAACGAACCATATGACGGGGTAAAGCGTGCCGGTTAATAACGGCTAAAAAACGGCTTGAAAACACGCGAGACCGCTTGGCCCGCCCTGCGTTGCAAAGGTGCCACGCAAGAGCAAACGGCAAAACCGGACACGCAGGGCCGCATCCGGTTTTGGTCAACCCTGGAAGGAGGTCAGGGGTCTTAAAGGCGATACAAAATCTGATCGTTCCAGAAACGGTCCAGACGCTGGAGCAGTTTGTTCATCTGGGTGAACTCGTCCGTGCCGATGCCGCCGACCTTGTCGATCGAGGCGATGTGGCGTTCGTAGAGCTTGGCCACCGTTTCGGCGATGTCCTGGCCGGTTTCGGTCAGGCTGATGCGGACCGAGCGGCGGTCGATGCGCGAGCGCTGGTGGTTGATGAAGCCGAGATCGACCAGCTTCTTGACGTTGTAGGAGACGTTGGAGCCGAGATAGTAGCCACGCGAGCGCAGCTCGCCGGCGGTCAGCTCGGAATTGCCGATGTTGAAAAGGAGCAGCGCCTGGATGGCGTTGACGTCGCTGCGACCCTGACGGTCGAATTCGTCCTTGATGACGTCGAGAAGACGACGGTGCAGACGTTCAACGAGATGAAGGGATTCCATGTAAAGATCACGGATGTCGTGGTCCTGCTGGTCACGGAAGGTCGATACCGCCTGCGGCTTGATTTTCGTGTTCATATTGACTGCCTCACTGTTTGTTTAGCGGTGTGTTTTCTTCCCGCCTTGAGTGAGACCCTATCGAATACATATAAAATTCGACTTAAACCGCAGGCTTAACGGAGCCTTACCGGTAACTCCACGTTGTCTCAGGGTAAATCAACACTTACCTGGCGGCGATGCCGGCGCTTTTCCAGCCAGAGCAGCAGGCGGAAAATCAGGTAAACCACGGCGACGATGACATGCAGCAGGATGATCAGCTGGTTGGGGCCGAAAATATCCGGCAGCAGGCCATACATGAGGATTTGTCCGCCGGCGGCCAGCACCCAGATGACGGGCCCCCAGGAGACGGTGAGCCAGAGGCCGAGGGAGGCGACGGGGAAGAGCACGGCGAGGCTGGTGCTCGCCACCTTCCACGGCAGGCTCAAAAGATCGAAGCGGCCGGCGCCGACCAGCGAATAGCCGACGAGCATCGCCCAGTATTGCAGGCCGAACCAGAAGCAGGATAAGGCAACCAGTCTCAGGAAGAGAATGAAGAGGATATCCGCCAGTGTGCGTTTCGGTATCGTCGGGGTATCGGTTTCCATAGCGCAGACATCGGTTTGGGGTTGCATCTTCATAAAGAACGCCGCGTGTCCGACAGACGCGCTGGAGAACGCTTTATCACTTTGAGTTTGCGCATACCCCCGAAAAATCGATTCCGATTATCGGCATCATGCGCCAGAGGTTCTTCCGCCGCGGCCAATCGTCCGGTTTGGATTTTCCAGGCGCCATGATAATGAGCGCTCCGATAAATGGAATGGGCCAGGGACAGATATCATGCAGGACAGGACGCATCTCGTCGACGACATCACCGGCCATCGCCGCATGCGGCGCAACCGCAAGGCGGATTGGACGCGCCGGCTGGTGCAGGAGAACCGGCTGACGGTCGATGACCTGATCTGGCCGATCTTCATCGTACCAGGTTCCGGCATCATCGATCCGATCCCGGCCATGCCGGGCGTCAACCGCATGAGCATCGACAAGGCCGTCGAAGCGGCGCGGGAAGCCGCCGGCCTCGGCATTCCCGCACTCGCCACCTTTCCGAATATCGAGATGGAGCTGCGCGACGAGACCGGCTCGAACAGCCTCGAAGCCAACAACCTGATCAATCAGGCGACGGCGGCGATCAAGAAGGCAGTGCCTAATATCGGCATCATTACCGACGTCGCGCTCGATCCCTTCACCAGCCACGGCCATGACGGCATTCTCAGAGGCGGCGAGATCGTCAATGACGAGACGGTCGACCAGGTGGCGCGCGCCGCCGTGATGCAGGCGGATGCCGGCGCCGACATCATCGCGCCGTCTGAGATGATGGACGGACGCATCGGCGCGATCCGCATGGCGCTCGATGCGGCCGGCCACCAGAGCGTCGGCATCATGAGCTATGCGACGAAATTCGCCTCCGCCTTCTACGGTCCCTATCGCGAGGCGATCTCGACGGGCGGGCTGCTGAAAGGCGACAAGAAGACCTATTATATCGACCCCGCCAACGGCACCGAGGCGATCCGCGACGCTGCCCTCGACGTCGAGGAAGGCGCCGACATGCTGATGGTCAAGCCCGGCCTGCCCTATCTCGATATCTGCTGGCGGATGAAGGAGGCCTTCGGCCTGCCGACCTTCGCCTACCAGGTCTCCGGCGAATATACGCAGATCAAGGCGGCGGCGATGAATGGCTGGATCGATGGCGAGCGGGCGATGCTCGAAACGCTGCTGTCGTTCAAGCGGGCGGGCTGCGACGGCGTCCTCACCTATTTCGCGGTCGAAGTGGCGAAGATTCTCATCAAACGCTGATTCTGGCCGATCCGGCCTAAAATCATCCGCACCCAGGGCAGATTATTGCATTTGGCCCTGCCGATACCATATCAGCGGCATCGCTTTTCCTGAGGAGATTGAGATGAGCTACAACCCTAATCCGCTTTATGCCGCACCGGAGGACTGGCGCGCCTATAGCGGCGTGTTGAGCCGCCGGGTCTTCGCCTTCATCCTCGACTACGTCATCGTGGCGCTGCTCTGCATTCCCGCGGCGATCGTGCTGTTCTTCCTGTCGATCGTCACGCTGGGGCTCGGCTTCTTTCTCTACCCTGCCCTCTTCGTCATCGTCGCCGGCATTTACTTCGGCCTGACGGTGGGCGGGCCGAGCCAGGCCTCGCTCGGCATGCGCGCCATGGGAATTGCGATCGTGCGCGTCGACGGACGGCCGATGGATTTCATGACAGCGATCGTGCATCTGGCACTGTTCTGGATCCTCAACTCGGTACTGACACCGCTCATCCTGCTTGCCGGCCTGTTCATCGAACGCAGCCGTCTCGTTCACGACCTGCTTGTGGGCACGGCGACGGTGCGCACGGCCTGAGACACTAACTGCGACCCCGGGGCGGAGACCAAATAAAGTCTCCGCCCTCCCTTTGCCGGTGGGCGCAGGCGCTCCATATCTGAAATTAGAAGACTGATATGAAGGGCGAAAAGCGCCCGGCTGTTGACGTTTTTTATTCTTAGGTCATGCTGTCAGGAAACGGCACGGTCTCGACAAGGAAATTTCCGCGACAAATGAATACGCAGACAACGCCATCCCCGCAGTTTTATCTGACGGCTCCGGCTGCGTGTCCGTACCTGCCGCATGAGATGGAGCGCAAGGTGTTCACCCATCTGGTCGGCCCGCGCGCCGCCGAGATGAACGACATCCTGACGCAGGGCGGTTTTCGCCGCTCGCAGAACATCGCTTATCGCCCGGCCTGCGAATCCTGTCGCGCCTGTGTTTCCGTGCGAATTCTCGCCGAGGAATTCGAACCGACGAAATCGATGAAGCGGGTGCTTGCCGCTAATTCCGACGTCATCGCTACCGAATTCGCAGCCCAGCCTTCCAGCGAGCAATATTCGCTCTTCCGACGCTATCTCGATTTTCGCCACCAGCAGGGCGGCATGTCCGACATGACCGTGCTCGACTATGCCATCATGGTGGAAGACACGCATGTGAATACGAGAATCATCGAATATCGCCTGCGTGAGGAAGGCTCGGGACTGGAGCAGCGCCCGAAGGGCGAGCTGCTTGGCGCTGCGCTGACCGACACGATGAGCGACGGGCTGTCGATGGTCTATTCCTATTTCAATCCGGCACTCGAGCGGCGTTCGCTCGGCACCTTCATGATTCTCGATCATGTCAGGCGCACGAAAGCGCTGGGACTGCCGCATGTCTACCTGGGCTACTGGGTTCAAGGGTCGCGGAAAATGGACTACAAGACGCGCTTCCAGCCGCAGGAGCATCTGACCCCGCGCGGCTGGGAACGCTTCGATCCCTCATCCATGCCCGAGAGCACCCACGACTGAATGTTCCCCACCGCTCTTTCCGACCATCGGAAGGGCCTGCTGCTGACGGCGATCGGCGGGCTGGCGCTTTCCGTGGATATCCCGCTGATGAGGCTCGCCGACGGCGAGCTGTGGTCGATCCTGGCCGCGAGAAGCATCGCGACCCTTGGCGTGACGCTTCTGGTCGCCACAGTGCTCAGGATCGCCAATGGGCGCTGGCCGCTGCTGGTGCCGGGCTGGCCGGGCCTCGTCACCGGTCTGCTCTACGGCCTGACGACGGTGGTCTTCCTTCTCGCCGTTTTCAACACCTCGACGGCGAATGTCGTTTTTCATCGTCGCCTTCAATCCGATGTTCGCCGCGCTTCTTTCCTGGATTTTCCTCAAGGAGCGGCCGGCGCTGGCAACGCTGATCGCCATGGCGGCGATGATCTTCGGCGTCGGCCTGATCGTGCGGGACGGGCTTTCGGGCGGCCATCTCTTCGGCGATATTATGGCGCTGCTTACCGCCTTGATCATTGCCGCCGCCATCACCATCAGCCGCGCATCGCGCCGGGAGATGGGCTTTGTCTCGCTGCTTTCGACGGTGCTGCCGGCGGCGGTCGGCCTGATCTTAATCATGCCGGCAGGCGGTTTTTCGATCGAGCATCCGGCCTGGATCCTCTTTAACGGCGCGGTCATGATGCCGCTTGCCCTCTGGTGTCTGGCGACCGGGCCGCGTTACCTCTCCGCGCCGGAGGTGGGCATGTTCTACCTCCTCGAAACCGTGCTCGCACCGATCTGGGTCTGGCTGATCTTTGCGGAAACGCCGGCGCCGATGACGCTGGTCGGCGGCGGCATCCTGGTGATGGCGATCGCAGCGCATTCCGTCTGGATGGTGCAAAGAAGAAGCATCAGGCAAATGGCGGGTTAAGACATTGTCGTCTGCTCGACTTGATGTTATAACTCCGTTACCACAGAGGGCAAAGCGATGAACGTCACAATCCGCAAGATCGGAAATTCCGAGGGTGTAATCATCCCTAAAGAGGTGCTGCAGCGGTTGGGCCTGAGTAGCGGCGACAGCCTCGAACTGCGAGAGATCGAGGGTAATATTCAGCTTGTACCGGAATCGGCCGATCTCGCCGAGCAAATGCGGGCAGCCCGCATCGGCATGGAAAAATATCGGGTGGCACTCCGCGAACTCGCGAAATGATACGGCTTAAGTGGCTAAGCCGCCAAGCAATTGAAAATATGCACGATGAGCAAATTGCCGAGCATGGCGGTCTGGCTGGCCTGCGGGATGCCAACGCATTGGAAACCAGCTTGGCACGCCCGCTTAACAAGGCTGCATACGGCGAGACGGACATCTTCGTACTCGCCGCAGCCTATCTCTATGCCATTGTCAGAAACCACCCATTCGTGGATGGAAACAAGCGTACCGGCTATCTCGCGGCGTTTACCTTTCTCTACATCAACCGCTATGTCATCAATGCCGACAACGCGCAGGTTATTGCATTTGTATTAGAGGTAGCCGCCGGCGAGATCGACGAAGAAGGTGCGACCCGCTTCCTGCGGGATTTCTGCATACCGCTCAACCCGTCGCCTTGAACTGCTGCTGCTCCAGTTCCCTGCCAAGCCCCTCGACCACATGAGCCCAGCCCTTCCTGGTCTTTTCCTCCTGTTCGGCCCATTCGGCGCACATTTCATGGGTCAGCGTCAGACGACTGCCGCCGTCGAGAGGCTCGATGTCGATCTCGACGCGGTCGCAATTGTGATCATGCTCCTCGACGGAAAAGCTGAAGACCATGCGCTGCGGGCGCTTCAATTCCAGGAAAACGCCCTGATGAAAAGCGTCGCCGGTCGGGCGGCGGTCGACGACGAAGAAACGGCCGCCGACACGCGGATCGATATCGGCGCGAATGACATGACCGTCATCGGTCGCAAACAAGAAGCGGCGGGCGATTTCGGGGTTGAGCCAGGCGTCGTAGACGACAGCGGGCGGCGCTTTGTAGGTGTGGCTGACATGCAATTTGATGGTGCTGGCGGGCATCGATTTTCCTCCGTTAATGGCGCGCGCACTTTCCCCAAGCGCACGGGCCACGGCCATTCCGTCCGCCTTCGGAGCCGGCCTGTTCATATTTTTGGTAACAGGAGTGAAATAGAGGAATTGTCGCGCCCGCCAAGAGTCGGGCGCGGAATTTTTAGGCCTCAGCCGGCGAATTTGCCGCTGCGCGGGAAGCCCTTGGGCACGGTGCGACCGGCAGTGGCGCGGTCGGCCAACCATTCGGCAAGTTCGTCCTTGTTCTTCGTGAACGTGCGGCCGGCGCTGTCTTCCCAGACGAGGCCGTCTGATATCGCGAAGCAGCGGACATCGGAAATGCCGCCATCCTTGTAGCGCTGCAGACGCACGCCCTTGCCGCGCGACATTTCCGGCACTTGCGCTAAGGGGAAGACCAGCAGCTTGCGATTTTCGCCGACAACGGCGACATGGTCGCCGCTGACGGGCACGAGCAACTGCGTTTCCTCGGGCAGCGCGACGTTCATGATCTGCTTGCCCTTGCGGGTATTGGCGACCAGCTCGGCCTCCGAAACGACGAAGCCGTTGCCGGCGGTCGAGACAATCAGCTGCTTGCGCGAGGGATCATGGACGAAAGCGGTCAGCACCGCCTGGTCGTTATCCATATCGACGATGATGCGCAGCGGCTCGCCGTGACCGCGGCCGCCCGGCAGCTTGTCGCCACCGAGCGTGAAGGCCTTGCCGCCGGTGGTGACGATCAGGATCTTGTCCGTCGTCTGCGCCGGGAAGGCGATCCTCAAGCCGTCGCCTTCCTTGAAGGTCAGCGCCGCCGTATCGGCGATATGGCCCTTCAACGCGCGGATCCAGCCCTTTTCGGAAATGACGACGGTGATCGGTTCCTTCTCGATCATCGCCTGCTGAATTGCTTCCTCATCGGTCTCGGGCGCGTCGGCAAACTGGGTGCGGCGGCGGCCGACCTCGGTCGCCTTGGCGAATTTCTTCTTCACTTCGCCGATTTCCCAGGCGACCGTCTGCCACTGCTTGTCGTCGGAGGAAAGCAACGCCTCGATCTCGCCCTTCTCCTTGGTGAGTTCGCCGAATTCCTTGCGGATCTCGAACTCTTCCAGCTTGCGCAAGGCGCGCAACCGCATATTGAGGATCGCCTCGACCTGATTGTCGGTGAGATCCCAGCGCGCCATCATCACCGGCTTCGGCTCGTCCTCCTCGCGGATGATGCGGATGACCTCATCGATGTTGAGGTAGGCGACCAGCAGGCCGCTGAGGATTTCGAGGCGTCTGTCGATCGCCGCCAGACGGAAGCGCGAACGGCGCTGCAGGACTTCGCGGCGGTGATCCAGCCACTCCTTCAGCACCTCGTTCAGCGCCATGACCCGCGGGATGCGGCCCATGGAGAGCACGTTCATGTTGAGCGGGAAGCGGCTTTCGAGCTCCGTCAGCTTGAACATCGATTCCATCAGGATCGTCGGATCGACGCTGCGGGTCTTCGGCACCAGCACGACACGAATGTCTTCGGCCGATTCGTCGCGGATATCTTCCAGCAGCGGCAGCTTGCGGGCGATCAGCAGCTCGGCGATCTTCTCGATCAGCCGCGATTTCTGCACCTGGAAGGGAATTTCGGTGATGACGATCTGGTAGCCGCCGCGGCCGAGATCTTCCGTCTGCCATTTCGCCCGTACGCGGAAACCGCCGCGGCCGGTGCGGTAGCTCTCGATAATGCTTTCGCGGTTGTCGATGATGATGCCGCCGGTGGGGAAATCCGGGCCGGGAATGAATTCGACGAGCTTTTCGACGGTCGCATCGGGATGTTTGATCAGATGCAGGGCGGCATCGCAAAGCTCGTGGGCATTGTGCGACGGGATCGAGGTCGCCATGCCGACGGCGATGCCGGAGGAGCCGTTGGCGAGCAGGTTCGGGAAGGCGCCGGGAAGGACGACCGGCTCGGAATTCGATTCGTCGTAAGTGTCGCGGAAATCGACGGCATCCTGATCGATGCCTTCGAGCAGCAGTTCGGAAACCGCCGTCATCTTCGATTCGGTGTAACGCATAGCGGCGGGGCTATCGCCGTCGATATTGCCGAAATTGCCCTGGCCGTTGACCAGCGTGTAGCGCTGCGAGAAATCCTGGGCGAGACGGGCAAGCGCATCGTAAATCGACTGGTCGCCGTGCGGATGGTAGTTACCCATCACCTCGCCGACGATCTTGGCGCATTTCCTGAAGGCCGAGTTCGGCCTCAGCCCCATCTCGTTCATCGCATAAACGATGCGGCGATGGACAGGCTTCAGCCCGTCGCGCACGTCAGGCAAGGCGCGGTGCATGATGGTCGACAACGCATAGGCAAGGTAACGCTGCTCGAGCGCCGCCTTGAGGTCGACCGGCTGGATGTGATCGTCGTCTCCGCCTGAAGGCGGCAAAATCTCTTGTCCCATAGGTTCTGACTAGCTCAGAAGAGGCCGGCGGGCAAGGAATCGGGGCCATTGCAGCTGTGGATGAAGTCTTCGGACCGTCATCAAAGGATGAGACAAACGCGCCGCCGCAATTTGGACTTCGTTTGCCGTTCCTCTCAACAAAAATTTAGAGGTCGGCAAATATAAAGCAGGTCCAATCCGTAGTAGCGTCACTGCAGATTTCCAACCGCCACCACGCCACCAGAGGAACCACCCCATGAACTTTTACCGGACAACGCGGCTGATGCTGTCGAGCGCAGCCTTTTTATCGCTTGCCGGCTCGGCTTTCGCTCTCGACGGTGCCGATCTGCTGAAGAAGCTCAATGCCGCCTATGCCGCACAAGGCGGAACCATTTCGGCTGACAGCGTCGATATCGACGGCACGACCGCGACGCTGAAGAATGTCAGCGTCAAATCGGCCGGTGGCGAAAGCCTGGCCGTTGGCGAAGTCACTCTTTCCGGCGTCGAAGAAGACGAGGATGGCGGCTATTACATCGAAGAGGCCGCCTTCCCCGATATCAACACCACGAAAGACGGCGTCACGGTCACGGCGCAGGAGCTGACGCTCGGCGGCATCTCGATCCCGGCAACGCCGGGCGGCGACACGCTCGATACCATGATGCTCTACGAAACTGCCCATACCGGCCCGCTGAAGGTGGTCAAGGATGGGGCGGAATTGTTCTCGGTGCTCGAAAGCGACGTCAACCTGACGCTGCGCGAAGACGAATCCGGCTTCGATTTCGACGGCGCCTTCAAAAGCATGAAAGCCGATCTCAGCAAAGCCGAGGATCCGCAGAGCAAGGACGCAATCGAGAAGCTGGCCCTGCAGCACATCCAGGGCGACATCACCATGAAGGGTGCCTGGGAACTTGCCCCCGGCACGATCGACATTTCGGAATTCGCCTTCGACTTCACCAACATCGGCAAGCTGAACCTTGGCTTCAAGATCTCGGGCTACACGATGGCCTTCGTGAAGTCGCTGCAGGATGCGATGAAGCAATCCGAAGCCAACCCGAACAAGGAAGAGTCGCAACAAGCGCTTGGCCTTGCCATGCTCGGCCTGATGCAGCAGTTGTCCTTCGAGGCCGCGCAGGTGCGTTTCGAAGACGCCTCGATCACCAAGCGCGCGCTCGATTATGCCGGTTCACAGCAGAACATATCCGGCAAGCAGATGGCGGATTCGTTGAAGGCGATGACGCCGATCATGCTGGCGCAGCTCAATATCCCGGAACTGCAAAACGCCATTTCGGCTGCGGTCAACACCTTCCTCGACGATCCGAAGAGCCTGACCGTCAAGGCCGCTCCTGAAAAGCCGGTGCCGTTCCCGACGATCGTGGGCGCCGCCATGGGCGCTCCGAACACGCTGCCGCAGGTGCTTGGCGTCAAGGTTACCGCCAACGACTGATCGCTTCGATCTCGCGGCGAAAAGGCCCGGCAGTTCGGTGCTGCCGGGCCTTTTCGTTTTCATGCGCGATGACGGGCGACCTCGGCGATGGCGAGGACTGCGATATCAAGCAACTCCCCTAGCGATGCGCCATCCCTCGCCTGCACCGACATGCCCTGGATGATGGCACCGAGGAACCGTGCCAGCGCGCGGGGGTTCGTCTCTGGCTTCATGTCGCCCTCGTGGATGCCACGCTCGATCCTCGCCGTGAAAGCGTCCAGCGACCGACGGCGCAGCGCCGCAACATGGTCGGCGATCACCTCGTTCTCGCTGGCGCAGTTCAGCACGGCCGTCGAGATCATGCAGCCTTTCGGATGCTCCGGCGCCGAGAAAATCTCAGCCGAGCCCCGCAATATGCGCTCGAAGGCGGAGACGGTGTCGATCGGCTCGCCGAGCACGGAAAAAGTGTCGGCGCCCAGCCCTCGGTATTGCTCCAGCGCAGCGCGGTAGAGATCGGCCTTCGAGTTGAAGGCGGCATAGAGGCTTTGCGGCGTGATACCCATGGCGGCGGTGAGATCGGCGATCGAGGCGCCCTCATATCCATGCGCCCAGAAAGTCTCGCGCGCCGCCGAGAGAACGGTGTCGCGGTCGAAGGCCGGCGGACGGCCGCGGCGGCGGGCGGTAGAATTTTCCACGTCTCGGCTATTTTTCACAATGATCACTCTAGAAATTCGAGGCAGCTTTCTGTATTCAGGAACGGTCATTGTGATTATAGAAGGTTTAATCTGATGAGTCTTCCCCTCGAAATGGCAGACGCCGACAGGAATTCATCGCTTGCAGCTGCAGTCGATGCGGCCATCACAAGTGCTCTCGACGACAAACGGCTTGTGGGAACGGTGGTGCTTATCGCCCGCGACGGAGAGATCGTCCATCGCCGCGCCGCCGGCCTTGCCGACCGCGAAAGCGGTCTGGCGATGCGCGAGGACACCGTCTTCAGGCTTGCCTCCATCACCAAGCCGATCGTCACCATCGCCGCAATGCGGCTCGTCGAGCAGGGAAGAATCGGGCTCGACGACCCGGTGACGAGATGGCTGCCGGACTTCCGGCCGAGGCTGCCTGACGGCAGTGAAGCAACCATTCGCATCCGCCACCTGCTGACCCATACGTCGGGCCTCAGCTACAGCTTCTTCGAAGAGGACGATTCTTATACCCGCGCCGGCGTTTCCGACGGCCTCGACAAACCCGGGCTGCCGCTGGCCGAAAACCTGCGGCGGATCGCCAGCACGCCACTGCGCTTCGCGCCGGGCAGCGACTGGCAATATTCCGTCGCCATGGATGTTCTGGGCGGCGTCATCGAGGCGGAAACCGGCGTGCCGCTGGGCGCGGCCGTCGCCGAACTGGTGACGAAACCGCTTGGACTTTCCGATACCGCGTTTTCGGTTCGCGACCACAGCCGGCTGGCAGCGGCCTATATGGACGCTTCACCCGAACCGGCGCTGATGGGCGAGACTGCGCTGGTGACGTCGCTGATGGGTCCCATCCGCTTCGCGCCGAACCGCATCTTCGACCCCGCCTCTTATCATTCGGGCGGCGCCGGCATGGCGGGAACGGCGGGTGATATCCTGACCATACTCGACACCATCCGCAGGGGTGGCGCACCGCTGCTCTCGACCGAAACTGTAGGGATGATGACGACGGACCAGGCTGACGGCCAGCGCCAGCGGCACGAACCCGGCTCCGGCTTTGGCTTCGGCTGGTCGGTCATCACCAATCCGGCCGAGGCAGGCGTCCCCTTCCCCAAGGGCACGCTGAAATGGGGCGGCGTCTACGGCCATAGCTGGTTCATCGACCCGGTCAATGGGCTGACCGTCGTTGCGCTGACCAACACGACGCTTGAAGGCATGTGGGGAAAATTCACGGTCGATCTTCGCGAGGCGATCTACGCGGCATTGTGACCGACCGAACCAAGCAGAAAAGCCCGGCGATTGCCGGGCTTTTGCATTCGGGATCAGGCGATCTCAATCTTTCTTGACGGGCGGGATCGGCCGGATCGACAGCTCGCGCAGCTGCGTCGGCGCTGCCGGGCTCGGCGCGCCCATCAGCAGGTCCTGGGCCTGCTGGTTCATCGGGAACAGCGAGATTTCGCGCAGGTTCTTCGCGCCGACGAGCAGCATGACGATACGGTCGATACCGAAGGCGGCGCCACCATGCGGGGGGGCGCCATACTGGAAGGCGCGGTAGAGGCCGCCGAAACGATCCTCGACATCCTGCTGGCTGAGGCCGACCTTCTCGAAGGCGGCGACCATGGTTTCCGGTGACTGGTTACGGATCGAGCCCGAGGCGATTTCGAAGCCGTTGCAGACGGCGTCGTACTGGAACGCCTTGATGGTCAGCGGATCCTGGTTCTGAAGCGCGTCGAGGCCGCCCTGCGGCATCGAGAATGGATTGTGGGCGAAATCGACCTTCTTTTCTTCCTCGCTCCATTCGAAGAACGGGAAGTCGACGATCCAGCAGAGTTCGAAACGGTCGCGATCGACAAGGTTCAGCTCTTCGCCGGCCTTGGTGCGGGCTTCACCGGCAAACTTGTAGAACTTCGCCGGATCGCCTGCAACGAAGAAGCAGGCGTCACCGTCATCGAGGCCGAGCTGGGTCCGGATCGCGTCGGTGCGCTCCTCGCCGATGTTCTTTGCCAGCGGGCCGGCGCCCTCGAGCTTGTCACCTTCCTTGCGCCAGAAGATGTAACCGAGGCCAGGCTGACCCGTCGACTGCGCCCAGGCATTCATGCGATCGCAGAACGCTCTGGAACCACCGGTCTTGGCCGGAATCGCCCAGATCTCGACCTTCGGGTTGGAGGCGATCATGCCTGCGAAAACCTTGAAGCCGGAGCCGGCGAAATGTTCGGTGACCGCTTCCATGACGATCGGGTTGCGCAGATCGGGCTTGTCGGAGCCATATTTGCGGATCGCCTCGTCATAGGGGATGCGCGGCCATTCCTTGGTGACCGGCTTGCCTTCGGCGAATTCCTCGAAGATCGAGGTCATCAGCGGACCCATCGTGTCCCAGACGTCTTCCTGGGTGACGAAGCTCATTTCCAGGTCGAGCTGGTAGAATTCGCCCGGCAGGCGATCAGCACGCGGGTCTTCGTCGCGGAAGCAGGGCGCGATCTGGAAGTAGCGGTCGAAGCCGGCAACCATCAGCAGCTGCTTGTACAGCTGCGGCGCCTGCGGCAAGGCATAGAAAGTGCCGGGATGGATGCGCGACGGCACGAGGAAGTCGCGCGCGCCTTCCGGCGAGGAGGCCGTCAGGATCGGGGTCGTATATTCGGTAAAGCCGACATTGCCCATTTCGCGGCGCATGGCCGAGATGACCTGGGTGCGCTTGACGATGTTCTTGTGCAGCGTTTCGCGGCGAAGATCGAGGAAACGATACTTCAGGCGGACGTCTTCGGGATAGTCCGGCTCGCCGAAGACCGGCAGCGGCAATTCCTTGGCAGCTGAGAGAACTTCGATCTCCTGAGCGTAGAGCTCGATCTCGCCCGTTGCCATGGTCTTGTTGACGGTATCTTCAGTGCGCGCCTTGACGAGGCCGTCGATACGGATGACCCATTCGCCGCGCACGGTTTCCGCCATCTTGAAGGCCGGGCTGTCCGGATCGGCGACCACTTGGGTGATGCCGTAATGGTCGCGAAGATCGATGAAGAGAACGCCGCCATGGTCGCGAACGCGGTGAACCCAGCCGGAGATACGGACGGTCGAGCCGACATCCGACTTGCGGAGGGCGGCGCATGTGTGGCTGCGATAGCGATGCATGATCTCAAATCCTGGCATGTGGCTTAAGACGGCAGCAAGGGTTCCAAGACCCTCAAGCGCCGACAAGAAAATCGGGCGGAAAAGCGCATGGACGCTCCGATTTGTCAAGGCTTGGCGCACACGGCCGAGCGTTTGACACGCGTTTATGGCGAGGCTGCGACCGGTATGCTGCGGCAGTTTGGCCGCGCTTCCCGTATTGCTGAAGCCGCCGGTCAACTTTAAAAGGATCGGCATTCTCACCGTGGAGCATCCGCATGCCTCTCCTTAGCCGACGCAACCTTTTGAAGGCATCCGCCGTTGCGGGCGCTTATGGCGTCGGCATCGGCATTGCCGGCAAATTCGGGTTTGCCGAGGCGGCTCCCGAGCCGCAGCAGCTGACGGCGGTGAAGACCGAAGCCATGCTGACCGAGGCGGGACCGACCAGGGATATCATGAGCTGGGGCCATGACGGCATGCCGCCGATTCTCAGGATGAGGAAGGGGCGGCCCTATGCGGCGCGGCTGAAAAACGGGCTCGACGAGCCGACGACGATCCACTGGCACGGGCTTCGCATCGACAACCGCATGGACGGCGTGCCGTTCATGACGCAGCCTTACGTCTATACCGGCGACAGCTTCGACTATGCCTTCACGCCGCCCGATGCCGGCACCTTCTGGTACCATCCGCATTGCAACACGCTGACGCAGATGGGGCATGGGATGACAGGCGTCATCGTCGTCGAAGATCCGGCCGATCCGCAATTCGATGCCGAGGTGGTGCTGAACCTGCGCGACTGGCGGCTCGGCGGCAACGGACAATTCATCGCCCCCTTCCGGCCGCGCGACGCTGCCAAGACCGGCACCTACGGCACGGTGCGCACCGCCAACTGGCACCAGGAACCGCGATACGACGCGCCGGCCGGCGGTCTGGTGCGGCTGCGCATTGCCGCCACCGACGTGACGCGGATCTTCTCGCTGAAGATGGAAGGCGCCGACGCCACCGTGATTGCGATCGACGGCAATCCGGTGCCGAAGCGTTTTTCCCTCGACCTCCTGCAGATCGGACCGGGTCAAAGGCTCGATCTTGCCGTGCGCATGCCTGATGGTGAAGGCACGGTCGCGACGCTGGAGGATATCCGCGGCACGGCGCCGAAGACGATCGCCAGCCTGCGCGCGATCGGATCGTCGTTGAAGCGCGCCATCGGCGATCTTGGGCCGCTTGTCGACAACCCCGTCCCGAAGGCCGATCTAACCGCTGCCGAGCAGATCCCACTGGTGCTGAGCGCCACTGCCGAGAATGCTAGCGCCGAAAGCATCTGCGGCACGCTCGGCTACAGTTTCTGGGCCATCAACAAGATGCCGTGGCCGGGCGACACGCCCGATCCGACGGCGCCGCTTGCGGAATTGAAGCTCGGCAAGAGCTATGTCTTCAATCTGGAGAATACCACGCCGCATGCGCATCCCATCCATCTGCATGGGATGAGCTTCACGGTGATCTCCTCCTCGATGCGGAAGGTGATGCCGCTCACCTCCGATACCTATCTCATTCAGCCGGACGAGAAAGTGCAGCTTGCCTTCGTCGCCGACAATCCCGGCGACTGGCTGCTGCATTGCCATATCATCGAGCACCAGAAGACGGGAATGACGAGCTATCTCAGGGTAAGCTGAGACTGCCTGCACTTTCACCGCGATTGCCGCCGTGCCTCAGTTTGGACGTGATTCTTAGCCAGCAATGCTCGAAGCGTATGCTGTTGTATTGACATATCGAACCGAAAGGAGAAGGAAGGTTTAACCGACCTTTTCCTTGCGAATGAATTGATATGATCGAAACCACCGCCGATTTGGCGGCCGCCTGCAAAGAGCTGGCCAAGTCAGACTTCATCACCATCGACACCGAATTCCTGCGCGAAACGACCTTCTGGCCGGAGCTCTGCCTGATCCAGATGGCAAGTCCGACGACGGAAGTCCTCGTCGATCCGCTTGCCAAGGGCATCGATCTCGCCCCCTTCTTCGAGCTGATGGCCGATACGAAGGTGCTGAAGGTCTTTCATGCTGCGCGCCAGGACATCGAAATCATCTTCAATCGCGGCAATCTCATACCGCATCCGATCTTCGACACGCAGGTCGCCGCCATGGTCTGCGGCTTCGGCGACAGCGTCTCCTATGACCAGTTGGTCAGCCGCATCAAGAACGTCCATATCGACAAGTCGTCGCGCTTCACCGACTGGAGCCGCCGGCCGCTTTCGGACAAACAGCTGGATTATGCGCTGGCCGACGTCACCCACCTGCGCGACGTCTACCTGTCGCTGAAGGCGGAACTCGAACGCGAAGGCCGCATCTCCTGGCTCTCCGAGGAAATGGACATTCTCGAGTCGCGCGAAACCTACGACATGCATCCAGACGATGCCTGGCAGCGGCTGAAGATGCGCCTGCGCAAGCCGCAGGAGCTGGCGATCCTGAAATTTGTCGCCGCCTGGCGTGAACGCGAGGCGCGGGCTCGCAACGTGCCGCGTTCGCGGGTGCTGAAGGATGATGCGATCTACGAGATTGCCCAGCAACAGCCCAAGGATACCGAGGCGCTCGGCCGTCTGCGCACCATTCCGAAAGGTTGGGAGCGTTCGACTTCCGGCGCCGCGGTCATCGAGGCCGTCAACACCGCTCTTGCTCTACCGAAGGCCGATATGCCGCATGTGCCACGCCAGGCGCAGGCGCCCGAAGGGGCCGCTGCTGCCGTCGAATTGCTGAAGGTTCTGCTGAAGCTGATTTCGGAAAAACACGGCGTGGCGCCGAAGGTGATCGCCAATAGCGAAGATCTCGACAAGATCGCCGCCGAGGGCGAGAAGGCCGAAGTCGCTGCCCTGCACGGCTGGCGGCGCGATCTTTTCGGCGAGCCGGCACTGCAACTGATCCAGGGCGCGATCGCTCTGCGCTTCGTCGACCGGAAGGTCGAAACCGTCAGCCTCTGAGGCGACTGCATCACGCCTTAAATCGGCATCGATTTAAGGATAGATTATGCAGTCATTCAAATGCCACAGCGCCGCGCGTCTGAAAAAGACGCGCGGCGCTGTAATTTCGAATTCGCTTGACGGTTTTTTCCGGCCTGAAACAATGGCGGGAAGAAACATCACGGCGCAGAGGCGGCATGCGGGAAATATCTCCGACACAGAATTGGATCCTGATCACGATCGTCCTTGCGGCCAGCGGCGTCATCTATGATCTGATGTTCTACTCCAATCAGACGCCGATCATCGGGGCGATCTTCGCACTCTTCATCGGCATGCCGATCCTCGCTTTCGAGCGCAAGGTGCTGTTTCGAGCACTCTACAGGCGCATCCAGAAGCTGCCGACTTTCGCCTTCATCATCACCGAGCTGCTGATCTACGAAATCCTGATGAGCATCGGCTTTGCCTGCGCCGGCCTGCTGCTCTGGTGGCTCGGCATGGTGAAGCCGGTGTCGCTCTTCGACCTCGTCATCATGCCGTTCGAAGTCTTCCTCTATGCGCTTGCGGTCTGCACGATGCTGATCTTCGTCTTGCGTGTGCGGGAACTGCTTGGTCGTGAAGTTTTCCTCAGCATGCTCATCAGCCGCTACCGCAATCCGGTCAAGGAAGAGCGCGTCTTCCTGTTCATCGACCTCGTCGATTCGACGGCTTTTGCCGAGAAGCACGGCGACCTCAGGGCGCAACAACTGCTGAGCTCGCTGTTTGCGACCTTCGCCGAGCCCGTCAGGCGTAACAAGGGCATGATCAACGACTATGTCGGCGATGCTGCGATCATCACCTGGCCACTTGCCCGCGGCGTCAAGGATGCGCGTTGCGTGCGCTGCATCTTCGATATCCTCGCCGATATCGAAGCCAATGCCGCCGGCTGGCGAAAGAATTACGGGCAGGTGCCGAAGCTCCGCGCCGCCCTCCACGGTGGCGAGATCATCACTGCCGAAATCGGCGTCGACCATCACAAGATCAGCTATTTCGGCGATACGGTGAACACCACTGCCCGACTGGAGACGCTCTGCCGCAGTCTGAACCGATCGGTGCTGATCTCCAGCGAGCTTGCCAGGCGCATGAAATTTCCCGACGACATATCCTGCGAGGATCTCGGCACCCATGCGGTGAAGGGACGCGGCCAGGCGCTCGGGGTCATGGCGCTTTCCTCGCGCGCGGTCACCGTGCTGAACACGCCGGCGGTCATTCTGCACGGCTGAGCACGGTCTTAACCTCACGTCACCAAAGCTTCACCCAACCGTCAATTCGCTGACACGGAAGCCCTGCTAAGCGGAAGGCCTTTGCAATCCGTTCCACGGGGATATTATGAAGAACGTCCTTTTTGCTTCCGTATCGCTTTTCATCCTGGTCGCGGGCTCCGCTTCGGCCGACCAGCAGCAGTTCCCGGCCAAGCTCACCGGCCAGGCGATCCTGCCTGCCAACACCATGGTTCCGGCGCCGGCCGACGCCCCCGAATTCCTCAAGCATTCCGGCAAGTTTACGACGCCGGACCGGAAACGCACTGAAGCGCTCGGCACCGTTCCCGGCAAGGATGGCGCCCGCATCACCGATCTGAAGCTTCCCTTCGACGGCCAGCCGATCCAGGGTTTCTCCGGCGTCAAGACGATGGCCGACGGCACCTTCTGGACGCTCTCCGACAACGGTTTCGGCTCGAAGTCCAACTCGTCGGACTCCATGCTCTTCCTGCACCAGATGAAGTTCGACTGGGCTGGCAACAAGGCTGAAGTCGTCAAGAACCTCTTTCTCTCCGATCCGAACAAGATCGCTCCGTTCCCGATCGTTCTCGAAGGCACCGACACGCGTTATCTCACCGGCGCCGACTTCGACATCGAATCGATCCAGCCGGTTGCCGACGGCTTCTGGCTCGGCGACGAATTTGGTCCCTACATCCTGAAGTTCGACATGTCAGGCCGCCTCACCGACGTCATCCCGACGACGCTCGACGGCAAGCCGGTGCTTTCGCCCGACAATCCGCTTCTCTCGGTTCCATCAAACCCGGCCGCGAAGATGCCGGTCTTCAATCTGAAGCGCTCCGGCGGCTTCGAAGGTCTCGCCATGTCGAAGGACGGCGCCAAGCTCTACGGCCTGCTCGAAGGCGCCATCTATAAGGATGACGGCACGGTGGAAACCATCGATGGCCACACCGCCGTCCGCGTCATCGAGTTCGATGTCGCTTCCAAGAAGTGGACCGGCCGCAGCTGGTTCTATCCGTTTGAGGACAAGGGTGTGTCGATCGGCGACTTCAACATGCTCGACGAGACGAGCGCTCTCGTCATCGAGCGCGACAACGGCGCCGGCACGACGGACAAGGCCTGCGCCGACCCGAAGCAGCCGAAGCCGGATTGCTTCGAAGCTCCGGCCGTGCTGAAGCGCGTCTACAAGATCGAGTTCAACGACGCCAATGTCGGCAAGGCCGTCCGCAAGATCGGCTATATCGACCTCATGAACATCCAGGATAGCGACAACAAGAAGAAGGCCGGCAGCAAGGACGGCGTCTACGACATGCCGTTCGTGACGATCGAAAACGTCGACCGTGTCGACGCCACGCACATCATCATCGGCAACGACAACAACCTGCCCTTCTCGGCCGGCCGCGCGGTCGACAAGGCCGACAATAACGAGTTCAGCCTGCTGGAAGTCGGCGAGTTCCTGAACGCGAAGTAGTTTGGGTTGATATGAGATAGAGGGCGGTGCGTAGGCGCCGCCCTTTTGGTGGTCGATATTTGGCGGAATGCCGTGTGTGC